>SVBN01000117.1 GCA_015058875.1 Erysipelotrichaceae bacterium | reverse complement strand
TCGGAAGTCAGCGGACTGTATACCCATGCATTTTGGGTGGTTTACAAATGGATGAACAGAAGGAGCCAGAGAAAGAGCTTCACCATTGATAAATACACAGTGGTTTGGAAGGCACTGATACGGCGCCAGTACATTCATGTAAACATATGGAATGCAGGTGGGGTCGTATATAACTGACAACATTCGAAAGTGATAGTGGGGAGCCGTATGCGGGAAAACTGCACGTACGGTTCTTAGAGGAGTTTATTTCGATTGTTATTCTGAAAGGAGAAATAAATTTACTTATGGACAGAAGGCAGAAGAAAACAAGACAGGCAATCTATGATGCATTCACTTCGCTTCTGGAAAAGAAATCATTTTCCAATATCACCGTGCAGGAAATCATTGATGAGGCGGATATCGGCAGAAGCACATTTTATTCCCACTTTGAAACAAAGGACGATCTGCTCGGAGCGCTCTGCAGCGAGATCTTTGATCATGTCTTTGCGGAGAATCTGGCAAAGGAAAACACCCATGATTTTTCCGAACGCAGAAAGGATATGGAAGGAGAAATCACGCATATCCTGTATCATCTGCAGGACAGCAGCCGGTATATCCGGAGGATTCTTTCCTGTGAAAGCGGCGAAATGTTCATGGCGTACTTCAAGGAATGCCTGAAAAGAGTATTTGCCGGCGAACTGGAAAAAGCGGATTCCGGCGTCCCGAAGGAATATCTGCTGAATCATATGGTATGCGACTTTGCGGAAACGGTGCGCTGGTGGATGAAGAATGACGCATATACTCCGGAAGAGATTACGCATTTTTTCCTCAGCACAACGCCGTTTCAGAAAGCAGGATGAAGGCTGCTGTAAGTCACGGTACTGATCAGGCGGGAGATGTTCGTGCAGGGCATCTCTTTTTCTTTTTTAAGATTTCAATAAATGATATCCGGGATACTGCAGGCTGTGGATATGCATGCATTTTCATAGTATGCTTTGGGTAAGGATGAATCCGTTCGCAGCATATCATGGAGGAGTTATGAAAAGACTGTTTGATTTCGGCACGCGCTATGCCCGGCAGAGCACATGGAAGGACTTTGCCCTGGTGAAGCTCTGTCTGTTTTCCATGGGGCTTGCATCAGGCACCATGGTGAAGAAAGAGCACAGAAAAGCTGTCATCTGTGCAGCCTCCGCAGGGTTTGCGCTGTCCTATATTCCGCTTATGACAAAAGTATTCCGGCTGGCTTTCCGGAAAGACAAATGAGAACAGGAAGGAAAAGCTGTATGGAATATGTGAGAGTTACAAAGGATAATCTGGAAAAGGAACATATCTGCTGTGCGATTTCAAATAACAATGACGTACAGGTCTCTTCGAAAAAAGCATGGCTGGCTGAACGGTTTGACGAAGGTCTTGTCTTTCTGAAAAGCACGGAGCGCGGCAAGTGCTTTATTGAATATATGCCGGCGGAATATGCATGGGTTCCCATTGAGGCAGACGGGTATATGTATATTGACTGCCTGTGGGTATCCGGTTCCTTCAAGGGACACGGGTATTCCAATGATCTGCTCAATGAATGCATCCGCGACAGCAGGGAAAAAGGAAAGAAAGGTCTGTGCATTCTTTCTTCCGCCGGGAAAAAACCGTTTCTGGCGGATCCGAAATATCTGAAATATAAAGGATTCCGGATCAGCGATGAGGCGGACAACGGAATTCAGCTCCGGTATCTGCCGTTTGCGGAAGATGCGGATGTGCCGGTGTTCCGTCCATGCGCAAAGCATCCCCATACGGAAGAAGCGGGATATGTGCTGTACTGGACAAGCCAGTGCCCGTTCAATGCCAAATATGTACCCGTCCTGGAACAGACAGCGCAGGAGAATCAGATCCCGTTCCGGGCCGTTCATATCATGAACAGGGAAGATGCGCAGAATGCACCGTCTCCCGTTACGAACTATGCATTGTTTTACAACGGGACATATATCACCAATGAACAGATGAATGAAAAGAAATTCCTGAAACTGGTCAGTGAATACGGAGTGTGAACAATGGCGTTTGATTTCAAAAAAGAATACAGAGAGTTTTACATGCCGAAAAATAAACCCGGCGCTGTCCTCGTGCCGCCGGTGAATTATCTTGCGGTGCGCGGACAGGGGAATCCGAATGAGGAGGACGGTGAATACAAACAGGCGGTCGGACTGCTTTACGGCATCGCATATACGATCAAGATGAGCAAAAAAGGAAGCCGCCGGATCGAAGGCTACTTTGATTATGTCGTTCCGCCGCTGGAAGGATTCTGGTGGCAGGAAGGCGTGCAGGGCATTGATTATGCACATAAGGAGGATTTCCGCTGGATCTCCGTCATCCGTCTGCCGGACTTTGTCACTGAAGATGATTTTGCATGGGCACTGAAGGAAGCGGAAGCGAAAAAGAAGACCGATTTCTCGAAAGTGGAATTCTGGAGATACGATGAAGGACTGTGCGTGCAGTGCATGCATACCGGACCGTATGATGACGAACCGGAAACGGTAAGGCTTATGGAAGAATTCATGGAACAGGAAGGCTATGTATTGGATATTACGGATCAGCGGATGCATCATGAGATCTATCTCAGCGATCCCCGCAAAACTTCTCCGGAAAAGCAGAAGACCGTGATCCGTCATCCGGTCCGAAGGAGAAACAGCGATGGCGTCTGATGCGGATTATCTGAATTGCATTCTGGACAGGCTTTCCCTGCTGGACGGCATCACATACCGGCCGATGATGGGAGAATATCTTCTGTATTACCGGGAGCGGATCTTCGGCGGTATTTACGACAACCGCTTCCTGATCCGTCCGGTAAAAGCCGTAAGGAAAATGATGCCGGAAGCGGAAACGGAGATTCCGTATGAAGGCGCAAAGGAAATGGCGGCGGTCAGTGATTCCTGTTCGAAGGAATTCCTCATGGAACTGATTGAAGCAATGTATAATGAGCTTCCTTCCCCGAAACGGAAAAAGAAAAAACAATAACAGGATTATGGTCACATTAAGAGAAGTCAGAGAAGAAGACAGACAGCTGCTGTGGAATCTCAACCAGAAGTATCTGTATGAAATGACGCAGTATTATCACAATGAAATGGATGAAGAAGGAAATATCATCTGCGGGTATTTTGAAAGATACTTCACCGATCCGGAGCGGAAAGCCTTCCTGATTGAATCCGGCGGCATAGTATCCGGCTTTGCCTTCATTCATCCGTATTCCCTGATCAAAGGAAATCCGGACCATACGATGGCGGAATTCACCGTCTTTCCCGCATACCGGGGAAAGCATATTGGCGAAGCGGCTGTCCGGGAAATCTTCCGCATGTTTCCCGGCAGGTGGGAAATCAAATATCATGAGCGCAATCTTCCCGCAAAAACGTTCTGGAACCGGATGACAGAAGCGTATCATCCGTCGCATGTTTCTTACAGCGATCAGGAAACCGTGCTCGTATTCAATACGGAGCAGAAAGAAAATCAGTTATGAATGAAGTGAACAGAACATTGTATATCCCGCTGTACGGCAAGGCGCTTGTCAGCCGCAGGAATATGATCCTGGAGGATCCCGACGCCGAGCGGATCTGGGCAGCGGAAGGCTTTGCAATGCACGGGAAAGCAAAATCCGTCTGGCTTGCATACAATATGGCCATGCGTGCAAGGGTATTTGATGACTGGACGGATGAAATGCTGAGACAGCATCCCGATGCATTGGTTCTTCATATCGGATGCGGCCTGGACAGCCGGTTTCGCCGGGTGAGGCAGCCGTATGTCAGCTGGTATGATTGTGATCTTGAAGATGTAATCCGGGTGCGAAGGGAATACTGGGATGAAAATGACAGGTATCATATGACTGCACTGGACGCATCGGATCCTGCTCAGATTTCACAGCTGCCTGAGCGTCCGGCTGTGATTGTGATCATGGAAGGCCTCAGCATGTATCTGACCAATCCGCAGGTTCATGATCTTCTGTCCGCATTGCACCGGAAATATGCGGAAATGCATGTGCTGATGGATGTCTATACCCGCTTCGGGGCGGATGCTTCAAAATTCAAAAACCCGATTCATGATGTCGGTGCTTCCCGGGTATACGGCATTTCGGATATTAATGCGCTCATTTCCGGTACCGGCATCCGGCTGAAAATGGAACACTCCTTTACGCCGGAGTTTCTGATCAATGAGCTCAGACCGTCAGAGCAGAGACTGTTCCGGCTGATGTTTGTGAACCGCATGTACGGTAAGATATACCGGCTCTTTGAACTGGAAGGATAAAACAGAAGTTTCCGTGCCGCAGGAAACGGAACGGAAACTTTTTCTTCACGCATGCGGTTAGTCAAAGCTAATATTAATGTTGGAAACAATAAAGAAGAGATCCGGAGAAAACTGCCGGATTCCTGTTCTGAGAGTATCCGGGACAGGTGCGGATGGATGATACGGAAAGGGTGAATGCAATGGGACTGACACTGATTTTATCTGCCGCGGGATGTGCGCTGCTGTTTTTCGGGATCTGGGGACTGACTGTTACAATGCCTTCGAAAATCCTGATCGGTTTTTTTCCGGAGGATGTGCAGGAAAAGCTGCAGCCCAGAGTGAACAGCCTTCCGTTCACATGGAAAACGGCTGCCGGGTGGGTTATCCTGATTTTATTTGTCACCGGCTATATCAGTCTGTTTGTGATTGCGGGCATCGACGGTATCCGGAACGGTTTTACTTTCCTGCAGTTATGGGTACGGTTTCTGATTATCGGAACCGTGATCAAGCTGTTTGATATCATCGGCCTTGATTATTTCCTGCTCACAAAATCACATTTCTTCCAGCATTACTTTCCGGAAACGGAAGGATGCGAAGGCTGGGAACAGTTCGGCTACAACCGGAAACAGCAGCTGCGCCAGATCGTGATGACTCTCATCGGAACTTTGATCACGGCATGGATCTGCACGTTCTTCCAATAGAGAAAACTTTTGAGGAAACAGACACCCGGCTCTGGTAAGATAAACAGGGCGGAATACGGTATGACGGATACAAGAGAACTGATTATCAGGGAATTCATGAAAGAATATGCGGAAAGGGAAGACGGCGCGGTCACGGTAAAGGGACTCTGCGCATCTGTTCCGGTTGCCCGCACAACCTTCTATTATCTAAGCAAGAATACCACGTCTGACCAACTGGATCAGGCGTGGATGAATTGCTCACGATTTGTTTTGGATGCTTAATCTTTCTGATGCTGGATGTAGTGTTTTACAGCAGCGGTTGTCTTATCGCTGACGCTT
>SVBN01000025.1 GCA_015058875.1 Erysipelotrichaceae bacterium | reverse complement strand
TTCTTTAGATTTTCCTTTTCCGGATGTCCTCTAAACCATATTGGGTTTATTCTCATCCCGACTTATCTTACTGTACGGTTTTACTCTTTTCCCGTCCAATTTTAGAGGACCTCATAAAAATGTCCTCCTGCTTATCATTTACGCTTTTTTTGACCGAATTCCCGTTATTTCACATCAAGAATTTCAACTTCATACGGAATTTTTGCGGAAACTTCCACAATATCACCGATTTTCCGGTCAAGAATCGCCTGAGCCAGCGGCGTTTCGTTGGAAAGCTTGCCGTTGAGCGGATCCGCTTCGGTGGAACCGACAATGCGGAACGACTGCTCTTCTTTTGTATCCATGAACTGCAGTACAACTTCGGAACCGATATGTACTGTTCTGGATCCGGTTTTGCTTGTATCGATCAGCTCATAATGCTGGAGCATGTTTTCCAGCTGGAGAATTCTGGATTCTACCTGTGCCTGCTGATCTCTGGCAGCGTCATAGTCCGCGTTTTCGGAAAGGTCACCGAGGGCACGTGCTTCTTTCAGCTCCTGCTTGACTTCTTCTCTGACGACGTGGACAAGATGCTCATATTCATCCTGCAGTTTTTTCAGACCTTCTTCGGTTACATAAATCTTATCTTCTGCCATTTGTAAACTCCTTTTTTGCCCGATTATTATAACATCGAGTGATGTATGATGCTACTGATTTTTGTCACGAGCAGATCGACCGCAACATTGTTGGAGCCGCCTTCCGGAATGATCAGATCGGCATAGCGCTTGGTCGGTTCAATGAACTGTTCATGCATGACGCGCACGGTATCGACGTACTGGCTGACAACAGAGTCCACCGTTCTGCCGCGCTCGTTGACATCCCTGAGCAGTCTGCGGATGAAACGGATATCGGAAGCTGTCTCGACAAAGATCTTGATTGATTCGAGATCCCGCAGCTCTTCATTTTCCAGAACAAACAGACCTTCAAGAATGATGACGTCCGCCGGATTGCACAGCTCCGTCACATCGGAGCGGGTGTGATGCACAAAGTCGTAGGTCGGTTTTTCGATCGGATGACCTTCCAGCAGCTGATGGATATGGGCGACAAGCAGATCATTGTCAAAGGCAAACGGATGGTCGTAGTTTGTCTTGATCCGCTCTTCCATCGGTTTCTGCGACTGATCCTTGTAGTAGTCATCCTGGCGGATGATCAGCACCGATTTCCGGTCGGAAAATGTTTCCTGAATCCTTCTTGCAATCGTTGTTTTTCCGGAAGCGCTGCCTCCGGCGATACCGATGATAATAGGCTTGTTCATACCTTCCTCCGTTTTCAGATTCTGCGTTGATATCAGATTCCCTTCGGAATCATATTCCAGCCTGAGCCGGAACTGCTCATTGCTTTCTGCCAGCATTTCCTTCAGGAACAGACGGTCGCCTTCCCAGAGATTCAGCGACAGTATCTCTTCCCGGGGAATCCATTTCAGCGTGCCTTCCGGGCAGTCGGTTTCCTGTCCGCTGAAATCATGGCATTCATAGACCCAGATCCGTTCGCTTTCCGCTCCCTGGTAATAGAAATCCAGCATCCCGGACAGCTTCAGCGTTCCTGCTTCATATCCGGTTTCTTCCCGGATTTCCCGGCGTATGCATGTCTCGGGATCCTCGCCGGCCTCTATCTTTCCCCCGACGCCGATCCATTTTCCCTCGTTGATGTCATTCTGCTTTTTGTTTCTCAGCAGCATCAGCCATTCTCTGCCTCTTCTGAGATAGCACAATGTCGAGCAGATCATTTCAGATACTTCTCAACGTTCTTTTCATGTTCTTCCAGGGTTTCGGCGTAATGGACGGTTCCGTCTCCGTATACCTCCGCCATGAAGAAATAGTACTTATGCTTTGCCGGATGCAGCACCGCATCCAGTGCTTCCCTGCCCGGGTTTTCAATCGGTCCGGGTGGAAGTCCGGAATACTTATAGGTGTTGTACGGGGAATCGAATGTCGGATTCATCTCGCACGCCTGCCAGTTTTCCGAAGACTCCAGATCGATGGCGTAGCATACCGTTACGCTGGACTGCAGCGGCATATCCGCATCCATACGGTTATAGAATACACCGGCAATCTTCTTCATATCTTCCGGGAGTCCGGATTCATACTGGACGATGCTTGCCAGGGTATACAGCTCATGAACGGAAAGCTTTGATTTTTTCATATCGGCCGCAAATTCATTGTAGACACGCAGCGTTTCATCAAGAATCTTTTCCGTTACCTCTTCCGCCGTGGTATCACGGAAGAACCTGTAGGTATTCGGGGCAAGATATCCTTCCAGCAGGTAGCGCACATCTTTGTCAAACATGTCCTCACTCAGGAACGGATAGCGGTCCATCAGGGAACGGATGTATTTCTCATCATTCCAGAGATTCAGAAGATCCTCTTCCTTTACTTCCGTTTCCGAAGCGATCTTGGAAGCGATGTGCTTGATCCAGTCGCCTTCGATAATGGTAACGACGCCTTCATCCACGATTGCCGCAAGCGGATCGTTCAGCGTTTTGAAAATCTGATCGGTATCCCAGGAAGGATCCAGCAGATATTCTCCGGCCTTGACATCGCTGAGCTTGTTCTGCCTGACATAGACATAGCTCCAGCCGCTGTCATTGATCAGCTCCGCCGCTTCCAGATTTTCACAGACCTTTTTCGCATTCTCGCCGGCGCTGACCGTAAAGAGCACATTCTGAGATTCGCTGCTCACCGGCTTCAAAGCTTTCTGATAGCTACGGTACATCAGTCCGGCTGCCCCCAGCAGAAGCACCAGAATGATGACCAGAATTCTTCCGAGCTTCAGCTTTCTGCGCTTACGCTTCGCCATCTGCTTCCTCTTCCTCGCTGACAAACGCGCTCAGTACTTCCGCGCACATCTCCGCCTGTTCCGGGTCGTCCACTTCATAGAGCTCGCCTTCATCGTCATAGCGGAAGGCGTAGACATTGCCTTCTTCATCTTCGGGATCGGTGACCAGAACGAACTGGTTTCCCTTTTCATCATCAAATGTAAAGAGAATGTCGAATACAAATTCCTTTCCGTCGTCACCTGTCAGTATAATCTGTCTGTCATCCATAAAATTCACCTCACAAACAAAAGGCGGATGTTACTCACGCCTTTCTTTCGTCATTCAAAAAATGAAATACGTGTCACCGCATTCCGGTGCCTTTCCGGCACCATGAAAAACATCATCCGGCTTACTGGTGTTCTTCCAGATAGAAACGGACAAGCTCTTCAATAATTTCATGACGTTCAACGGACTGAATAATTCCGCGGGCATTCTTGTGGCTTGAGATATAAGCCGGATCATTGGAGATCAGATACCCTGCAAGCTGATTGATTGCATTGTATCCGCGTTCTTCCAGAGCCTCCTGCACAAGCTGCAGAACCTTGGAAATATTCTGACGTCTTAATTCATCCGCATTAAAACTAACCGTTGGAGAAATGTCATTTCCTGCCATATTCCTATCCTCCTTTGAAGTTATTTTATCCCAAACAAATCGAAAAGTATATGAAAAATGTTTCACAAAACAGTTTCACTCTTTAAGGTTTCATTGAGATCACTCTGCCCGTTTCATATTGCATGGAAAGAAGATTTACTGCTGTGCGGCATGCCGGAAATACGCCGTGATTTTCTCCGTCAGGATTTCCTTTTCTTCACAGTCTTCCATCGGCACAAGGATCCATGCTGCAGTATATTCATACCGGTCTGCTGCACCGATTGCCCCTTCTTCGGAAAGAACATAGGACTGCGGATATGTCAGATCGGGATTTTTGCCGGCGGAATCAACGAGCTCCAGGATTGTGACCGGTTTTCCCTGAATATCACGCCAGACATTGCACAGCTTTGAAGCTTCCGTTACAAGCTCCGCATATGATTGAAACCGCTTCATACACCCTCCTATGGACGCACCATAAGGAAATCACCGAACATGCCGGAATCTTTCACAACGATATTGCCGAGTGCGTAATCCGTATCATTCAGGGAATAATACGGTCCGATGCCGATAAAGATCCTGCCGTCATTGACATCGATATATTCCGGGTCCCATTCTCCCGCAAACGGTTCATATCCGACTTCCTCGTCCGTTTCCGGAATGACTTCATCAGAATAGCGGATATACATGGGATGCAGAATCAGCTGTGCCGCATTTTCCCCGAAGGATACCTCGGCCGTGCCGATCTCATCGATCCGCTCTTCCCCTTCCAGGGTCCGGTTGAATGTGAGACAGTATTTCCATTCACCGCTGATATATCCTGCTTCCCGCATGAGAGCACCATCCGGAATACCGTTTTCATAAACATCGTCTTCGTAGAACAGGAAATCATCAAACCAGACGTTTCCAAGGGG
This sequence comes from Erysipelotrichaceae bacterium, assembly GCA_015058875.1. Classification (GTDB taxonomy): domain Bacteria; phylum Bacillota_I; class Bacilli_A; order Erysipelotrichales; family Erysipelotrichaceae; genus Bulleidia. Next base: position 35,402 of record SVBN01000025.1, on the reverse strand, counting down.
TTCAAATCCCTGTGAAATATCTCCGTCAGCCGGTGCACTGACAGCTTCCTGCGGTACAGACTGGGTATTATCTCCGTTCTGAGCTGTCTCTTTATCTGTTTCCGCCGGTCTGTGCTGTGTCTCTGCCGGCTTGACCGGTGTATTGCTGTCTGTTTTTCCGGAGCTGTTCTCCGTGTTATGCGTAATTGTCTGTACCGGTTTTTCCGTCGGACCGGCGCCGTCATCCATCAATTCCTGATATCCTCCGTACAGCATTGCTGCAAGAGAGCCGAGTCCGAGAAACATCAGAACCTTTTTTCCGGTACCTGGTTTTTTCTTTCCTGCCGTTTCATGGAATGTCTGTTTCTCCGGCTGTTTCATATTCGGTATTCTGGTGCCGCAGTTATCGCAGAATTCCGCTTCATCGGGCAGCTTCCGCCCGCATTCGGGACAATATACAGCCATGATTAATCTCCTTTCTGTTTTTCAAACACAGCCGGAATATAGCTTTCTTCCGACCGGAACAGCATCGGAATCTTTTCCGGCGTTACCGTTCCGACGCCGAGATACGCTTTGCCGTCTTCTGCGACGATTGCCATATCGATCACGGAAGATACATCATCCACCGTAATCTTCAGCTCATGCGCCGTATCGTAGCGGACCGGCATACTGCCGTGGGGCGGCAGATCGCCGCTGAGAAACACATAGGCTGCTTCATGCCTGCCTGAGGGCAGTCCGCTGAGTTCCGCAAGTTCGTCTGAGAAATCAATGGTGACGGATTCACCGTCCCCACTGAATTCCATCGTTCCGTATTCCGAAACAAACAGTCCGGCATGCGCATCAGGTTCCGGCGTGTCCGGTTCATACGGCATATTATCCGGTTTTGACGAGCAGGCCGTGCCGGCTGAGACAAGCAAAGCACAGAGTGCCGTCATTATGATTCGTCTGATCATGATTCCCCTCCCGCTTTTTTTATTTTCCGTAATAAGTGATATTGACTGATTTTTCCAGTTTCTCCATATGCTCTTTCTGAACTTCCAGCAGCGAAGTATCGTCGGTGATTTCATCTCTGGGATCGTATCCCGTTTCCGCATGGATTCTGTCTGTCCAGAATACTTCCATCCAGCTGAACATTTCATCATAGATCACCTGGAACAGCGCTTCGAAATTATCGATATAATTAATTTCCACGCAATAGCCGAACATCTTTATGATGAGATATGCGCCGTCCAGCCTTACCGAGATTTCCAGCGCTTTTACCGTGTCTTCGTATGCTTTTTCAACATCGATGCCAAAGCATTTTTTGAAGCCGCGGGCAAGGAGACGTGCGGTTCTGCCGGAACGGTCAATGATGTATCCTGCTTCGACTTCATGTGTCTGTACTCCGAGAGCGTCATTTTCATCCAGCGTTCCGCCGCACAGATAGTTCAGCAGCTGGGCAATGGCAATATCCGCAGCTTCCGCTGCCTGAGACACCGTCTCCTCAATCGCCTTTTCAGCACCTTTCATGTACTCGGATTTCAGGGAATCCTTGGCTGCATTCGCGGCTTTGAATCCTTCATTGGTAAGCTTTCCGGATGCATTGTAGGAACCGCGTACATACTGCATGAAGACATTCAGTCCGGCGGTATCCGCTTTTGCCTGATATCCTTTCCTGAGCTGGTCCGACAGCAGTTTTCCGGCGTAGTTTCCGATCTTGGCAAACAGCTTCTTGTTCAGATCCTTGATCTGATTTCCGATAAACTGTTTGAATTTGGTCAGCGTCAGATCGCCGAGAGCAGCCATAACGGATTTGAAAATATCACCTTTTTCTTCTCCTTCTCCATAGAAATAATGGTTCGCATAGCTCAGCATCAGATACAGCGAGACAATCTGTCCCAGCACCTTCGGATGTACTTCTCTTTCGCCGGTAATGATTGCACTCAGCGTTTCATTGGAGCTGCTGATCAGCGTTTTCATGAACGCAAATTCTTCAATATTACCGCCTTCGGTCAGATCCACCCAGGACCATCTGGCAACATACTGTCCGAGATATTCCGCCATTGCATTCTTGAACGGATTGGCAAAGGCCGCGATCAGGTCAGCAGGCGCATTCGGCCAGTACAGCTGGATTGCATATTCGACAGCCTTGTCACCGACTGCGACCATCGAGGAAGCCACGACGATATATCTTGTCATGACGGCATCGATCGAAGCGAATTCTTCGCTGTCTGCTTCATAGTACGTTCTGCCCGCAAGCAGCAGCTGATAGCACAGATGTTCAATGTCCGCACCGGACATATTCGGGGCGTTCCTGAGGGCATTTCTGAGATCGGGGTCCGAACCGAGTCCGTATATTTCAATTGCCCGCTTAAGCTTCTTCAGCGCGGCTTCCTTCCGGGCAAGGCTGGGCAGGTCCGGTTTGATGCCGGTCATGCGGAACGGAAGCTTTTCTTCCGCTTTGTATCCGGCTTCCTCATATTTCAGAATCATCCAGGAGTAATACGGATCAATAATGACCGGAAGCGTGTTGAACGCATAGATGGAAATACCGGCTCCGCCGTATATTTTCCACGGGAAGTGCTGTTTGAATGTATTTCCGTATTTTCCGTCGTCATAGAATCCGTTCCATGTCATGCCCGGATTCTTCTGAACGACTGCTTCCTCACCGTTCATGCGGCATACATATACATTGAACATGGCAGGCGGTATCTTTGCGCTGCCGACGGCATTTTCATCCGGCACCGTGCACATCTCAATATATCCGTCTTTCTGATCTTCCATCGGCACGGAGATTCCCTCAGGCCAGATATTGATTATGAATTCGTTTGTGACGGCGGTATGATCCGGAAAGACAGCATGAATACCGATTTTCTGCGTCTTCATGTCTGCGAAGATACCGGCTTCCTTCTGTATTTCCCGCTTCCGGTTTTCAATCTCCGCCCAATATGTATATGCATATTCGCTGTCTTTTACGGCAGTAATACCGAATCCGGTGGTGTTGCTGAAAGTAATCTGTTCCGGTTCTTCCACGGCATCCATAAACATGAAGCGCAGTTTTGTACGGCCTTTCATTCCGGCAATGACGTCCGTTTCGTTCAGATTTGCATTGGCAATCCATCTGCCCTCTTCATTCATGGCAGGGAAAACGATCTGCACTTCATCGACCAGACGGAATACAACATTCTTTGTGAATGTCCCGCCTTCGCCGGTATATCGGAAGGATACCGTTCCTTCATGAAGTTCACTGTTCTTTTCCGCAGTTGCCAGAGCGTTCCTGTATCTGCCGCTCATCCCGCCGTCTTTGACGTTCAGGGTATCGTCTTCCGAGAATACCTGAATATGCTTTGTCAGATCATTCCTCGGTATTTCTTTGTTGTTTTCATCGATTTCCGCAATCCGGGCACCGACGGTTACAGGTTTTCCGTCTTTCCTGATTGCATTGCCGAAGTTTTTATAGACATACATCCTGTAACGGGATGCTTTTTTCTTTTCTTTCCGGGAGGACTTTGCATCTCCGCCTTTGTCCCGGGAACTGCCCGAGGCAATTGCGGCGGCAGCGGCGGCTGCTCCGCCGAAGCTCACGGCAATCGGTCCGATAAGATCCGGATCATCAGAATCATCGATGATTTCATCGATGATACCGGTACCGGAGTCCTCTCCCGGCCGGTCATCCGCTGTTTCCGTCACCGACTGACTGACTTTATCCACGGTGAATTCAAAGCGGATATTCATATATGCATCATCCGTTGTCACCGTACGTCCTCTGAAGTCGCCGTCATGATGAATAAAGACAACAACCTTTTTAACGCCCTTTTCAACGGTATAGTCGTTAAAAACAGTCCATGACTTCGTGGCGGTGCTGTCCACCGAATCGCCGTCTGCCGCGTCCATCAGGTTATAATCATTTTCCGAACTGATTCTGTATTCAAAATCATTTCCGCTGCCGAAATAGACTATGGCGTGCGTACTGATAAAGCCGTTGATTCCGTTGATAGATGCGGAAGAGCGCAGTGTATCCCCTTCGCTGAGATGACCGCGGTAAACGCGTTCATCCACTGTTCTGTAGAATGAAGATGCTTCCGGCGTGCTGTTTTCCTGCACGATTTTCAGATCCCATGGTTCCAGACACATCGCTTCCAGCATCCAGTCCACCGAACCTCTCTTTTCGGAATAGGACATATAGCCGTCTTTATATATGTATGTTTCCCCGAACGGCATGGTATCCGAGATGACCTGGTAAACACGCTCCTGTTCCGCACGGGCTCTGACGGCCGCAAAAGGCATGATCAGCGTGCACGACAGAAGCAGTGCAGCCGGAAGCGCACGAAGACATCTCTGCATGATTGCTCTGTAATCTTTCATATGCACTCCTTTCATACGCCGATTGCGGCGATTGCCGTCATCAGGATAAATCCCATGGAAATACCGGACAGCAGGCTTTTCGCCTTTCCGGGCCGTGCCGAACGCAGACCGCTGATTTTCCGTGAAGTCAGAGACTCCGCCAGCTGATACAGATTTCCGTCTTTTCTTCCGATCGCCTGCAGGCAAAGCAGGGCGCCGGAAATGCCTGCCATGGAGGAAGACGCGGATGCGGTATCGATTCCCATGAAACAAAGACACGCCGATGCGCCGGTTATGATGCCAAGCAATGTTCCGATAAGACTTCCCTTCCCTTCATTGCGGAACAAAGATCCGATTCCTTTCGCAGTATTGGCAAAGCCGCCGCTGAACAGTGTGGAAAGCAGTACGGCCGTGCACCCCTTTCCGAGTATTCCGCCGATCACTCCCGCTCCTTCCCGGTTCAGCCCGCCTTCCGCAAATGTCAGCCAGGAAAGAAACTCCACAGCTTCCGATCCGCTGTTTTTCAGCATGGCAAGCACCGTCCAGATTCCGGCCATCATAAGTGAAAACAGGAGTACTTTCGGCTTTGCAGGCATGGTGAAAAGACCTCGGGCGTATGAACCGAGGCAGTGCAGCAGTCCGCTGATCGGGGAATATACCTTCCCCGTCTTTTCTGCCGCAGAGCCCGACAGGTTCATATCCGAAGAAATACCGGCAGAAAAACCGCCCGCATCACCGAGATCCATTTCACCGGCACTGTCCATAGCCGCAATACGCTTCCCTGCCGCAATCCCAGCGGGAATCACGGAGGGTTTCGGCGTGGATGGCACCGCAGTCTTTAAAGGTCTTTTTTCTTTCTTCTTTGATACAAGTGAAGCGCCGCATTTCAGGCAGAACCTCGCATCATCTTTCACTTCCGCTCCGCAGGAGGGACACATCCGGACTTCCTGTTTTATCTTTTCTTCCTCAAAACGGGTCCCGCACTTCATGCAGAATTTTGCGTCCGGAGCAGCCTTATTTCCGCATACCGGACAGATTCTGTTTCTGGCAGCCATCTGCTTTACCTCCCGAACCGGTTTAACCGATTTCCGCATCGGGGCAATGATCGAGAATGAAATCGAGAATATCTCCGAATTCCTCATCATCCGCATATACCTGATTGGTCATAAATCTTCCTTTCAGCGTGATGAGATTCTTATCCGGATACGCCCGGATTTTTCTGATATCCGAAAAGCGTGAATATAACGATGCACCGGATGCGGATATCAGTCCGGAACCGATAACCGATCTGTTCTTTGAGATGATTCCGGCCGCAATTGTCAGGATATCCAGCGCCTTTGCCTTTTCGGTTTTGATCTGAATATGATCCACGCCTTCATCGTCCATTTCAAAAAGAACTGTATACATGCCGTTGTTTGCCTTTGTCACAATCCAGTATGCCGGCAGGGACAGCACCAGAAGTATGCCGCAGACAAGAAGACCGATCCCGACTGCACCGATAATGCCTGAGAGTCCCTGGCCGGAGAACAGATTGATCATGATCATAAAGAGAATCAGAATAGCACCGGTCAGCCCCATTGCTTTCCAGACTTCAAACAGCAGGAAAAAACTCTTCATCATCGGCTGTTCATAAACCCAGCGCAAAGGAACCGCCTTCTGTTCCGACACTTCGGGAGTGCTCACGGGTTCCGTCATATTCTGTCCGGATTCATCTTCCTGAAACAGGAAATCATCTGCGGACTGCATTTTGTTTTCTGCATATTGTACAGGCATATATACCTCCGCTGATTCATGGTATATTTTTATTGTAAAAATTCTGCCGGCCGATATCCGCGTGCCATCCCAATTGTCAATGACACCATTCATGTCACACCTGAAACTGTGACGTCTGTTTTTTCGGAGGATTGCTTTTATGTTTTCAGAAAGATTAAGGCAGCTGATGGATCTGCTGGAAGCTTCCGGGTCTGAAACAGCCGGATATGCCGGATTTGACCGCACTAATATCAGCCGTTTTCTCAGCGGCGCAAGAGTCCCGAAACAAGACGGAGCGGCTTCGGAAAAACTTGTGCACGCCCTTTATATGATTGCTTTGAAGAAAAACAGATTGGATGCACTTTCTGCGGCATTGGATCTTCCGGAAAACACCGGAAAAGAAGAAGCGCTCCGGAAACTGCAGCTGTATCTGTTTGAAGATCAGAATGAGACGCCTGAGCGGCAGGCACCCGGCACTGCGGGTATTCCGGAACAGTCTTTCGGCAGAAAGCTCGATGCGGTTATGAATCTGCTGGAGCTGACCAATGCAAGGCTGAGCCGTCTGCTTTATACCGACTCTTCCCTGATCAGCCGCTACCGCAGCGGGGCCCGCACTCCCCGCCAGGATTCCCACAGTTCAGCCAGGCTCTGCGCAGTCCTGTGGGATCAGACCGTACGGATGAACAGAACGGAAGAACTTGCCCGCATACTGTCTGTCCCAGAAGATGAACTGTCCGGAAGCGTGTTTTCACAGTGGCTCTTTGCCCGGGATGAATCATCATCTTCCCAATCGCAGACGGCGGAAAACCTGCTCGAAGTATTGGACAGATATGAGGATTTCTTACTGCCGGTACCGGAGATTTCATTTGACACGGAGCATCAGGGCGGTACGTATTGCGGATACAGCGGACTGCGGGAAGCTGTGCTGAGATTTCTTTCCCTGGCATACCGCCGGAAAGCACCGCAGCTTCTGCTGTATTCCGATCAGGATATGGAATGGATGACCGGGGATCCTGTCTTTCTCAGAAACTGGGGTATTCTGATGAACGCGGCTGTTCATAACGGCACAGGTATTACAATCATCCATAATATTGACCGCAGTCTGGCTGAAATGAACGCGGCCATCACCGGCTGGCTGCCGCTGTATATGAGCGGCATGGTGGAATCGTTTTACTGCACATCCGAAAGAAATCCCCGTTTTTCACATACACTGTTTGTCATGCCCGGGGTCGCGGCCATACAGGCATTCCATGTGCCCGGTACGGAAGCGGAAGGCAGCTATGCGTGGATTGATGATCCGGAGGAACTGACCCGCTGCGAAAAAACTTTCCGGATGCTGAAAAAGCAGACAAAACCGCTGATCAGCGTCAGCCGTTCTTTCCGTGCGGAAGAAATCACCGGGCATACCTGGATCCGCAGCGCCCTTCCCGTTTCTTCCATGCCGCAGGATCTCGCGGATGAGCTTGGGGCTCAGATATCCGCTTTCCGGAAAATCACCGCACCGCTGCTGGAAAAACAGCTTGAAAGCGGACCGTACATGGAATTCATCCCCGCAGGCAGCCGGGACATGACAATGCATACAGAAAATATGCCGGGATGTGCAGCCGTCAGTTATACGCAGGAACAATATGAGCGTTATGTAAGACATATTGAGGAACTGATGGATACACGGCCGGACAGCCGCTTTGTCTTTCTGCCGCGTCCGCTGTTTGCCAATGTAACGGCTGCCATCAATGAGACGAATGTACAGATCATCTATACCGGAGCCCGCCCTGCTCTGTTCACCGTTTCCCATCCGCTGATGATCCGGGCATTTGAAAACTACGCCGCCCAGCTGTTCCTTCGCTTCAGCTCCGGCCGTTAATTCCTTCAGGGTCTTCCATTTCAAAAACAATACTGCCATAATTAAATATGGCAGTATCCTATGGAAGAATATATTACTTTTGTCATTCAGAATACGGAACAGGATCAGGTACAGACGGCGGAACTCAACAGCCTGCTCAACAGGATCGGGATTTCATGTTCGCTGCAGACGATGGATGAGAATCATTCCCTGCTGGAAATCCGGTCTGATTTTTCCGCATATATCCGTACGACAAACCGTCACGCCGGCAGAATCTCCTATATCGATCAGAAAAAAGAAGAAGTGCTGAAATATGCCGGCAGTCATACGATCAAAGATACTTCGGAGCATTTCTCAATACCGGAGCGCACGCTGTATCGGGCGCTGAAGAAATGGCGGAGCCGTTAAGAAAACAGGGATGAGAGCTCACCCCTGTTTTTATCTGATTCAGGCGTTTTCAATGAGTGTACGTACGGCCTTCAGAGCTTCCGGTACAGATTCCGGATTTCTGCCGCCGGACTGTGCCATATCGGGACGTCCGCCGCCCTTACCGCCGCATACTTCCGCTGCTTTGCGGACAAGATCGCCGGCTTTGAGGCCTTTCGCAATGGCTGCCTTCGAAGCGGCGCAGACAAATGTCACTTTTTCGCCGTCTGTTGCGCTCAGGAAGACGATTCCGTCGTTCTTGTTTCTGAGCAGTTCGGCATAATTCTTCATACCGGCGGAATCCATACCGTCCGTATTCAGGAAGAGCACCTTCAGACCGCCGATGTCTTCGCTGTTGTCGGCTGCATTTTCCGCATTTGCGGCAAGCGCCTTCTGCTTTGCCTCGCTGTTTTCCTTTTTCAGCGCGGCATTTTCTTCCATCAGGGACTTAATTCTCTCCTTCAGGGTATTCCAGTTCTGCATCTTCAGCATCTTCGCTGTTTCGATCAGATATTCTTCTTCATGCTTGAATTCATCATATGCCGCAAGAGAGGTTTTGCTGGTGATGCGGCGGATGCCGGATCCGATGGATTCTTCGGAAATGATCTTGAACACGCCGAGTTCGGAAATCTCGGAAACATGTGTGCCGCCGCAGAATTCCTTGGAGAAATCACCCATGGTGACGACTCTGACGCTGTCGCCGTATTTCTCGTCGAACAGAGCGATCGCGCCGGTCTTCTTCGCATCTTCGATATCCATGACCTCGGTTGTAACCTTGGCGTTCTTCTGGATCATTTCATTGACCAGACGCTCAACTTCCTTCAGCTGTTCGTCGGTAACTTTCTCATAATGCGTGAAGTCGAAACGGGCGTAATCCGGACCGTTGTAGGAGCCGGCCTGAGCGACATGGCTGCCGACAACCTGACGCAGCGCTGACTGAAGCAGATGCAGGGAAGAATGGTTTGCCCTTGTCTTTTCACGGCGTTCGAAATCATACGCGGCATGCACGGTATCACCAATGCTCAGTGTGCCTTCGACATGCTCGATGTGATGCATCGGCTGCTTGTGCGGCGCCTTGCGGACATCGGAAACAAATGCTTTGAAGGAATCATTTGACAATGTACCGGTATCGGCGCACTGTCCGCCGGATTCGGCATAGAAGACTGTCTGATCGAGGATGACATCGCCTTCATCTTCCAGGAAGTCGACGCTGACGCCGTCCCTGAACAGGCCGATGACTTTTCCTTCGCATTCTTTTTCGGTATAGCCGAGGAATACGGAATCCTGTGTGAAGTCCATCAGATCCTTGGACTGCGTGCCCATGGACTGCTGTTCACCGCGGCTTTCCCTTGCCCTTCTCTTCTGTTCGGCCATCTCTTTCTCGAAGCCTTCCAGATCGACATGGTAGCCGTTGTCTTCGGCAATCTCGGATGTCAGCTCCTTCGGGAATCCGTATGTGTCATACAGGCGGAATACAACTTCACCCGGCAGCGTCTTTGTATCGGCGTGCTTTGCCAGTTCATTGTTCAGCAGCGCTTCGCCGTTGACCAGCGTCTTGTGGAAGGACTCTTCCTCGGTCTTAACCAGACGTTCGATCAGGCTGACCTTTTCCTGGACATACGGATAGAAATCGATCATGTTGTCCGCAACAACCTTTACCAGACGGTACATGAAGCTGCCCTCAATGCCCAGCTTGATGCCGTAGCGGACGGCTCTTCTGAGCACTCTTCTCAGGACATATCCTCTGCCTTCGTTGGAGAATGTGGCGCCGTCGGCCAGAGCGAATGTAACGGTTCTGATGTGGTCCGCAATGACGCGGTATGCCATCTTGTATTCGGGATCGGAATACGGATGCTTAGCATACTTCTCGGCAGCGCGGATAATCGGCAGGAACAGATCGGTATCGAAGTTTGTCTCGCCGTCCTGAATCAGGCATACCAGACGCTCGAGTCCCATGCCGGTATCGATATTCTTCTGCGGCAGTTCCTTGTATTCGGAACGGGGCATTTCACCCGGACGGCAGTCGTACTGGGAGAATACGATATTCCATACTTCGATATATCTGTCGTTTTCAATATCCTCAAAGAACAGCTTCTCACCGAGGCCCTGCGGATCGTATTTTTCGCCGCGGTCATAATACAGTTCGGTATCCGGTCCGCCGGGACCTTCGCCGATTTCCCAGAAGTTGTCGGCTGTTCTGCGGATATGGGCCGGATTCATGCCGACCTTTACCCACAGGTCATACGCTTCGTTGTCATCCGGATAAACCGTGACATACAGGCGCTGCGGATCAAATCCGATCCATTCCGGACTGGTCAGGAATTCCCATGCCCAGGGAATGGCTTCCTGCTTGAAATAGTCGCCGATGGAGAAATTGCCGAGCATTTCAAAGAACGTATGGTGTCTTGCGGTCTTGCCGACATTCTCGATATCGTTGGTGCGGATTGATTTCTGGGCATTGCAGATACGGTTGCTGGCGGGTTTCTCGGTGCCGTCGAAATACTTCTTCAGCGCGGATACGCCGGCGTTGATCCAGAGCAGCGTCGGATCATCATGCGGAATCAGGCTTGCACCGGGTTCCACCATGCAGCCCTTTGACTTGAAGAAATCCAGGAACATCTGTCTGACCTGGTTTCCGGTTAACTGTTTCATAAGCTTTTCTCCTCCAATAAAAAAGTTCCCGTGAAATATCACAGGAACGCTTTCTGCGCGGTACCATCCTGATTCGCATCTGTTTCAGATGCGCTCTTAATTGTCCGTTAACGCCGGATACGGTGCGGATTGGGCACTCTCCGAAGCAGCTTCATACGGCAGAATCACGGATTTTCACCTTCCATCCGCTCTCTGGATCATCTGATCCGTACTACTCGTCTTCTTCAACGAATTCTCAGTTATGTTACCACTGTTTTCACATGAATTCAAACAGTTTTACGCCTGCGCTTTACTGCAGGCATCTCATAATCCGTTCGCAGCAGCTTTTTGGATGTATGCGGAAGCGTTATACCGTTTCCGCCCTTCTGTCACATCTTTGTACTCGATTGCCGCAGCCGGACAGTTCTGGATACATGACATGCAGTGCGCACATCCCGGGATATCCCATACCGGTTTATGATCTTCCATACGGATCACATTCATCGGACAGAGTCCGGCGCACTTTCCGCAGGAGATGCAGTTTTCCTTTACCCGGAATCCGGCAGTCCCCTGATTAAAATAGCAGAGAACCGGAGCCACGGGAACCGTAACGGCATATTCCAGCAGGAAAAGATGACGGTTTCTGAAGTGACCGCCGTTCCGTATTGTAACGGCAGTCTGCGGGATTCCGCTCAATGATGTACGGATCCTGTGCACAATCTCATCTTCCCCAGACGGTTTATGGCTTTTGTTGGTGATATGATTGCTGGCAAGCTTGAACTCCGCATAGCCTTTGAAGGTCAGCCCTTTCTCTTCGATGATTTTTTTCATCTGTCCGCCGGCAATTCCGGAGTATCCGCCGTTGGTTAAGATACCGTAAACAACGCCGCATCCCGTCAGCGATACTTTCTGAAGATATTCCGAAAAGAATACCGGAAGCTCGCTGATGTAAACCGGTGCACAGAAAATGAACGGATTCCGGGAATGAATATCGGAGTAATCGGACTCTCTGATCCGCTGAAGCAGAGAGACGCATTCATCGTTCAACTCATGCGCCAGAGCTTCGGCGATGAGTCTGGTGTTTCCTGTTGCACTGAAATACAGAATCATAATGCTTCACCTTTTACTGCAGGACGGCCAGTATTTCCGAGACAGCAACAATCACGGCATTGCCGCTGATTTTGATCTGATTGCCGTCAACTGTACATGTCAGATATCCGCCCCGTGCGGATGCCTGGTATGCATGTATTTCGTTTTTTTCGTATACGGACGCCCAGTACGGTGCGATCTGGCAGTGTGCCGAACCGCATACCGGGTCTTCCGCGATTGCAAGTTTCGGGCAGAAGCTTCTGGAAACACAGTCGGTTTCCTTCCCCTTCGCCGTCACATTCTGTATTCTGCCCGGCAGCCGGACAAGCAGATTCTGATCCGGACGCATCTTCCTGACGGCTTCTTCATTATCAAAAACGCAGACCAGATCGACGCCGAGATATGCTTTCTCAGGCCTGGTGCCGAACGCCTGTTCCATCAGATCCGTTACCGGGATTTCTTCCTGTTCATAAACAGGAAATTCCATTTCATAAAGACCGTTCTTCCTGCGGATGATCAGTTCCCCGCTTCTTGTATGGAAATGCACTTCATTCTGATCCGGTTCAATATAGTTCAGCACGGCGAATGACGACGCCAGGGTGGCATGTCCGCAGAGATCCACTTCCGTTCCCGGCGTGAACCATCTCAGATGCCATCCCTGTTTTTCCTTCACAAGAAACGCTGTTTCGGAAAGGTTGTTTTCCCTGGCCAGTTTCATCATGGATGCATCCGCCGGCCATTCATCCATAATGCATACCGCCGCCGGATTGCCGGAAAACGGTCTGTCCGTAAATGCATCGATGATATACTGCTTCATATCAGCCAATCTCCTTTATTCTTCTGCATACGCCCCAATACTGCACCAGCATCAGCAGCAGTATGGCAAAATGATAAACGCCGTTGTAATTGAATTCGAATATCAGTGTGAAACGGATGAACTTCATGCTCTGCAGAATGCTTCCGGTTACCAGCAGTGCCAGTGCTGCAAGATAGCTTTTATATAACGGATTCTTTTTTGCGGCCGGAATCAGGTTGCCAAGGATACCGGCCAGCAGGATCAGACACCATAAGCCGAAGACAATGAACGCCCGCGAACGCATATTCCGGTCCATCCAGATCAGTCCCGCACTGGCTGCGGCAGATGCCGGTATCAGAATCATCAGCGCTTTCCGCATCGCCGCATCCCCCTTAACATTACAGACGACAGCTGCGTAATAGCTGAGCACCATGGCAATCATGCAGGGATAAAGAACCGCCCAGATCCGGTGATTTGTTTCGGCGCTCATGACGAAGGCATGCGCCGGAAATCCGATCAGACTGACAAGTCCCAGCATCAGGTAGAAAACCATCCACACGTTTCTCAAACCGCATGCCTTCAGTTTTCCCATGCGCAGCAGCAGTATCACTGCCATGATGCCATTGATCAGATCCGTAACGGCTGTTGTAAGTTCTGTTCCCTGTGTCCACATAATCAGATCCTGCAGTTTTTAATCATTATACTTTCATGAGATGCCGGAAAGAACAATAACAGCGTTATGAACTGCAGGAAAAGCGTTATCCGTAGAAAAAGAGAGATCCTTGGATCTCCCTTGGTTTCATATTCTCTGCATTCTGTCTGTGACAGCCTTTAATGCCTGCGTGACTTCCTTCAGCATCTCCGGATCCCACTCTGAGGGATCCTGACGCAGGAAGCTTGTCATGTCCTTACGGTTGTCGAAGACGCCGGCCGGAAGAACATACTCCCTTCCGTATGCATGGATCACAATGGTATCCGGTTTGCCGGACGTATCCAGCAGATACTGCATGTCATCACACCCGTAATCTCCGAGCATGACGGAAAGCGGTACGCCATGGAACAGGTTGGATCCCGGATCATCCGGATCCGTCCGTTCGAAGTTTTTCCTTCTGCTTTCTTCCGGTGTGACCAGAATATACAGCACCGCAGCATGTTCCAGGATTTCCGGAGACAGCTGTGCAAAGGAATACTGGTATCCGTACGCTCCGGTCAGCGGCATGGACGCTCCGTCCGGTCCGCCTCTTGCGCATTCGATGATGATCGTCTTTCCTTCAAAGCTTTCCGGATACTGGGCCTGCTTTTCTTCCAGCATGGCGCGGGCTTCCGTCTCCAGCTTTGCGGCGATCTGCCTGCGCACATCTTTCAGCAATGCGTTCCGCGGCGGGAGTCCGACCGCCAGTGATGCCCGGTCGATCCGCTCCAGCAGATATTCCGCCGCACTGTCCGGATGAACCGTATTCCGGTTCAGAAGATCATTGTAATCTTCATTGAGCAGTCTGATCAGCGTTCCCCAGTCCCGGGGATCGTAAAACGGATTGTTTCCGGGATAATATACCGGAGGTTCGCCGATTTCCGTCAGTTCCTCATCGATTCTGCGCATCAGATGCACGTAGGGAAAATCATCCAGCTGCAGTGTTTCACCGATATGGAATTCCATCTTCAGCTGATCTGCAGGCATATGTGCCATCAGATTGCGCAGCTCGGATTTCCCGCTTGCCGGCAATGCGACCAGCAGGATGGTATGAAATACTTCGGACATCCGCGCAGCCTTCCTATACGATGACCTGAATGTTGTGCACAGGCTCGAATTCAATCGTTTTCTTATCCATGATATATGCCGCCAGAATATCGACCATCGCAGTCAGATCTTCCTTCAGCGTTTCTGCTTCGCGGACCATGGAGAATCCGCCGCTTCCGCCGGCGCGGTAGTTGTTGACGCAGATCGTAAAGAAATCATCATCCGTCACGTCTTTTCCGTCCACCTTCAGGGATACAATCCTCTGTCCGACGGGATTGGAGGCTTTGATTGTATACTCCGCCCCGTCGATCATGTCATAGTTGAAATGCATCGGCGTCGGATAATCAAATGCCGGTGAAACAATGATCTGTCCGTCTCTGACATCCCAATACTCTGCGCATTTCTCCAGATATGCCCGCAGCTGTTTTCCGCTCATTTTCTTGAGCGTCAGCGTGTTCGGGAAAACATATGTGGAAACGATATTGCGCATCGTGATTTCGGAATCAAATCCGGTAGCGCCGGAGAACAGTGCCGAAGCCGACAGCTGTGCGCCGGTGGCTTCCGCCTGTACTTTGTTCAGAAATGTAATCAGCTGTGTCTTGTGGAGTCTTGCATCGAATTCATCGGTGACTTTCAGATCGGAAATGCATCTGCCGAGCGCCTGGTCGAGCCAGATCTGGCATGCGTCCTCTTCTTCCTGCACAAGATCCAGAACCTGCTGATCCGCTTCTTCCGCAGGTTTGCGGATTTCTGCATGGATACCGGTTTCATCGATCTCGATGCAGGCGAATTCACTGCCGGTGGAGGCTGTCTGGGTATAGACTTTTCCGAACGCCTGTCCGCACAGGGTCCGGTGCTGGTGGCCGCTGATCAGGATATCGATGCCTTCGATTTCCTTCAGCATCATATATCCTTCATTTTCACCGGTCAGATCCTGGTTGGGCTCGCCTGTTTCGATATCACGCTCAAATCCGCCGTGATAGCAGCATACGACATAATCGGCCTGTTCATTTTCGCGGATCATCCGTGTGATTTCCTTTGCGGTTTCAAAAGCATCCGCAAAGGTGAAATTGCGGATATGCTCCGCCTTTTCCCAGAACGGAATGTACTGGGTGATTACGCCGAATACGGCAAGCTTCTTTCCGCCCTTTTCGATGATGCGGTAAGGCGGACAGATCCGTTCGCCTTTGTAAAAGACATTGGCAGTGATGCAGGCGGCACCGGAATTCTCCAGATGCGTGAACATCGCCTGCTCACCGTAGTTGAAGTCATGATTGCCGAGATTGATCAGATCATATCCGGCAGCTTTCATTGCTTTTGTAATCGGGCATACCTGATCCGGTTCAAAGGAATAATGCCGGAATGTCAGCGGCGTGCCCTCCAGCGTATCGCCGTTGTCGATGATTAAAGTGTTTTCATCCCGCAGCTCATCAAATGCCTTCTTCAATGCAGCAATCCCGAGCCTGCGCCAGGAACGGTCTCCGTAATATTCCGGGAATACCGTTCCGTGCACATCCGATGTCGCAAGAATCCGGATGAGTGACATTACTGCTTTCCTCTTGCCAGTGTGGAGCGGATCTTTGTCGAGAAGTACTCAATGATCAGAACCAGGAAGATCAATGCCCACAGGAATGCGCCGACATTGGACCATCTGGAATAGGTAATCGACTGAACGAGCGGGGAACCGATACCGCCGGCACCGACGATACCGAGAGTTGTTGCATCCTTCAGGTTGATATCGAAACGGTAAATAGCCGTGGAAATAAAGCTTGCGGAAAGCTGCGGCAGAATGCCGACACGGATCTTTTCAAAGGAGTTGCAGCCGGCCGCATCCAGGGATTCCAGGATACCGGTATCCAGATCTTCGATTGCCGTGATGTACATCTTTGAAATCATGCCGATCGAGCAGACCGACTGGGTCACGACGCCGCACAGCGCCCCCGGACCTGTAACTCTGATCCATACCAGTGCCCAAACCATGGAAGGAATGGTTCTGATCAGAAGGATCAGTGCACGGAAGATATAGGCAACCCACTTCGGTACAATGTTTGTGGAAGAAAGGAAGCTGATCGGGATGGCCAGGATGGCGCCGAAAATGGTGCCGAGAATCGCGATGGCGATGGTCTGCAGAACCAGATAAGGAACGCCGCTGTCGCTGAGTGAGAACAGCAGTGATGTATTCGGATGGGTAATGCCGTGAATGATACCGGAAGCGACAACCGAGCCCTTCGCGGCAATGCCGTTATAGGAAATGGAATCGCTGCCCCAGGCAACCACTGCCAGAAGCACAAGGAAGAGAACAACGCGTTTCCAGAGATTTTTAGGCTCAGCCTGAAGCTGTTCTAATACTGTCATGCGTGCACCTCCTCAGGAAATCTTCGAACGGACATAGTCGTTCGCAAAGTCAATGACAAGAACTACGATAAAGAGAATCAGCAGTACCATGCCGAGATCATTATAAGCACGCAGTCCGGTTCTTTCACGGATCAGCACGCCGAGACCGCCGGCACCGACATAACCGAGAATCGAAGATGCACGTACGTTCAGTTCAAAGCAGTACAGGCAGTCGTCGATATAGGTCGGCAGAATCTGCGGCATGCAGGCTGTCCAGAATGCCTGGAGCGTTGAAGCACCAAAGCTGACCATGGCCTCATACGGCTTCATGTCAATGGTCTCAATGCTTTCATACAGCATCTTGGCGACAATACCAATCGTGAATACGGTAATTGCAAGCGTACCGGCAAATGTACCGAGTCCGAACACCAGCGCCAGAACCGAAGCATAAATCAGGGTCGGAACGGAACGCATGATGGAAAGGATAAAGCGGATGACGAGCAGTGAGGGACGGTTGCTGTTGATATTGCTGGAGGCAAGAATCGACAGCGGAAGTCCGATCGCGCATCCGGCAACGGTACCGAGAATCGACATCTTGATCGTTTCGATCAGCGGTGTGATTACATTCGGGAAGTAAGAGAAATTCGGATGGAAGATCTGTCCGAGAATGACTGTCAGCTGTGCGGCACGGCTGACGATAATTCCCATATTGAATCCCGTCATTTTCATCGAGATGTAAATGACAATCAGAAGACAGATCAGAATCATCGGCATCCGGCTGCGCGGTCTGTCCACGCTGTTTCCGTTGTTAAGGACGATGTGCTCGGGTTTGAACACACGGTCAAAGAGCGGAGTTTTTCTGACCTTCGGGGCACTCATAGATTATGCCTCCGCCTCAGTTTTGATATCCGTTGATTTCGGAACTGCTTTTCCGTTATATACCTGATCAAGAATATCCTGCGTCACATTTGCGGCAGGTCCGTCATAAACGATCTGACCGGCTCTGACACCGATGACACGGCTGGCATATTTCAGCGCCAGGTCGACATGGTGGATATTGAGCAGGATCGTGATGTTCATTTCCTGATTGATTTTCTGGAAGTCGCTCATGACAACATCCGCCATGATCGGGTCCAGGGAAGCGACCGGTTCGTCCGCAAGTATAATGGAAGGATTCTGGGCGAGCGTTCTGGCCAGCGCAACACGCTGCATCTGACCGCCGGAAAGCTCGTCGCAGCGGTGATATGCCTTATCGAGAATATTGACTTTATCCAGTGCTTCCAGGGCATGCATCTTCTGTTCCTTCGAATAGATGCCGAACAGGACCTTATACCAGGGCATGTCGGGGACATTGCTGGAAAGAACGTTCTTGATAACGGAAGATCTGGATACAAGGTTGAAGGACTGGAAAATCATGCCGATCTTACGGCGGAACTTGCGCAGTGATTTTCCTTTCAGCGTCATCACATCCGTTCCGTCGACCAGAAGCTGTCCTCCGGTGATGTCAATCATGCGGTTGATCGTGCGGATCAGTGTGGATTTTCCGGCACCGGAAAGACCGATAATCGCAACGAATTCCCCCTGCTCGATCTGCAGGTTGACATGCTGGAGGCCTTTCGTACCGTTCGGATAAGTCTTTGATACGTCTTTAAACTCAATCATATTCTGCGTTCTCCTTTCGCCGTATGATACTGTGATTCTGATAATTCTGAAAAAACAGAGCAGCCTTTGCAAAACTGCTCTGTTTTCATCAATCTTCCTTAACCTTATTTTACAACTTCAAGAGCTGTACGGGCACCGTCATACTCGGCATCTGTAGCCTTTGCATAACCGGTGTGGGAATAAACTGCGAAGATTTCCTTGCCCTTTTCTGTTTCGGAAATTGCAATCAGGGAGTCCTGAAGAGCTGTCTTGAATTCATCGTTATAGATGTCAGGGTTAGCCTTTGTAATAGCGACTGTGTCGTTATAGATACCTTCAGTAACACCGATAACATTCAGCTCATCCCAGATGGAACCGCCGTCAACACGTCCGAGACCCTGGTGTCCTGTATCATCCTGCTTGTCAGCCGGGAGGTTCCAGGAACCTTCATAGTCGTTTCTTCCGTCAGCGTAGCAGACAATAACGTCAACCTGCTCGGCAGCAGCCTGCTGGAATGCAGCCATGTAGCCGTCCATTGTTGTAACGTTGGAGAGGTCTGTGATCTTCTTTCCGTATTTTTCCATCAGCCAGATTGTCGGATAGATATAACCTGCGGAGCTGGAAACGTTCATAACAGCCCAGCTTGCCTTGTCGAGGTCTTCCCATGTCAGTTCTTCATGGTTGTTGACCTTTTCAGCAAGAACCTTGCCGTATTCGGACGGTGTTGCATAGATCAGGGAACGGTAGTACTTAACCTGCGGGCCATTCTTCTGAGTTGCATTTTCCTGACCGTTCCAGTCGGACGGTTCTTCGGAGTCATTGGACAGACCGTTTCTTGTAGCAGTCAGAATGACATCTGTTTCTTCGGAATATAATGCATAAGTTCCGCCCGGCAGCCATGCGACTTCGATGGAACCTGCGGAGAGCGCTTCACCGGCAGCTTCATAGGAATCACTTACTGTGATGTCAACATTGCCGATTTCGTATCCGCGGGTAGCCATTTCGTCGATGACGAGCTGACCGAGATCCTTTGTTCCTTCGATGATCTCACCGGGATCTCTGGAAGGTACAAACTGGAAGTGAAGTGTATCGATCTTCTTTGCGCCGCCTTCTTCCTGAGCTTCACCGCTTCCGGAAGCAGATCCGGAGCTGCAGCCTGCAAGCAGTGCAGCTGCCAGGAAACCTGACATAAATTTCTTTGCGTTCATTTCTTTCCTCCTATTTATGAACATGGCAATTATACACGACACTTGTTTCCGAGAACAGCGGTTTATTTTCAAAAATTAATTTTTTTTTGCAAAAATCAGCGTACCTTATGAATTCAAATTATATGGATTTTGAATTGGATTCAGCATATAAGCATATACAATAAGTGCATAACAAATATTTATGGAAACTGTGCTTTCGGGAGGAATAAGATGCCGGTGAAAATATTTCATGACGGGTTTCGTCCAAAACCTGTCTGTTTGCACTGTTTCCTTTTAATATGAATTGACCGTATGGTCGGAAAGAAATATAATTTAAACACGTGTAAAATTTACATAGGAGATGAAAGAAATGAAAAAGTTTACAGCATTATTCCTTGCCGGTGCAGCGGCAGTTTCCCTGGCCGGATGCTCCGGAGGAAGCGCGGATACAGCCCCTTCCGGAAACACAGATGCAGGCAGTGATACCTATACCGTCGGTATCTGCCAGCTTGTCCAGCATGTTGCCCTCGATGCGGCAACCCAGGGATTCCGTGATTATCTGGAAGAAGCATACGGAGACAAAGTTGAATTTGTCGATCAGAACGCTGCCGGCGATCCGGCAACCTGCGTTACCATCTGCAATCAGCTGGTTTCCGAGAAAGTTGATCTGATTCTTGCCAACGCCACTCCTGCCCTTCAGGCAGCCGCATCCGCTACCGATTCGATTCCGGTGCTCGGCACATCCATCACCGAATACGGCGTAGCACTTGACATCGACAACTTCAACGGTACTGTCGGAACAAACGTTTCCGGTACATCAGATCTTGCGCCGCTGGATCAGCAGGCAGACATATTTGATGAACTGCTTCCGGATGCAAACAACATCGGCATCCTCTACTGCTCCGCTGAAGCAAATTCCGTATATCAGGCGGATGTTGTCAAGGCTGCTCTTGAGGACAAGGGAAAGACAGTTACCGTCTATACCTTCTCCGATTCCAATGATGTTGCCCAGGTAGCCGGTGTTGCCTGCGCTGAAAATGATGCGCTTTATATTCCGACCGACAACACTGCAGCTTCTTCCGCTGCTGCAATCGACAATGTTGCTTCCCAGGCAAACGTTCCGATTATCTGCGGTGAAGAAGGCCTCTGCGAAGGATGCGGAATCGCCACCCTTTCCATTTCCTATTATGAGCTCGGACGCGCTACCGGCATGATGGCTGAAAGAATTCTCAACGGTGAAGATGTAAAGACTATGCCGGTCGAATACTATGCAAATCCGACAAAGAAGTACATGGCATCCAGATGTGAAGCACTCGGAATTTCTGTGCCTTCCGATTATGAGCCCATCGGTGAATAGTCACTGACATCAGCAGACACTCAGGGGGCGGGGTAAAAGCCGCCCTTCATTTTTATTCACATAGTGATTTCTTATAAAACTTCATCAGGGGGTATTGATTATGGATCCTTTCATTATCGCCAGAGCCGGTCTCAGATTCTCGGACCTGCTCGGCAATGTCCCGGGCGGCATCGCCCAGGGAATTATATGGGGAATCATGGCGCTCGGTCTGTACATCACATTCCGGCTGCTTGAGATCTCAGACCTTTCCGTAGACGGAACATTTACAACCGGCGGCGCTGTTACGGTCATGCTGATACTGGCGGGATGGAATCCTGCCGCAGCGATTCTTGCTGCATTTATTGCCGGCATGATTGCCGGTACCGTGACCGGGCTTCTGCATACCGGACTCGGCATACCTGCGATTCTTTCCGGTATCCTGACCCAGTTTGCCCTGTGGTCGGTCAACCTTGCGATCATGGGATTCTCCGCCAACAAGGCGCTCAATGTTGCCAAGTATGATCTTCTGATCTCATCGCGCAATATCAATTCCGCGATTATCATCGGACTGGTGTTTGCGGCGGTGCTGATCGGCATTATGTACTGGTTCTTCGGCACCGAAACCGGTTCGGCCATCCGTGCCACCGGCTGCAATCCCGAGATGTCAAAGGCACAGGGCATCAATATCAATGTCATGAAAGTCATCGGACTTGCCCTTTCCAATGCGGTTGTCGCAATGGCAGGCGGGCTGATGGCACAGTTCCAGGGATTTGCCGATATTAATATGGGGCGCGGCGCAATCGTCATCGGACTTGCCGCAATCATTATCGGTGAAGTGGCGCATGATGCCGTCATGGGCAAGCGTGTCAATTTTGCCGGCAGACTCTCATTTGTGGTCGTCGGCGGAATCATTTACTACCTGGTTGTCGTTGTTGTTCTCTGGCTGCGTCTGAACTCCAATATGCTGAAGTTCTTTACAGCGGTCATTGTCGCGGTATTCCTGGCATTCCCGAATATCCGCAGTCATTCTCAGAATTCCTTCGCCAGGGCAGGCAGGAATTCCATCAGGACACTGAACGGGAAAGGAAGTGAATAATATGACGGCAATGCTTGAATTAACCGATGTATGCAAGACTTTCAATCCCGGAACAATCAATGAGAAACATGCTCTTTCCAATATCAATCTGAAAATGGAGGACGGTGACTTCGTGACCGTCATCGGCGGCAACGGTGCCGGCAAATCAACAATGCTTAATGCGGTTGCCGGTGTATGGCCGATTGATACCGGTTCGATCGTTATCGGCGGTGAAAATGTTACCGCCCTTCCCGATTTCAAACGTGCGCATCTGATCGGCAGAGTTTTCCAGGATCCGATGATGGGCACTGCTCCGGATATGCAGATCGATGAAAATCTTGCCCTGGCCGCAAGACGCGGAAAGCGCAGAGGGCTGAAATGGGGTGTCACTGCAGCGGAACGTGATGAATACAGAGAACGTCTCAAAATTCTCGGTCTTGGTCTGGAGGACCGTCTGAGTCAGAAAGTCGGACTGCTTTCGGGCGGACAGCGTCAGGCGCTTACCCTTCTGATGGCTTCCCTGCAGAAACCGAAACTGCTTCTGCTCGATGAACATACAGCAGCTCTTGATCCCAAAACAGCGAAAAAAGTTCTGGATATTACCAGAGAGATTGTTGAGAAGGATCATCTGACTGCACTGATGGTTACGCATAATATGCGTGATGCCATCGCTACAGGCAATCGTCTCATCATGATGTATGAAGGAACAGTCCTGTACGATATCAGAGGAGAAGAAAAGAAAAACCTCACCGTCGAAGATCTCATGCGCCGCTTCGAAGAAGCCAGCGGGGAAGAGTTCTCTGACGATAAGGCTCTGCTTTCCAAATAAATGAATCAGGTCCGTGCATGCACTGCACGGATTTTTATTTTTGATCATCCACAGTGCGATGCCGTTTTGAATTCAGTCAGCTCTTCAAGATCAGATTCACTGATACCGGATTCTTTCAGAATGCTGAGTGCTTCAGAGCCAAACTGCTTAATCACAGTTTTTGTTAACTGTCCAATTACTATATCTTTATGACTTAACAGTTCATCTTTCTGACTGATCTCTTCATCTTTCTGACTGATCTCTTCATCTTTCTGTTTGATCACTTCATCTTTTTTCAGCAGTTTTCTTTCGAGTTCTCTTTCCATCTTTCTTCTCATTTTTTCGACGGGACCGATTGGATATGCTGTCATATTATATTCCTTTCCTTTCCAGTTTAATGCTTCAAGTTCTTCGAATTCTCTTGTACCGGTCATTACCCTCAGAAGTTCAAATACTTCTTTCGGATGCTTCAGTGTCCAGTTTTCCGGTATGTATTTCTTCGTTCTTCTCATCTGTGACAGATAATCGGCCACAACCCTGAAATCACTTTTCAGAAGATGAATCTCTTCTTCTGTCAATGCGCCGAGATCAATGACTATATATCTGTAATTTGTAATGATACTCCGCAGTTCATCCGGCAGAGACTGAACCCTCTTCCAGGAATGAAAATCCTCAGGAGCGTTCCATTTCCTGTACCCATAATACAATACGATTGTTACTGCAGGAGTCACTTTTCCTTTGATTTTGCCTTCTTTTAATTGTTTTCTTAACACCGAACTGTCATATTCCGGGATTTTTAAAAATAGTGAATCATCAGGCGCTGTCATATTCTCCACTCCAACAAGCAGAATGTGTGTTCTGTGCTTTTTCCACAGCATCAGCACGTCACGGTACTGTTCACGTGTCTCTCCTTCCGCATCCATATAGGAGGACCAGATATTCTTTTCCCTGAGATCTTCCGGTCTCATAGTTCCTTGTCCTTTCAGAACAAGATTATTAAAAATATCACAGAATACTTCCGGATAATTCAGAAGGCTTTTTTCGAGGATATCCTTTTTATTTCTTACCGCCATAATTTATCTCCCCTGCTTAACATATACGCAAAAAAAATACGAATTCCCCGAAATTGCCGAAAAAAAAAGAAGAAATTCTACAAAAGAATGTCTTCTTCAATGCTTAATCTCTCTTTCAGACCGGTCTGGCGGTGATGCCGTTCCTTTGTTTCAATTCCCTTCCGGAAAGCATCCGCTTCCCCGATCATGACCAGCGACTGTCTTGCCCTGGTCACACCGGTATAGATCAGGTTCCTCTGCAGCATGATGACGTGCTGGAAGGTAATCGGGAAGATGACGATCGGATATTCACTGCCCTGCGACTTGTGTACGGAGATGCAGTATGCAAGGGTAATGTTGCCGAGATTTTCCTGATTGTATTCCACATAAATGTCATCAAACCGGACAACCAGAACCGTCTGATGGTTTTCCGTCTCCTCGGGCTTCAGAATTTCTTCCAGGATCCCGATATCGCCGTTGTAGACATCATCATCTGGCTGGTTCTTCAGCTGCAGGATCTTGTCGCCGGTGCGGAAGGTCAGATAACCGTACCGGAATTCCCGTCTGTCTTTGGCAGGCGGATTGAATGTTTCCTGCAGGGCGTTGTTCAGAATATCGATGCCGGCAGCTCCGCCGTACATCGGTGAAAGCACCTGAATATCATTGATGTCATACCCTTTGTCCAGTGCATTTCTTACAATCGTCAGGACAGCATCCCGGATCTGATAACGCTCGCATTCCAGAAAGCGGACATCCCCTTTCAGCCCGGCCAGATCCGCATTGCCTTCCCTGATGCTGTGTGCCAGGGCAATAACATCACTGCCGTCCTTCTGGCGGTAGATATGATTCAGCCGGATCAGCGGAAAGCGCTGCGATTCAATCAGATCGCGCAGCACGCTTCCGGGAGATACGCTTGGAAGCTGGTCTTCATCGCCGATGATGCAGATCTTCTTTACGGAGCGCGATGCTTTCAGCAGATTATGGAACACCCAGGCGTCCACCATGGAGAACTCATCGACGATCAGCACATCGATATCCAGCGGCTCTTCTTCATTCACGCCGAAGGTATTTGTTTCAAGGTCCCATTTCAGCAGGGAATGAATCGTTGTCGCTTCATTTCCGGTCAGCTCAGACAGCCGTTTGGCGGCTCTTCCGGTCGGTGCCGCACAGACGAGTGAGGCATCCGGATACATCAGTCTGAACAGGCGCACCATGGCTCTGACAACCGTTGTCTTGCCGGTGCCCGGTCCGCCGGTCAGAATCATGAACGGCGAGGTGAAAAAGGATGTAATCGCCTCTTTCTGACTTTCATCATATGAAATTCCGAATTCTTTCTCTATCACTTCTATGTCATGAACCAGCTCATCCGGATCATACGGATCAATCCATGCATAAGGAAAATATCTCAGGAAGCCGGCAATGCCGGTTTCCGCTTCATACTGGGTAACGGGATATACTCTGTTTTCTTCCATGATCAGTCTTCTGTTTATCACGGCTTTCTGAAACAGATCGTCGTATTCGAAATCCGCTCCTCTTGTCTTTTTCAGGAACGTTTCTTTCAGATCATCATAACCGACCCATGAATCACCGCCGGCCATGCATCTGTCCATGCACAGAGAAACCAGATATGCATACAGACGGCGCTCGTCGTCTTTGGCAAAGCCGAGACTTTCGGCAATCTTATCTGCCGTCGCAAATCCGAATCCGTCGCATTCATCAATCACCCGGTACGGATTTTCCTTCAGCTTTTCCAGCGCCTCTTTTCCATAGGCGCGGTTCAGACGGATCAGATTTCTCATCCCGATGCCGTGCACATTCAGAAACTGCACCAGCTGGGACATGCCTTCATCATCCTCATTGATGCCGTCCAGAATCGTTTTCCTTTTCTCAGGGGAAAGCTCGCGCACATTGCGCAGAACATCCGGATCGGCCTTGATTGTTTCAAGGCAGTCCTCGCCGATGAGATCAACGATTTTTTCCGCCGTCTTTTTTCCGATTCCGGGAAAGCGGATGCCGGAAAGATAGCGGATAATGCCTTCCCGCTCGTTCGGCAGCGGCTTTTCATAGCGTCTCATGGCAAACTGCATGCCGTATCTGGGATGCTCGACATATCGGCCGTAAATCCGGTAAAGCACATCCTTTTCAATTGCCGGAAACAGTCCGGTTACGGTAATGACGCGTTCGCTTTCATCATTCAGCTGAAAACGCAGCACCGTATACATGGTGCTGTCATTTCTGAATACGATCCGGACCGCTTTGCCGAACAGCATGGAAGTTTCCGCTTCGCTCATTTCTTTCCTTCCGTGATGATGCAGTTCATCAGATCCTGTCCGTTTCTGTATACGGCGTCGATTGTTCCGCCTCCGAGCATGATATCCCCGTCATAGAATACCGCCTGCTGTCCGGGAGTCACCGACCGCACTGTCTGCGGATAGGATACCAGGACGCTGTTTTCATCCAGGACTTTGACACTGACGGGATTATCGTTCTGACGGTAGCGGAATTTGGCGCAGAGATCCCCTTCAATCATCCGGCTGCTGAGCAGATTCACGCCGGTAACCAGGCAGCTGTCGCTGTAAAGCAGATCCTGATGGGCGGCGTCGGTGACATAGAGAATGTTTTCCTGCACGTCTTTGCCGATGACAAAATACGGACCGGTCCCGCCGATATCCAGCCCCTTGCGCTGTCCGATTGTGTAATAGAGCACGCCTTTATGCTCGCCGACGGTTTCATGTGTCGGCAGATTGACAATCCTGCCGGATTTCATCGGGAGATAGTTGCTGAGAAACTGCCGGAACTGACGCTCACCGATAAAGCAGATGCCGGTGCTGTCCTTCTTTTCCGCCACATTCAGATCCAGCTCATGCGCGATCCTGCGCACTTCGGGCTTGTCAATTGATCCGAGCGGGAAAAGGACGTCATCCAGGACTTCCTTTTTCACCTGGGCAAGGAAATAAGACTGATCCTTGTTTCTGTCATCCGCCTTGGCAATGATATTGTGTCCGTCCATCTTCACCATCTTTGCATAATGGCCCGTCGCTACGGTATCAAATCCGTTTTCATCACGGAATTTCAGAAAGCTGTCAAACTTGATATATCTGTTGCAGAGAATATCCGGATTCGGCGTTCTTCCCTTGCGGTAATCGTCAAGAAAACGCCGGAATACTTCCGTCCAGTATTCCTGAACAAAATCCACCCGCAACAGCGGCAGTCCCAGCTTATCCGCCGCGGCTTTTGCGTCCGTCCAGTCCTGTTCCTGGGAACATACGTCATCATTCAGCGTCGGGTTTCCGAGGATATCATCATTCGTCAGTGAATCCCAGTTGCGCATGAAAGCGCAGGTGACGTCATACCCCTGCTCTTTCAGTATCCATGCCGCAACGGCACTGTCCACGCCTCCGGAAAGGCCGACCATTACTTTTCTTTTTTCAGTCATATCCATAAGTATAGTTTCAAAAAAATAAACGGTCAATTGACCGTTTACTGATTGCCTGCAGGCAGCGCATCCTCACGTACCTGTGCGCATCCGCTGAAGGACGGACAGGTCATAGGACATGCTTTATCCGCAACACTGCGGAGCTCTTCCGGAATGAACATTGTAATTTCCTCAGCGTCATATCCTACCTGGAAATTCTTTTCATTCAGGATAATCGGACGCTTCAGAATGCTCGGATTATTCTTGATAAATGAGATCAGCTCATCCAGCGTCATCGCATCCAGATCCAGATGGTTTTCCTGAATCACCTTGGAACGCTTGGAAATAATATCATCCGTACCGTTTTCGCTGCGGATCAGAAGATGACGGATTTCACTGTCATTCAGAAGCGTTTTGAAGATATTTTTTTCCACAAACGGAAGATTTCTGTCTTTCAGCCATTGCTTGACCTTGCGGCAGCTGGCGCATCCCGGAGAAGTGTAAACTACAATCATATGTACCTCACGAGAAGTATAGCATGAAAACAAAGCAATTCAATTTCACAGAATGTAAAATTTCGACAATTTTAAAAATATGTTTTACAAACAGGTTATTCAGCGGAATATGACGGTTTCATACGTCTTTTCCCGTGCGATCTGCCGGAGTACCTCCGGCATCCTGCATTCATCCGCATCTCTTTCCTGTCTCAGCATCTTCAGGTAATCACCGCAGCGGCGGCATTGTTTCTTTACCATGCGGTAATCATACGGAATAAACGCCGGCATCCCGTTGAAAAACACGAGACGGCATCCGCCGGACTGTGCATGAAATCCGGCGAGTTCATTGTACAGAATCCAGATGCAGTCCGCGGATTCCGGTGACAGCAGCGGGAAGTAGATTTCCTCTGTCATTTCGCTGATCAGTACGGGAACCTTGATTCTCTGTCCTGTTCTGGCCGTACAGGCGCTGCGGCGTCCCGAAACCGTGGATCCGTGAGCCAGACACATCCCGTTCAGGATATCGAGGCAGCTGCCGGGAATATGCACAGACCCGTCTGTCTCTTTCAGGCAATGTATGTTTCCGCGTGCAGAATCATTCTGCATCATCAGGATGCGGTTCATTTACCCCCGGCGCTCACAGCCTTCACATCCCAGCGGCTGTGCCTGCATCTGGGCAATCCGGAATGCGTCAGCCGCAAGCGCAGAGATCTGCACCGCACATCCGTGTTCCAGAAATGCCGCTCCGGTAATCTCAATGACCGGATACGGTTCAACGAACGCCTTTGCCAGAACGCTGCGGATCACGGGAATATCACTTTCCCGTACGGCCGTCACATTCAGCCTGATCACTGCGGAGGGCTGATTCATCGTTTCCCTGAGCAGATTCAGAACATTTTTGAGACTGATCTGCGTCTGAAGCAGGATATCCATGGACGGCTTATAGCCTTCTGATCCCGATGCATTCTGGGCGGATATGAAAATAAAGTCACCGATTCTCAGTGCCGGTGAGAAAACATCCTCATTGTGAATCAGAGGACTGTGTATTGTTTCCATCAGTGTCATGGGCAGCATATTCCTCATAGAAAGGTTCATCCCAGATAATGTCGTCATATTCATTATCGGATTCGTCGTAATAGCGGTAATAACGTTCTTCCAGGTAACGCATGTTTTTCTCATAATGGCTGATATTTGCCTGATAAAGCAGATAAAAGCCGGCAAGCGAGAAAGCAGCCGTTACGGCTACCGACAAGAAGTCGCTCAGATTTTCTATCATTTGAAGCACCTCCTGTTCTGATACATAATTCAGCGCGTGAGATAATCGGCGCCTTTGATCACTTCATTCATTGCCAGTCCGGGAAAGCCCAGCTGATCCAGCACCTGATACGCCACAAGGCAAACGCAGTTGGAAAGATTCAGGCTTCTCGCATCCGCCTTCATCGGGATGCGCATGCATCTCTCTGTGTTTTCCCTCAGGATTTCCCTGGGAATGCCGGTGCTTTCCTTTCCGAATACCAGATAGATATCCCCTTCCGACTTTGTGTAGTCGAAGGAGGAAGGCGTATGTGATCCGTATCTTGTCACATACCAGTAATCTCCCGGATTCCCGTTGCGGAAGCTGTTCCAGTCAGGCCAGATATGAAACGTCATGCGGTCCCGATAATCCATCCCGGCACGTCTCAGATGCGCATCATCCATATAGAATCCAAGCGGTTCAATCAGATCCAGCACGCATCCGAAGGCCATGCATGTCCGCATGATATTGCCGGTATTGGCCGGTATCTCGGGCTCATAGAGTACGATGTGAATCATGCCTGTTCCTTCTTTTCCGGAATCAGCTTCAGTACGATGCCGGTCACGGCCAGAATGCCGAGGAATTCAATGATGATCCGCATCACGAGATCATAGAAGAACTGTTCCGGCACCATCCGGATCAGCAGTTCCGTATTCGGATTCAGAAGATACAGGTCATTGTCGAAGAAGACTTCATGGAACTGGATCCAGAATGCATTGAAGTCCATTGCGGCCCATACAGCCAGTGCCGCAATTACCGCAAACAGCAGTCCGACGCCGCCCATAAATCCCTGATTCAGAATCTTTTTCTTATTCTCAGCGCCGTATAACGCTGTTATCAGCAGGATTACACCGCCGATGCCGGCAATATTGCGGAACAGAAGTGCATTCCGGTACAGATTCTTTACATCGATCATATGGAGCGTTTCCCGCTCGTCAAACACTTCCCGCTCCTGGCCGTCCACAACAGCTGTGACGATGATATCATCCCGCTCGTCCTGCAGATAACCCAGCAGCACATCGGTCGTGCGGTCCAGGTCTTCCTGCGACATTCCCATGTATTCCGCCGTATTGTTCTGCTCATATTCTTTTTTATAGAACGGGCGGTCAAAGCTTCTGCGGTCAATGACTGTCAGAAGCAGCGTCAGCGCCAGCAGGAAGAACGCCGGATAAATCAGCTTACTTCTTTTCATTCAGCCATGCCTCCAGTTTCCGGATCGCCTTGCCGCGGTGGGAGATGCTGTTCTTCTCCTCATCGCTCATTTCCGCCATGGTTTTGCCGAACGGCGGATACCAGATTACGGGATCATAGCCGAATCCGTTTTCACCTTTCGGCTCATAGGCAATCTCGCATTCCACCGTATCTTCAAATACCACCGGCTGCTTTCCGGGAGCCGTCCAGGCAATCGCGCAGACATAACGGCAGGTCCGGTTTGTTTCTCCCTTCATCCTGTCCAGAATGACTTGATTCTTATAGCTGTAAGGCGTATCATGACCGAGCCAGCGGGCGCTGTGCACGCCCGGTTCCCTGCCGAAGGCATCGATTTCCAGGCCGGAATCATCCGAAATTGCCTCAATTCCGAAATAGTCGGTCACCGACTGTGCCTTAATCACCGCATTCTCACTGAATGTGGTTCCGTTTTCAATAATCTCCGGCATTCCTTCCATATCGGCAAGCGATTTTACAATATATCCTTCCGGTTCCAGCATGGAACGGAATTCGCGTATTTTTCCCTGATTCGTCGAAGCGACGACAATTACTTTTTCTTCTGTTTTCATGTTGATAATTATATCCCAATACAGCATCCATCACAAAACAAAAGGCTGATGGAAATGAATTCCTTCAGTCCTGCAGGCGGTTTCTGACCGGCACATTATGGCAGAAGATATCGAAGTTGGTATACATGATCTCCAGCCGGTCGATTTTCTTCTCGATATGGAAATGTCCGGCATACCATTTCTGATATGTCAGCCGCGATTCAATCCTGCCCAGCCATTCCTCGGTCGATTTATCAACGGCACTCTGATCAATTCCCTTCAGAAATGCTTCGCTCGGCACATACCGGCTCGGAACGGTATGGGAAAGCACGGTATCGACGCGCCATCCCTGCTCTTCCAGAACGCGTTCTGTTTTCCGCTTGATTTCTGCGGAAGGCTGCTCATCTTCAAACCACGGAAGTCTGTTTCCAAGACGGTATTGTTTGTCGAGGGAATATGCGCCGCCGATGACAATTGTCTTCCGCCCGTCCAGATCAAACAGTTCCCCGTCTTCCGCAAACAGGATGTTGGGATACTCCGGTTCATACATTACACTGCCCCCGCGGAATGTTCTTTTCATGTAGCTTTGAATATTCTGCGGTCTGTTTTCATGATTGCCGTGGATACAGAAAAATGTAACAGGAATTCCGGCAAGCCTCTGTTTGAGCCTGCGGTCCTGTTCATCGGAAGTAAAATTGATGCATGCATCTCCGAGCACAATCAGAATATCCTGAGTTCTGGTACCCATGCGGCGGCAGAATGCGTCAGCACGGTCGAATCTGCCGTGCATATCTCCGGTAATGTAAATCATAAAAAACCTTTCCGGCTGCCATTGCTGAATGACAGCCAGCTATAAGCAAATAATTATAAAATGATCTGAAGGTGTTTATATTATAACAGTTTCATGGAGAAATACAGCCTGATCGTTATAACAAAAACCTGTCACATTTACCGGCATATCATGAATTGAAAAAGGTTCCCGGACACAGGAACCTCAGGATTTATTCGTTTTCATGTAGCGCATGCGCCACCATTTCCGCTTGAGATGATTGACCGCAAGCTTTTCAAAGCGGAAGCGCTTCATTGCCTTTTCCCTGCGGACGTAATCGAATTCACCGATCTGTTCAATGAATTCCGGTCCGAAGGAGCGCTTGTAGGAATACAGTCCGTAATACGGATCTTCCCTGGAAGCCGTACCGGAAAAACCGCACATGTCATATACGGTGACGCCGTTCTGCTTCATATCGTTCATGGCGAATGCATGCAGGGAATCGACCGGCTTCACAAATCCGAACGCCTTGTGGTTGTAGGTATAAAGGTCCCATGACATATGTCCCAGCCGGATAAACAGTCCGCAGGCAATGGGAAGTTTCGCGCCCCATGTCTCTTTGAGCTGTGAAGCTTTTTCCAGTTCCTTTTCCTTGGCTTCCCTGGCTTCCGGATCCTTCCGGTATTTCTTTCCGGCAAGCTCGTCGCTGATGCCCTGAATCATTGCGTCCAGATCAATCTCAGTTACATAGAGAACTGCATGTTCCCCAAAGCAGTCAAGCAGCGCTTCAAAGAATTGCCGGCTGTGCGGCGCAAATCCGTCCTGTTCCGCAAGCTGGCGCTCAAAGTCCATCAGATACGGCAGATCATCCTTTGTTCCGATACGGGTTGTGACATGGGTTGTCTTATGGCGGTTCAGCGATGTTCTTCGCGGTTTTGCAAACCGTGAGATCACGGTATCCATATCGGCGGAAAGATCCACAAACAGCGTATATCTGTTCGTCCAGGATCCGTTGTATGCATAGCCGTACCCTTTGTGGGTATAGCCCAGGCGCTTCAGATCCTCCGTGACGCATTCATTGCTGTAGCCGTCTTCAATCAGCTCGCCGGTGATCGTATGATGGCAGCGCACGACATTGGGATCGACGCGCAGAAACTGCACATTTTTCTCATCGGCATATTCCTTCAGCAGACGGAACACTTCATTTCTGACATGTTCATCCTCATAGTCCATGCAGGGCCCCCAGGGAACATACAGATACTTATGCATCAGCCAGGTATTGCTGAGGACCATGGCTGTTGCTTTCAGCTCTTCATCTTCATAAAAGCCAAGAAAGGATGGGGCATCCCCATCCGTTTTCTCTTTGAAGTGCGCCCACATGCCTGTTTTCATATAGTGTACGTTCGGGTGTCCGGATACAAACCGGTTCAGAACGCTTTCATCAATGGTGCGCAGCAGCATCATTACTTCTCCAGCTGGGCAATGGAAAGATCAAGTCTGCGGAGTGTTTCTTCTTTTCCGAGAATTTCGGCAATTTCAATCGCTCCGCCCGGCGTGGACTGCTTTCCGGTAATGGCAAGGCGCAGCGGGAAGAGAACCTGACCGTTTTTCATGCCGAGCTTTGCCGGCAGTTCCATCAGATGCTCATGCAGAGCGGACTGCGTCCAGTCGTTTTCCCCTGCCAGCAGCTCTCTTGCGGCTTTCAGGGATACCAGTGCAACCTCCGGATTGGACTTCATCTTCTTATGGTTGTACAGATCATTGGAATACTCAGGGAATGTATCCAGGAAATCGAGCATTTCCGGAATTTCATTCAGCGTATTCGCACGTACCTGTACGACAGCCGCAATCTTCTTTCCGTCAAAGTCCCCTTTGACAGCCTGGTCGATATACGGCTTTACCAGCTGATAGTAGGAATCCAGGTCCATGTTTCTCAGCCAGAGTCCGTTGATGCTGGTCAGCTTGACGGGATCGAAGATCGCGCCGCTGGTATTGATGCGCTTTACGTTGAAGGCCTGAGTCAGCTCTTCCAGCGTATAGATCTCCTGGTTGGTTTCCGGTGCCCAGCCGAGCAGGGCAATATAATTCAGGATTGCCTCAGGCAGATATCCTTTTGCGACCAGGTCCTGGAAGCTTGCATCGCCGTTTCTCTTGGAAAGCTTTGAATGCTCATCCTTCATGACCGGCGGGCAGTGGATATAGCGCGGGATATCCCAGCCGAACGCCTCATAGATCAGATTGTACTTCGGTGCGGATGACAGATATTCCATGCCTCTGACAACGTCGGTAATGCCCATCAGATGGTCATCGACAACGTTCGCAAAGTTGTATGTCGGGAATCCGTCGCTCTTGATCAGAACGGATTCATCCAGTGTGGAGTTGTCAACGGTAATCGTTCCGAACACTTCATCATCGAAGGATGTCGTTCCTTCCGGAATCGTCTGACGCACAACAAAGCTTTCGCCTGCCGCAACCCTTGCCTCAGCTTCTTCAATCGTGAGATTCTTGCAGGGATCGTTGAACTTGAAGCTGTCGCCTTCCGCTTCCCTGGAAGCACTCAGCGTCTCTTCATCGCAGAAGCAGTAATGCGCTCCGCCCAGACGTATCAGCTTCTTTGCATAATCCATATAAATTCCCGCATGCACGCGTTCGGACTGCACATACGGTCCGACCGGTCCGCCGACATCCGGTCCTTCGTCGTGCTTCAGACCGCACTGTTTCAGTGTTTCGTAGATGATGTCCGTAGCACCTTCAACCAGACGTCCCTGATCTGTATCTTCAATTCTCAGAATAAAGACGCCGTCCTTTTCTTTTTTCGCAACCAGATATGCATACAGTGCTGTGCGCAGATTTCCGATATGCATGTACCCCGTCGGACTCGGGGCAAATCTTGTTCTTATTTCAGACATTTTATAAACTCCTTAGCCAATTAATTCTATATCAATTCCTGCATAAATAAAATAAAAAAAACCGTTGAATTGTACGAAAAGATGTGTATAATAATACTTGCTGTTGGGATATAGCCAAGCGGTAAGGCAACTGGCTCTGAACCAGTCATTTCGGGAGTTCGAATCTCTCTATCCCAGCCATATCAAAACCTGTCGCAGAAACGGCAGGTTTTTTACATATCAGAGTATCTGTTTCAGCCGGCTGAATAATTCCGCAATGGAGGATTCATGCATGCGGTCCGAAGAAATGCGCATATATCATTCCTCCGGCAATCAGTACGATCATCACCGGCAATATCAGTATCAGTCCTTCTCTGGAAAAGATATTTCCGATTTCCTGTCCCGGAATCTGCGGATCATCTTCCGATCTGAACGGCTGCCATCCTCCGGTGCTTTTTCCTTTCATTCCTGTGGTACCTCCGGTTTCTCTGTTTTCATATATCAGTATGTTTTATAAAGGAGACTGAACAGTGCAGTCCCCTTTTCATTCAGAACATCAGTTTTCGCTTTTATCCCGCCAGAATACCAGATAGACAACCAGGCTCAGGAATGCACAGGCAACAGCCATCATCGCAATGCGGAACGGCATCGGACGCTTTGCGAAGAAGTCCCAGTATCCTCTCAGATATACCGCCGCAACAATCAGCGGAAGAATATAAGTGATATAGAAGCGGAAGCGGTCGGTCAGCTTCATGCCTTCGCCGATATTGAC
>SVBN01000116.1 GCA_015058875.1 Erysipelotrichaceae bacterium | reverse complement strand
GGCAACCGTCCGGGTGGAAGTGGAAGAGGATCCGATGGCGGTGGTGATCACATTTATTGATCACGGCCGTCAGTATGATCCGCTGAAGGCGGAAGAACCGGATGTGACGCTCGGTGCGGAAGAGAGTGAAATCGGCGGTCTGGGTATTTTTGTTGTGAAGAAAACGATGGATGAGATCACATATGAATACAAAAACGGGCAGAATATTCTGCGCATCAGAAAGGAGATCGAATGATCCGCGGATCATTGCGGACAGCGAGGGGGAAGAAATATGGAAATGCTGAATGTGAAAACAACTGATGATACGCTTTATCTGGGATTTAAGGGACATATTGATTCGGCCAATGCAAACCGGCTTGAGGAAGAAGTCAGGGAAGCTTTGAACGGTGCGGAAGGAAAGACGGTCATTATTGATGCCGAAGAACTGGAATATATCTCCAGTGCCGGTCTGCGTGTGATCCTGCGCCTGAAGAAAACAAATCCGGATCTGAAGATTATCAATGCCAGCAGCTCCGTCTATGAGATCTTTGACATCACCGGCTTCACCGAGATGATGACTGTCGAAAAAGCATACCGGAAGATTTCCGTGGAAGGCTGTGAAGTGATCGGCCAGGGTGCCAACGGCAAGGTCTACCGGATAGATCCGGATACCATCGTCAAGGAATACTTTAATCCCGATGCGCTTCCGGATATCCAGCGTGAGCGTGAGCTTGCCCGCACGGCCCTGATCCTGGGAATTCCGACTGCCATTCCGTATGATGTCGTCCGGGTCGGTGACGGATACGGTTCCGTATTTGAACTGCTGAATGCAAAATCATTTGCCCAGATCCTGAAGGAAGATCCCTCCCGGCTGGATGAAATCGTCGCAATGAGCGTCGATCTGCTGAAAAAGATCCATGCGACCGAAGTGGAACCGGATTCCATGCCGGATATGAAAGCGACCGCACTGAACTGGGTCAGCTTCCTGAAGGATTATCTGCCTTCAGAATCCTTTGAAAAGCTTTATGCGATGACGGAAGCGGTACCGGATGACAACCACATGATGCATGGCGATTATCATCTGAAGAATGTCATGCTGCAGAACGGCGAAGTGCTGCTGATTGATATGGACACACTATGCCACGGACATCCCGTCTTCGAATTTGCATCGATCTTCAATGCATATCAGGGATTCAGCGAACTGGATCATGACAATATGCTGAGATTCCTCGGAATTCCGTATGAAACCGGACAGCAGCTCTGGCAGAAAACACTGAAGCTGTATTTCGAAGGAAAGAGCGAAGAAGAACTGGAACAGATTGCCAACAAGGCAAGGCTGATCGGATATACCCGCAATATGCGCAGAACTATCCGCAGAAACGGATTTGATACGGAAGAAGGAAAGGCGGTAATCGAACACTGCAAGTCAAGAATTATAGAGATTCTTGAAACGACAGATTCACTGCTGTTCTGAATGGGAGAAAGCTATGGATAATCAGAAAGAAACCGCACTGAAACTGCTGGAAGAAATCCGGAAGGAGAATGAAGGACAGTTTGAAGTTGAAACATTTGAAGAAAGCGACAAGCAGGGCGTTATCCTGAAGGCAGACTATGCGGAAGCTGCCGTGACGGTCTATTTCCTGGACTTCACCGTCATGGAACTGAGGGTCATGGCCGGAGGGGAAGAACCGGTATTCTATCTGCATTTTGAACTGAATGATGAAGAGCACGCCCGTGAGCTTTACCGGGAAATGAAGGAAAGCCTGATCGCCCAGAAAGATGCCCGCATGAAACATGCGCTGCTCTGCTGCAGCTGCGGACTGACGACATCGTTCTTTGCAATGAAGCTGAATGAAGCCGCAAAGTCAATGGAGCTGGATCTGGACTTTGAAGCGGTATCCTATGAAAAGCTCTATGAAGCCGCAAAGGACAAGGACATTGTTCTGCTTGCCCCGCAGATTGCTTTCCAGCAGAAGAATGCGGAAAGCATCCTGAAAGACAAGATTGTCATGACCGTGCCGACCCCGATTTTCTCGGGATACAAAGTGTTCGATATGATCACGCTGGTCAATGAGAAACTGTCCGGACAGCAGAAGGCTGAGGGGACTGAAACAGCTTCTCCGGTCAATGCCCTGAACCAGGCAACCGGTTCCGTACTGGTCGTTTCCGTCATCAATATGGAGGGCAGAAATCAGATCGCCTACCGCATTTATGACAACGGGGTGAAGACCATGGAAAGCCAGTCGGTCAAGCCGAGCTACCGCTTCAGCGATATCATGGATATGATCCGTGTCGTCACGGAAATGAAGCCGGAGATCGAAACGATCTGCCTGGTCACGCCGGGATATGTCAATCACGGAAAACTGACCTATGAAAGCGCCGGGATCTATGATCTGGATGTGATTAAAGAAATCACCGATGCCTTCGGCCGGAAAGTATATCTTTTCAATGATTCCGATATGATTGCGCTGGGTTACTATCTGGAAAAAGGAGAAGGGGAAGATATTGCCTTCTACTTTGTCCCGACCGGATCCTATTCCGGCAATATCGGCATTGTCGCAAACGGCTCGCTGATCCGCTCTGCGAAACATATGGGCGGCAGACAGCTGGAGCCGGTATCCAATATCACAACATTCCCGCGGAACCCGTATGTCCTGATGAATACGCCCGAAGGAAGCGTGGAACTCGCCGCAAGATTTATCACCGGCCTGATCAGCTATACCGGGATTGAACATATCGCCTTCTACTGCAAGATGATTCCCGATCTTGAACCGCTGAATCATCTGGTGGATGTGCTGATTCCGGACGGCTATGAACCGCGCCTGTACAAGGTCGACAGCATCCGTGAGTATCTGTATCTGGGTACGCTGGAAGCATTGAAAAAAGAGTAAAAAGAGCAGGTGACCGGAATTCAGAAATGATTCCGGTTTTCTCTTGCATGATGAGTGAAAAATAATACAATAGCCACAGGGTACACATCCTGTTTATAAACAGAAAGGAAGATATCATGAAATACGAAATCAAAAATCAGCCGTTCACCGTACTGACACTGGAGATGGAACGCGGCGAATCGGTGAAATGTCAGAGCGGAGCGATGGCATGGATGACTCCGGGCATCCGCATGGAGACGAAGACCGGCGGACTGGGCGGAATCTTCAAAAAGGCAATTGTCGGGGAATCCATTGCCCAGAACCATTATTATGCGGAGCAGTCAGGTGAACTGACGCTTGCCAAGCACAGTCCCGGAGACATTCTGGCATTCAATGTTTCCGAAACACCGATCATTGCCCAGAAGACATCTTTCCTTGCTTCAACCGAAGATGTAACGATGGATATCTATCTTCAGAAGAAGGGGTCAGTCGGCTTCTTCGGCGGAGAAGGATTCCTGATGCAGAAGTATTCCGGAAGAGGATATGTCTGGCTTGAGATTGACGGAGCGGTCCAGGAACGTCAGCTTGCGGCCGGGGAAAGCCTGATCGTGGACAGCGGATATGTTGCGGCAATGGAAGCGACATGTTCCATGGATATCGAAAGCGTCAAAGGGTTTGCGAACGTCATGCTCGGCGGTGAAGGACTGTTCAATACGGTTGTAACAGGACCGGGCAGAGTCTGGCTGCAGACCATGCCGATCAATGCGCTGGCAATGAGTCTGTACGCCTATATGCCGCATCCCACGTCCAATAATTAAGGGGTATTATGAACAGATCTTTGATAAATAATGAACTGACAGTCTGTTATGAGGACGGGTTTCATACGGTATCGGCGGGTGAACTGAATTCGATGTTCCGGGATACCAATCCGGACCGGTGGGGAATCTGGGATAAAGAACGGCATATTATCATCGCAGTTTTTTTCCATACTTCCGGAGGACTTCTTGCAAAGCTGATCGGTGATCCGCAGGCAATTGCGAAGAACAACGAATCCGTTCTGAAAAAAACGTACAAAAACAGTGAATATCAGTTCAATGGTTATTATGAAACGGAAATTGCCGGACACAGGGCATACGGATTTGAATATGAATACTCTGTCGGCGATGTTAGACAGTCGGGAAGAATGGACGTGATTATGCATGCGCGAACATGCTATACATTCTGCTGCTTTGCACGGAAAGAAATGAAAGATGAAAGCTTTGCGTTATATGACCGCTTCCTGCAGTCCGCTTCATTTGAAAAGGGAAACTGAACAAAGAATTCAGAACAGGAAAGAAATGATATGAAAGAATACAGAAAAATGGCTGCAGTAATGCTGGCGTCATTCTGTCTGGCGTGCAGTGAACCGGCTTCACCGGTTACGGAAACACCTGCACCGGAAACACCGGCAGCGGAGGTCACACCGTCTCCTTCCGCTGTGCCGGAAGAAACAGTTTCCGTTGAGGCGGGAATTGCTGCGATTTCCAAATACGGAAATATCATCCTGACGGTACAGCCGGCTACGATGATGGAACTTGGTTTTGAACCCGGTGATCTTGTCCGGGTGACAATCGGAGAAACATCGATTGAGATGCCGGTGGGCACGGAGTATTCCGATGTTGAATCAGGCGAGCCTGTCTGCACATTCAAATACTCTTCTTCCGCCCAGGAAGAACAGGTGGTTCTTGCCGTCAACGCCGGAAATATGACCGGTGCATTCGGCATTGCCGAAAAGGAAAAGATCCAGGAAGATCCAGGATATGTCTGGAACTGGAACGAAGGGTTTGATGAGAACGTCTCCGTTCTTGTCGAGATGTCTGAAAAGCAGGGATATGCCGAAGAATATCTGATGCATCAGGTTGCCGCAAAACGGACGGACAACCGTGAGGACTATCCGGATCTGAGCGATGAGGAATATGCCAATTTCCGTGCCGTGAGCACAACCGGTATGGGAAAGGAAACGCTGTTCCGCTCCTCTTCTCCGGTCAATCCGGCAATCAACAGAAATCGCGAGGCAGACAATGCGCTTCTGAATGCGGGCGTCCGGACTGTGATGAACATGGCTGACAGCGAACAGGCAATGAAGGCGTTTGAGGATTATCTGAATACATCCTATTCCCATTGCGATGTGATCGCGCTCGACATGGAAATGGATTTCTTCGCAGAAACATTTACCCAGAAGCTTGCGGACGGATACCGCTGGCTGGCTTCTCATGAAGGACCGTATCTGATTCACTGTAAGGAAGGCAAGGACAGAACCGGGTTTTCTGTCGGAATTCTGGAGTGCCTGATGGGTGCTTCCGCAGATGAAATCGTCGAAGACTATATGAAGACGTATGAGAATTTCTACGGCGTGGAGCACGGATCTCAGCAGTATGATCAGATCGCTTCCGGCAATATTGAAAAATCTCTCGCCAGAGCATTCGGGATCGAAAGCATTCATGATGCTGATCTGCAGAAGTGTGCCGAAGCATATCTTAAACAGATCGGTCTGAGCGATGATGAGATCAATGCACTGAAGGAAAACCTCTCTAAGGAGGTCCTCTAAAATTGGACGGGAAAAGAGTAAAACCGTACAGTAAGATAAGTCGGGATGAGAATAAACCCAATATGGTTTAGAGGACATCCGGAAAAGGAAAATCTAAAGAAAAAAGCAACAGAAATT
>SVBN01000115.1 GCA_015058875.1 Erysipelotrichaceae bacterium | reverse complement strand
GCTCTCGGAAGAAAAGGAGCTTTTTCGGCGGTCAGTATGCCGGCGAAGAGGGAAAGCATTTCATGTCCGATCAGATGTTTGTAGAGGTGCTGGAGCCGAAAGAAGTGACGCATCCGTATCCCGTGATCATGTTTCATGGCGCCGGACAGACCAACATGAACTGGCTGATTACACCGGACGGCAGAATGGGATGGGCAGATTACTTTGTGCAGAACGGTTTCACCGTATATCTGGCGGAGCAGCCGGCAAGAGCACGCTCTGCCTATCATCCGGCAGTCAACGGAGCGACGATTTATCATCCGGCGGAAGTGATACAGAACCGCTTCACAACCAGTCAGGGAAAATGGCCGCAGGCAAAACTGCATACGCAGTGGCCGGGAGACGGAAGCGATATGGAGGATGAAACGCTCCGGCAGTTTCTTTCCTCCCAGGTGGAATATCTTCCTTCCAATAAGGACTCGCAGGCCCTGGTGCTTGCGGCGGGACAGGAGCTGCTGAAACTGACAGGACCGGCAATCCTTCTGACACATTCACAGGCAGGTCCGTTCGGATGGCTGCTGGCAGACGCATGCCCGGATCTGATAAAGGCAATTGTGGCTCTGGAACCGACGAGCCCGCCGTTCTCACGTGATCTCAGCAGACCCGAGTCAAAGAATTACGGTCTGGCCGAGCTGCCGATGCACTTTGAACCTGCCGTATCATCTCCGGCTGATTTTAAACTGCGTCTTCTGAAAAGCGAAAAAGCAGGTCAGAGTGACGGATGGGTGCTGAAGGATGAGAATCTCTCTCTTCCGACACTTCAGAACAAGGCAATTGCACTGATCTGCAGCGAGGCATCCTATCATGCGGAATGTGATCACCTGGTTTCCTATGTCATGCATCAGCTGGGTATCGATCATGATTTCATCCGCCTGGAAGAAGCGGGTATCCACGGAAACGGTCATATGATGATGCTGGAAAAAAATAACCTGGAGATTGCCGGTATGATTATCCGCTGGATTTCGGAAAAAGGTTTCTGAAAAACCGGCCGGATGTATAATTACGGTAAGAGACAGCGGAGTTTTATGTTATGACAATTGATGATCTGAAGAAAATCAATGCAGTGATTGAAACAGGCAGCATCAACAAGGCTGCCGAGAAACTGTTCATTGCCCAGCCGGCTTTAAGCAGATGCATCCGGAGAATTGAAGAAGAATACAATATCGAACTGTTTGACCGTTCCAAAGGCAAGAAGATCGCTCTGACGAAAGAAGGGGATATCTTTATCCATGCGGCATCGGAAATCATGCTGGTTCATGACAGCATGGTCTTAGAACTGGAACGGCACCGGCAGAGGGATTCCAGCCGCGTCATATTCGGAACCGCCCCTCAGCAGGCAATCTTTCTTTACGGAAATATGATGCGTGAATTCTATATGCGTTATCCGGATTTCCGTCTGGAAACCGTGTCGGGAAGTACGCAGACGCTGCATCATGATGTGCTGAACGGGCAGATTGATATTGCGCTGATCAATGCGGTGGAGTTTTATGACAGCCTCTATTATGAAAAGCAGGCCAGGCTTGCGACACATATCTATGCCGCCAGAAACAGTCCCCTGCCTTCAAAGGCAGTACGGCGCGAAGACTGCCTTTATCCGGCGGTTACGGTTGAGGATCTGAAGAATGAGAAATTTGTAATCAATTATCCGGGCAGCGCCAGCCGTTCGGTATTTGACCGGCTCATGGCGGCACACGGTCTGCATCCTGCATTCATTGAAGAAAAGGGGATGTACCAGCGCCTGAAAGCGGCGGATGAAGGAATATATTCCTATTTCATGATCGCGACCGGTGAAGCGGATTCTATGCTCGGCGCGGATATGAGCCGGATGGTTCAGATTGTTCCGGAAGAAGATGTAGAGTCATGGCGGTATCTGGTCTGCCGCAAAGGATATGAATCAACGGAAATATAC
Source organism: Erysipelotrichaceae bacterium (assembly GCA_015058875.1). Lineage (GTDB taxonomy): Bacteria > Bacillota_I > Bacilli_A > Erysipelotrichales > Erysipelotrichaceae > Bulleidia. The sequence goes on along the minus strand of SVBN01000115.1, from coordinate 3,734 downwards.
AGGGCCGTCAGAAAATGCCTGGAAAGAACAGAGTACTGACCGGCAGAGAAACAGACTGTGAATAATGGCTATACCTGAAAAATGTTATGCGTTTCGTGCATAACTTTTTCTTTATCGGGCATTAGAAATGTAAGCGCTTGCGAATTATATTGTGGGTGTCAGAGATAAGCACCGGAAGCGCAGGGTAAGCTGCCCTCCGGGAAAATACTTATCACATAAGGGAAAGGGGAAATTCCAATATGACAACTCAAATGTACATCTGTCTGGGCCTGTTCGTATTCCTGATCGGCGGATACGTATTTGCCCGCAAGCTTCACACAACCAACGGCGTCGTTGCACTCTGCGCCATCATGCTTACAACATTCTCCGGACTGGTTCCGGCAAAGACAGTTCTCGCAAACTTTGCAAACCAGAACGTTCTTCTGATCACAGGCATGTTTATCGTTGCGGCCGGCTTCAACCGCACACAGGCTGTCAACAAGCTTTCCGGCATGGTTTATAAGATCGCCGGCGGAAACTTCACGGTTATCATGGCAGGATATCTGCTTGTTACATTCCTGCTTTCCAACCTGATTCCGAGCCCTGTTGCCGTATTCACAATCATGTCCCCGCTGCTCTCCGCCAGCTGCGAAACAGCAGGCGTCAGCCCTTCCAAAGCAATCTTCTCCCTGGGCCTTGTCGCTGTCGGAACATGCGGCGTTCTGCCGCTCGGCAACGGCGCTACAACATTCGCTACACAGAACGGTTACCTGGAATCCTATGGCTACACAGACTTCCAGATGCAGCTGCTTGACCCGTTCAAGGGAAGAATCGTATCCGCAGTCGTAGTTCTTCTGTATGCAATCTTCGTTGCTCCGAAGTTCGCTCCGGCTCAGCCGACTGTACCGATCACTGCTACAAGCTCTCATGCAAAAGGCGCAAAGCAGCAGGAACCGCTGGATCCGACAAGAGAATTCCTGGGATACTTCCTGTTCGCAATGACAACGCTCGGACTCGTATTCTCCTCCAAGCTCGGACTTGCCAACTGGCAGGTTGCCATGACCGGCGCTACACTTGAAGTCGTCACCGGCGTTCTGAAACCGAAAGAAGCAACCAACGCTGTTCCGTTCATGATCGTACTGATGCTGATCGCAGCTCTGTCTGTCGGCGGCGCAATGGTTGAATGCGGACTCGGCGACCTGATCGGTGAAAAGCTCGCTGCAGCACTCGGCGGAACACATAACAGCTATGTCATCGGCGGCGCATTCTTCATCATCCCGTTCCTGCTCACACAGGTGATGCAGAACCAGTCCGTATCCAATATCTTCATCCCGATCGTTATCCTGACATGCAAGGCATTGGGTGCAAACCCTGTCGGACCGCTGGTACTTCTGAGTGCGGCTTCCCTGACGGCATTCCTGACGCCTTCCGCTACGGCAACCGTACCGCTGATGATGGGCGCCGGCGGATATGACCAGAACGACCTGCTCAAGATGGGCTGGCTGCCGTCCCTGATCATCTGCATCGTATCCGTATTCTTCACAATGACATTCATTCCTGCATTCTGATCAGGAATAATTATAGATAAGAGAGGAAAGAAACCATGACAGGCAAATCCGAAGTATTAAACCGTAAAGCACTTCCCGTGAGAAAATGGGATGATCCCGAACTTCTGGTGAAAATCAGATGGGACGGCGTGAATTTCTACGAATTCGTTCTTCCCAACGGAAAGACAATCGTTATGGATCCGTATTTCGATGATCCCAATGACGCTCATAACGAGTTCAAATATACGCCGACAGATCTGCCTGCCGGGGAATATGTCAACGGTGCAGACATCATCGTTCTGACACACGGACATTTCGATCACACCGGAAACCTGGCGGAAGTGCTGGATAAGTATCCGAATGCGCATATCATCCTGCCGGAACACACGATTCCATCCGTGATCGTTTCCCAGAACATCGATTACAACTCCCATTACTTTACCGAAGCGGGACCGCACGACAGATTCGAATTCGACGGCGTTACGCTGGAAACATGCCGCTCGAACCATAATGTCGGCAGAGCAGTCAATCCGCTCGCCGGAAAGACCGGAAAGCTCTATGAAGATGAGAACGGCAATATCGACTTCTTCAAAATCTGGAAGATGGTATATGAAAGAGAACTGATCAATGTGAAGTTCACCACCGCGGAAGGATTTACCATTCTGCTCTGGAACTCCCAGATGGGACCGGACGGAAGAGGCTTTGAAACAAGAAGATACTTCTACGAAGATGCACAGCCGGATCTGTTCATGTATCAGGTCGCCGGCGCAAGCTTCGGCGGAAACCGGAGAAATCCGGACTGCGGACCGATGGGAAAATTCATCGCGTCCGTAAAGGCAAAGACAGCACTGCCCGAACACCAGCAGCACTTCTCCTATGACGAGCTGGACCGCATGGCGGAACAGTTCGCGGAACACTGCGATGAGGCAGGCGTCGAAACATCCTTCCTGACACCGGAATCCGGCGTCTGGTACGGATACACCAAAGATGCGGATGGAAACGTCGGCGTCTGCCTGGTGGAAAAATAAGATAAATGAATCCGGAGACTGGCAGGTTTCCGGATTTTTCTTCGGCAGCGGAAAATGATGGTATGATGAAGTCAAAGGGGGATATGCCCATGACTGTTACGGAAAGCATTGCCAGACTCAGAGAAGAACAGGGATTGTCTGCGGAAGAACTGGCCCGGAAAACAGAAACAACCGTCCGTGAGATTAATGACTGGGAATCCGGAAAAACCGTTCCCGATGCGTCTCAGATACTGAAGCTGTGCGATGTCTTTTCTGTCAGTGCGGATGAACTTCTGGGAAGAGAACCTGGAGAAATCAGAGAGGAACTGATGGAAGAAGAAGTGGAAAAGACTTCCGGAAGACATCTGCTTGTGTCCGTATTGTCGGCGGCTGTTGCGCTGACATCGCTCGGCGTATGCTATTTTGCTTCAAGAAGAGCGGATCAGAAAGTCAGTGCGATGCAGGCACAGATCACTTCCCTCAGCAATGATGTCGCAAGACTTGAACAGAAGACATCGCAGATAACGCAGACCGTCAATGATGCAGTTGCGGAAGCGCTGCAGAAGGGCAGCAGCCCGATGGCCTCTTCTTCCCTGAAACTCTCCTCAATTGACTGGAAAACAAACCGTGCGGATGTCATCATGACGGCCGTTCTGAAAAATGATGCGGGTGATGCATCGCAGCTGAGCGCGTTTGTGCGAACTGAAAGCGGACAGACATTCCGGGCTGAAAACGTGGAATATGAGCCGGAGACAATGACATGCACCGCCGTAATAGAAGCACCGGTGGAAAACCATCTGGAATGGTATCTGATTACGCCGGAAGGCACGGCCAGACTGCATGGGGTCGGAGATCTGTTTACCTATATGCAGTCGCTGACTGCGCTGTCGGCTTCTGCCTATGCCGGAGGATTTGACGGAAACGGTCTGATCACATCCCTTCTGATTGAAGCGGTGATGCCCGGGATTGACGGATTCGAAGCACCGGAAAAAGAAGAAATCCATGTTTCCGTCGAACAGTATATCAATGACGAGCTCTGGGATACATTCGAAGGTGTTCCGGAAGAAAGAGACGGCTTCTGGTTCCGGGCGGATGCGGATACGGACTGTGAATTTGAAGAAGGGGATGTGGTGAAATTCCTGGTGAAGATCAGCACGGAGGAAGGCATGACAGCAGAAACATGGTGTCAGGACGGATATCA
>SVBN01000024.1 GCA_015058875.1 Erysipelotrichaceae bacterium | reverse complement strand
ATGCATTTTGATACAGGACTGAGACAGAAAATGAGAGAGGATTTCGCCCACCCCCGGGCTCAATCCTCTCTCATTCTTAATTTCTTCAAATTGTCAAACTTCAGTCCTTGACTTTGGAATCAGTTTACAGACCTTCCGGAACATTACTATTATTCCGGAGATTTTTTCCATGATCTTATCCATGAGCTCTCTCATATCTACTGCACGACCCACGAAACAGACACTGCCTGCCGCAGCGGTCAGCGATTCTATGATCTGTATTGTTCGGATGCGGCTTCAGAAGATACAATAACCAATGGATTTATGAATGCAGGATATGCCGTATGGCGTGAGTTTATTGCTGAAATAATGGCTGACTGGGTCGATCAGATGCCTTCAAACTATCTGTACGAAGTAAAAGATTATCTTCTGCATACAGCAGAGCATATCAGTCTTGCGTTCCCGAATGCAAAATTATATATGAGCAGATACCTCAGTGTAATTATGAATTCATTTGAGGGCAGCCAGGCTGAACAATGGTCTGAACTTGAAGAAGAGCTGACCGGACTGCATCTTCCTTTTATTTCTATGGTCCGACTGGTATTTGACAACCTGCACGATGGATTATTCTATACAATCACATCAGAGTTCATTAAGGATCTGGGGCAAACCTATTTGAAAGAGTTGCTGAAAAAAGCTGCCAGCGGGCAGTAAGAATCATCCTTAAAATAATATGTACAGTCATATCAGCCAGACTACAATTTCACAGATCTGTCAGGCCCCAGTTATTGCCGATTCTTCTGTTCTGCTGCAATCTTTTTCAATGTTCTCAATTCAATTATTGCCCTTTTAAACTGTGTCCGGCATTTATAAAACAGTCGATAAACCCACATAATCGGCAATAATAGTTTTGATTTTCTTACAAGAGGATACCACCTGCACATTTCTTCATAGGGCGGAAACAGTCTGAACATCAGATATTTCACAATCGCAGCTGATTCTGAGGTGCTCTTTTCCTTCACTTTTTGGATTCGGTGCTCTATCCGTATGGAATAATGCCCGTAGCTTCCGGCATAAAAAATATATTCTCCCATCGCATCCGTTTCTTCTGTCGGATCGGCATTTTCATACCATACCTTCAGAACATTCAGAATATCTTCATGGAATCCCGAAAGTCCTAAACCTTTCAATTTATGATTGATATATTCCCAATCAAGTGAACAATAATTTTTCACAACAAACAGATCTGTCACCTGTTTGATTCCTGTTCCGGCCCCTTTAAAATGCTTGTAAAGATGGGTAACCAAATGAAGATATACATCTTCCATTTTCATTTCATATTGGTATTCATTTACTTTTATGGCATTTTCCCACGGATCCATAACACCGGTACAGTATCCTCCTGTTTCCTGATAGAACTGAACTTCACCCTGTGAAAGCAGTTCATAGTGCATCTCTACATGCATAAATGGTTTTTTGTATAGGAATCATCTTTTTCAAAACCAAAACGCTCACACTGATATCCCAAAGATTCCATAACCGGTTTCAGTTTTGCTGCATCGCCTCTTTTCACCAGAATATCCAGATCTGACATTTCTCTGTATTCCGGTTTCGGATACATTTCTTTAACAAGACACCCCTTTAAAGGAATATAAAGAATCTTATATAGAACTTTCATTAAAAGCAAAGATAATCTGAAGTATATTCTATGGTTGCAGTATTCTGCAGTGCCTGAAAATGGTTTCACTTCCGTCACATGACACAGGGGGGCTAAATAAAGACTCTATCGTTAATAATGTACCCTAAAACTATCTGGCCAATCTTTCTTATAAGCCTCAAGAACTTTTGTCGCTTCGTCCTCATTAACCATATGAATAAGTTGTGGAGAAAGATATGGAGATGCCAAACATAATTGAAAGCGATCATTTTCGGTTAATTCTCTAGGTGGAAAAGTAAACTCATTTATATTTTCTTTTGTTTTTTCTTCAGTTAAAGTGTCATATCCCCAGCAGACTTCTTGTTGTAACTTTGTTTCAAACCATTGCCCACTTATATTTTTATAGAATGCTTGTATGACTATTTCTGTACCACGAACATGATGACTATACGGTTTAGACTTTATTCTTTTCCAATTTTCATCCATAGCTATTGTGAGATCATTAAACAATAGCTTTATTTGCTTATTTTCATAATGTAATCTTGCTTCTTTTATTTCTCCTATTTTAAGGCAGGAATAATATAATGGACCTGAAAACATATCGATGATCTTCATCCCATTTTCGTCTGTACAATGTTGCAATTCTAAATGACTTATGCAAAACAGTGAGATGGCTGGAGTGTCACCGACATTTTCCACGCAAAAGTTAATTACCATTTGTCGCCTGCCGTTTGATAAGGACGGACCACTTTCAATTTTATTGATAGATAACGTTACACAAGGTTGTTTATTTTGCTTAAGTTCATCTTTCATCACTTTTACAGTTTCTTGTGTTGCTTTCATTTGATGATGTGTGAAAACCACATAAACAATAGTTGTAATAGCAGTTATCAATGAAATAATACAGGATAGTATTGATGCATATTCCTGGTTAATTATTTGAAGAATTCTTAACATACAACAATATTCATCCCCTCTATTTCTTTTGAATTTCTTCCACGTTATCATCAATGCATCTTAAACTTATGAAAAATCAAGTTAGTGTTCATTGATCTCATTCATGGACGTAATTCGAATGACAGTCATTTATAAAAATGATTATCTATCACATTATGGGCAACATTAATATGAGTGTCTATATATCATTCACTCAATGATTCCCTTAAACTTTTCCTGCACCATGTTGTAGCTGTTGATATCTCCGATATCATACCTCTTGGCGCATGATATATGCATGTACCGGTGTCTTAACAGATAACCATGCCGCAAAGCTTCCCGGAGCATCATATCCGCATCCTGCGGATAATGCTTCGGGTATCCTCTGGATATCCTGAGCACGATAGAAATAGAACGGCGGTACAGCATGATTGCCTTTCGGTTCCTTCGGTTTCTCCTGGTAGGAAGTGATCAGCTGATTCTCATCAAATTCAATGACTGCAGTCTTCTGCAGTGCCTGAAGACGGTTCTCTTCATGGCACATGACACAGGATGTTCCTGTGCACTGTGCATAACTGAGAAAATGCCGGAGACTGAAATCAAGTACATTATCTCCGGCCATTACGACACAGTCATCTGTGATATTCAGTGTTTCTACCGCAAACTCTATATCTTTTACAGCACCCAGTCTTGTTTCATTGCTGGTGGTACCGTCATCCAACACAGTGATCTTCTGCTGTTTTCCTTCTGCCCATTTCCGGAAGTGATCCGCGAACTTATGATTGCTGATAACGATGAATTCTTCAATCATGGGACTGATATCATCCACCAGCCAGTCAAGGATGCCTTTTCTCCGATCTTCAGCAGCGGCTTGGGGAAGTTCTCTGTCAGCGGATACAGTCTTGTGGCATATCCTGCAGCTAGTATGATGCACTTCATAACTTCACCCCGTCTGCAGTATTGCAGATGGTGCACATTTACTTTCAGATCCGGATATACGGAAAGATACTTTTCCGTCACCTGTTCCAGTATGCCGTCTGCCTTATCGAAATCTACCAGTGCCATGCAGCATCCCTTGAATCCAGCACCGGAGAACCTTCCGCTGTAGATGCCGTCTGTTTCCGTCACGATATTGTACAGAGTGATCAGTTCCGGACATCCGCATTCATAGTCTTGATACTACTCTTTCCGCTTTCGAAGATCAGTTTCCCATACACCGAACAATACACTTGCAGGCTTCCAGCAGAAAGCCTGGTTCCGCAGAAGAGACAGACTCGTGCTGCTGAAAGGCGGAACACCGTTCCCCCAGCAGGAGCCCGTCAATGAATGGCTGGCATCCAAGATCGCGAAAAGACTGGGAATCAGCTGTATTCCCTATATTGTGGAAGTATATGAAGAAAAGCTGATCAGCGTCTGTCCGAATATGCTGGATGAACATACGGAACTTGTTCCGGCATCGGATATTCTCCGGTATCTGAATCCGTATCTTTCCTTCCTGCACGAACAGGGAATCTATGACATTGAACAGAAGATGGAAGAGATGCTTGTTCTGGACTATCTGATGATGAATACCGACCGGCATCCCCAGAATTTAGGCATCCTGATCGATGCGGACACCATGGCATACAAAGGCGCCGCCCCGATCTTCGATACCGGAACCGGACTCGGATGTCTGGTTAAAGATAAGGAGCTGGAGATTCAGCCGACTCTTCCGAACGCCCAGATCTTCAATGCCAGAAAAATCCCGTACGAGAAGCTGCTGGATATGGTCACCGATTTCAGCAGATACCATTTTGAATATCTGAACGGGATCGAAGAGGAATATGAACTATGCTGAAGAAATACCGGCGGATTTCTTCCATTACCGACAGGAGAGTCGAAACACTGAAGAATCTCCTGTCCGGGCAGATTGAACGGATCAAACAGCATGCATTGAACAGATAAAAAACAGACCGTCAGGCGGTGCATCCGGGTTTCCCGGGAGCTATCCCTGAGATCTGTTTTCATCATCTTCAGACACTGCGTGCATATTCAGAATTCCACCGTGAACTGTGATTCATTTTCCTGTATCTCTATCTGTTTATCTTCCATGTTTTCTATATGGATATAGGAGCCGCGCTCCAGTGTGCTGATCACAGCATCAATGGCAGGCTTTGTCCCCTGGATTTCCATGGTAACCGTACCATCCCATTCATTTCTGACCCAGCCGGTACAGCCGTACATATCTGTCGCCTGCATGGCTCTCCAGCGGAAGCCGACACCCTGCACGCGTCCGTGAAATACAATATGCTTTCTGATTCTTTCCATACAGTTCTCCCGCAATGCAAAACATACGGATCCGTATTCATCCGTATGCTGTATGCTTATAATCCGCTTTCCCGGATCAGTTCCAATGCTTCCTGCTGTTTCTGCCTGTATTCTTCTTCGGAGATCTTTCCTTCTTTCAGCAGCCAGTCTCCCATGTCCAGGGCAGTAGCTTCCCCTTCCATATTGATATCATCACGGCGGAATACTGCCGCAAAGGTTCCGAAGAAGATTTTCAGATCGTAAAGGAATGATTCTTTCTGAATATACTCCAGATCATAGGCAAGCTTCTTTTCCCAGGAAATGGCATTTCTGCCGTTAATCTGAGCAAGTCCGGTCAGTCCCGGCCTTGTCAGGGCACGCTTTCTCTGTTCTTCACTCATGAACACAATATCTCTGACCAGCTGGGGACGCGGTCCGACCACGGACATATCCCCTTTCAGGATGTTGAACATCTCCGGCAGTTCATCCAGTGAGGTGCTTCTGAGTTTTGCACCGAACGGCGTCAGCCGTATCTCATCCGGAAGAAGTTTTCCGTTTTCATCCTTCTCATCTGTCATGGAACGGAATTTGTACATCCGGAAGATCTTTTCTTTATATCCGGGCCTCAGCTGGGAAAAGAGAACCGGAGATCCGAGCTTTGTTCTGACAAGCAGTGCCGTAACAATATAAACAGGAGATAATCCGGTAATCACGGCAAGTGAAATGACAATATCCAGCAGCCGTTTCACGTATTTCCGATAAATTACACCCATCTCCTGTTTCCCTTCTTACATAAAGCAGTTCTTTACAATTTCAATAATAATATCCTGCTCTTCCGATGTCATCTTGTTGTCGCTCGGAAGACACAGACCTCTTGCGAACAGATCCATTCCGACATCCGCTGCTCTGCCCATATCAATATAGGCATTGCTGGCGCCTCTGCCGTCTCCGTCTGCAGTAATAAATGCATGATTCTGATAGATCGGCTGAGCATGCATCGGTTTCCAGATCGGTCTGCCCTCGGCATTATATTTAGCCAGTGTTTCCAGAATCTCGCTCGGGCACGATTTTCCCGGTTCACTGATATACAGCGCCTTATGATCATCCCTTACATGCCGGCACATCGCATCCTCATTGATCAGGATGCAGCTGAGCCAGAAGTTCGGCATTGATTTATCCGCATCATACGGATTCATCTGTACCGGCAGATCTTTGAAGCCTTCCTTATACCTTTCATAGATTGCCTTCTTCTGGGCAATATGCTCCTCCAGATAGGGAATCTGTCCGCGGATGACACCGGCAATGACATTGGACATACGGTAGTTATATCCGATCTCCTCGTGCTGGTACCACGGGGCATTCTCTCTGGACTGGGTGCTCCATTTGCGCACCTTGTTGGCATCTTCCAGCGAATCCGTCAGGAACATGCCTCCCGAGGATCCGGTGATGATCTTGTTGCCGTTGAAGGAAATGCAGTTATAGTCACCCAGGGAGCCTGTTTCTTTCCATTCCCCGTTCAGTTTGTACTTTGCGCCCAGGCTTTCTGCCGCATCTTCAATGATCAGTGCACCGTGCCGGTCGCAGATCCGCTTGATCTGTTCCATCTTGCCCGGTGTTCCGTACAGATGCGCCAGCACAACCAGTCTGACATCCGGATAGATCTCAAACGCCTTCTCCAGTGCTTCCGGAGACATATTCCATGTATCGTATTCCGTATCAATGAAGATGGCTTCGCCGTCTTCATAGGCTACCGGATTCACCGATGCATCAAATGTCACATCACTGGCAAATACCCGTTTCCCCTGCAGTGTGCCCTGATTCGGTCTCGGTCTGCCGTAAAGCTTCTCCCCGGCCAGCTTTGTAGCCAGATGCAGTGCGGCAGTGCCTGCGCTTAATGCGACCGCATACTTCACACCGATATAGGAAGCCAGCTGATCTTCTATCTCATTGAGATTCTTTCCGACCGTGCTCATCCAGTTGGTCTCATAGGCTTCCATCATATATTTCGCTTCTTCCCCGTGCATTGTCGGAGAAGAAAGCCAGATCTTCTTTTCAAACGGTTTGATTTCCATAACGGATCTCCTTATTTGTATTCCTCAATCAGCCGGAACAGTTCTGCATGAATTGCTTCATCACTGTCCGTATCAATCCGGTCTCTGAGTGCTTTCAGTTCTGAGAAGAAATGATTGCTGTCGATATTCATCGGCTCATTGACAAAGACACGGTTGCTGGCGGTCTTGTAGCGTTTTTCATTTCCCAGACTGATTTCTTCAAACATCTTTTCACCGGGTCTTAAGCCGATGAATTCGATATCGATATCTTCATACGGTTTATATCCGGATAAAGTAATCATATTTTCTGCGAGTTTCAGAATCTTGACCCTTGTTCCCATATCCAGGACAAAGATATCTCCCTGATCCGCATAGGCTCCTGCCTGCAGAACCAGACTTGCGGCTTCCGGTATCGTCATGAAATAGCGTTCGATATTCGGATCGGTCACCGTTACCGGCCCGCCCTGCAGGATCTCCTCACGGAACAGCGGGATTACTGATCCGTTGGAACCAAGCACATTGCCGAAGCGTACAGCACCGAGCCTGGTGACGCCGTTGTCTCTGGATGCCTGAATGATCAGTTCCGTCAGACGCTTTGTTGCCCCCATGGCATTGGTCGGATTGACTGCCTTATCCGTGGAAATCAGGATAAAGCGCTCCACTTTATGTGCAATGCATGCATGCAGTGTATTCCAGGTACCGAAGACATTGTTCTTGACCGCTTCTTTCGGGGAATCCTCTACCAGAGGCACATGCTTATGAGCTGCCGCATGGAAGACAACATTGACATGGAATTCATCCAGAATTTCATCCAGACGGACGCTGTCACGGACAGAACCGATCCGGCAGATCACTTCCGTATCTTCATATTCATGGGTCTTGCGGTTATGCATCAGAATTTCCTGCTGGAGCTGATACATATTGTTCTCATAAATATCATAGACAATCAGTTTCACCGGCTTGTATTTCAGGATCTGACGGCACAGTTCCGAGCCGATACTGCCGCCTCCGCCCGTTACCATAACGACTTTATCCTTCAGATATCCGGAGATCGCATCTGTATCCAGATGCACCTCTTCTCTGCCGAGAAGATCCTCTACCGACACTTCACGCAGGGAAGATACTTCCTGCAGATTTTCCTTGACCCGGTAGTCCATGATCTGCGTACGCAGACCGGCTGCCGAACAGGTATCCACGATCTCAGCAATTCTCTTCTTGGATGCACTTGGTATTGCGATATAGACCACATCGATATGATGATTTTTCAATATTTCTGTGATATCCTGCACTCTGCCAAGCACCGGAACACCGTTGATTCTTTTCCCGGTCAGTCCCGGATTATCATCGATATATCCGATGACATTCGCGTCGATCTGATCATTTGTCAGGATATCCCGGTACAGCAGGGCTCCGGCACTGCCGGCTCCGATAATGACAGCGGTATGATGTTTTTGACTAAGCAGATACCGGTTCCGATATGCCCGGTAGGCAAACCTGATTCCCAGCATCAGCAACAACTGCATCAGCATGCCGATAATCGGTACTGACCGGATATACGGTTTGACGGGATAATATGAAACAATCAGAAACCAGATCAGATTCGCAGCTACCGTCGCAAAACCGATTCTGGCAACTTCATCAATTCCCGTATACTTCCAGAGAGACCGGTTAATTTTCAGAAGATAAAAGAAAACATAGTTGATCAGCAGCACCACCGGCATGGTAACAACCATCTTCATGAAATATCTGCTGTAAAGTGCTATGTTTTCTACAGGATCAATAAAGCGGAAAAGAAACCCCAGTATATATGCAAGGACAATCGTAAATGTATCCAGAAGGAACAAACTCAGTTCCCTGTTTTTTCTGATTAACGACGAAAAAGAACTCATATTCTCAGCCTCTTTGCTATTCTATCACATTCACCTGAGAACTGACAGGCCTCCGCTGTCAGCTGGCAGTTCAAGACGTCTTAATGCCGCAATGAGAATACAGACTGCTGTATTCTCAATTACGGCAGAACTATTTTACTTTTACTGTAAATTCGATCAGTAACTCTCCGCATAGCAAATCAGGAAACCTTTGCCTGAATAATGATTATAAATATCCACCTGCAGGGCAGACAAAAGTCGAAAACTGCCGCACATCACTCGATACACATTTATTGTGTATACCAATTGTGATTTGTGTAATTATTGTGTATATTATAAGTACGGAGGTTCATCCAATGAAGCAGCGCGATTTAATCAAACTGTTGATTAAAGCAGGTTTCAGATTTGATCGGCACGGCGGTAATCATGATGTATATAAACGAGGGAATGAGACAATTGAAATCCCGCGGCATGCCGAAATTAACGAAAGACTTGCAAAGTTAATCGTCAGAAAGTACAGGTTATAACAATACACTTTCTGTCGGTACTCCAGCATATGAAAAATCAATTGAAGACAAACAGGCAAAGGAGAGGCATATGAGAGGAGTTTATCCGGTATTTATCAAACACGATCATGACATGTATCTTGCATATATTCCTGATATTGATGCCATGACACAAGGAAAAGATCTTTATGAAGCCGTGGAGATGGCAAGAGATCTTCTCGGAACACACAGTCTGAATCACGAACTGCCGGAACCGTCAGACACTGATCAGGCCATGAAAACAGCGAAAGAAAAAGCAGATGAGGAAGATTTTGCATTTTCGGATGGTTTTCTGACTCTGGTAGACATCGACACAATCGAGTACCAGCACAAACTGAATACGCGTTCAGTCCGGCGAAATGTCAGCCTGCCGGCATGGCTGAATGAAAAGGCTGACGCAGCCGGGCTGAATGTTTCACGAGTACTTCAGGAAGCATTAATTGAAAAACTGAGGTAGCAGCTATTAGTACTCCGTGCGGCGAATGAACCGCCGCAATATCACTTACCGATGCACACAGCAATCAAGATGAGAAAATGCCTTTTCCGGTGCACTTTTCTCATCTTTTCTCTGCTTCAAGGGTTTTAAAAAGCAGCTGCTTTCTCATCCGGATCAGCAGCTGCCGTGATTATATGATTTCTGCAGTATTATTGCTGTTTCCTTTTATATACCAGATGCACACCGCCCTGTCCGAACGGTTCTGCGCTTTCCAGCTTCCAGAACTCTGGATCTGTCATCATTACATCCGATACCAGGGTGCTGTCTGTTCCGCCAGCCAGTACCGGTGAGACAACAATGCTCAGTTCATCGATCAGATGTTTTTTCGCAAAGCTTCCGCCCAGTACAGCACCGCCTTCATTCATCAGCTTACGTATATGGAAATACCGGTTCAGTTTCTCCAGCATCATCTCTTCATCCAGTGTTTCCTTCCCGCAGAACAGATAGGAGATTTTCCTGTCTCTCAGAAAACCGAGATATGCATCGGATACCGATTCGCAGAGGATCTCGATAATATGCGCATTGTCATATCCCGGATCAGAATCATGGATACAGGAATCCTGCCAGTTCACTCTGCCATGAGTATCCACGGATACAGCAAAGTAGCCATGATCTGCGTCCGCAATATAGTCTTCCCGATCAAAATGCAGATCCTGATAAGGAGACGTATCCGGGACATCCGTTCCGGCAAAACTGCCCTGCATGGTCACTCTGCCGCACATATAGGCATCTGCCTGATACGCTCTGTTTACTTCATAGTAATATTCTTCGATTTCTCTCTGACCTTCATTTCTCATCCATGGTCCGGTGATTCTTCCGTCAATAGAAGCTGTCATATGGTATATCACATAAGGTTTCATGATCCGTCTCCTTTTGTCATAGTATCAAAGTAGTAATACCAGAATGTATCTTTCCCATAATCTTCCCAGAGCTTCCACCCTTTCAGATTCCGGTAATGGGTATCCGGATCAATATCATCGCAGAAGTTCATCACATTCATATTCACCGCAAAGGATACCATTTCTTCCCGGTCTGCTTCGGAAATATCCCGTTCTTCCAGCAGTGCCCGGATCTGTTCTTCGGTGCGGTGGGTAAAGCGTTCTCTGGCCTCATCCTGCAGGATATCCAGATGTGCACGCTCATAATTCCAGGAGTTCCCGCTGATCTTGATGACACCGTATCGCAGCGGATAGACAGACATAGCTTCCGTACAGATATCCGTCAGGACTTCATCCCTGGCAGTATGCTGGATATGGGAATGGCCGCTGAGATTCAGCGTCACGCCTCCTTTTTCCAATACAGATACAACCTGTTCATTATTATTGATGACATATCCCGTATACAGAAGATCATTCTGGGGAAGTACATTCTGATGGGTAATGGAAATGACATGGACATTCTTTTCCTTCGCCTGCTTCAGCTGTTCTTCCGCCCACTGCAGAGTGGAAACTGTAATGGATCCCGGTTCCTGTTCCGTATTGGCATCAAGTGCCAGAATCCACAGATTCTCATTCAATGCATACACATAGGAATTACTTGAATCATCAACAGACAATGCATCACGGAAACCGTATTCAGACATGATTTCCGCAAAGTCTTTCTGTGTGATTATTTCTGTCGGGAATACGGTATTGCCTTCAAACCTTCTTGCCTGGGGATAGGCAATATCGTGATTGCCTGAGATCACAAGCACTTCAATGCCGGCATCTTCCAGGCGATTCAGTTTCTCTGCCAGATCCTCCAGGCTCTTTTTTTCACCATTAAAAGTGAGATCACCGGTCAGAATCACTGCATCCGGATGTTCTCTCAGTGCTGTTTCAACAAACTCCTCTGCAATTTCTTCCGTATGCTCCGTCAGTTTCCCGTCCGCATTGCTTACCACCTGCATGAACAGCGGACCATAGTCTGTTATTTCCGGGGAAATATAATGCAGATCGGTACCGACAAAGATCGTATATGTATCCATAGTATCTTCCGGAGCCTTTTTACAGCCGCATAACATCGTGCATGCCAGAAACACACAGGCAAAACACTTAAAGCGCTGAAGCATAGATTTCGACAAGTCTCAGCAGAATCTCTACGTTCTTTTCCATGCTCTGGATCGGAACATATTCAAATCTTCCGTGTGCATTTTCATATCCGGCACTCAGATTCGGACACGGCAGTCCTCTGTGGGAAAGTGCGGAGCCGTCGGTTCCGCCGCGGAATGCCAGATTCTGCGGTTCCACACCGCAGTCTCTGATTGCCTGTACCAGGTATTCCACCAGCCAAGGCACCTGATCCACCACTTCCTTCATGGAACGGTATGTCTCTTTGATCTCCAGTGTTACAATGCCCTCCCCGTATTTCCGGTTCAGCTCATCCGTGATCTTTCTCAGGTAATTCTCCCTGTTTTCAAATTCCACGGCACTGTGATCACGGATAATCATGGACAGTTCCGTATGTTCACAGCTGCCGTTGAAGGATACCACATGATAGAAACCTTCCCTGCCGTCGGTAAACTGCGGCTTTTCAAACGCCGGCAGCATCCCCATGAATTCAGCGCCGATATCCACGGAATTGATCATAATGCCCTTGGCAGTACCGGTATGCACACTTCTTCCGGTAATGGTCACTTTAGCGGCACTGGCATTGAATGTTTCATCCTCATAGTATCCGAGATAATCCCCGTCCAGCGTATAGGCTGTCGGTGATCCGAATCTCTGCAGATCCAGATCTCTTGCCAGACCGCCGACCTCTTCATCCGGTGTAAATGCCAGGCAGATGTCTCCATGCGGGATTTCCGGATGAGCGATCAGATACTCCGCCATGGTCATGATGGCAGATATGGACGCCTTGTCATCTCCGCCCAGCAGCGTCGTGCCGTCTGTCAGCACCAGATCCTGCCCGATATAATTGTTCAGATTCGGGAAGTCGGATACCTTCATGACTATCTGCTGTGCTTCATTCAGAACGATATCCTGTCCCTGATAGTTTTCCAGCACCCAGGGCTTTACATCCGTTCCGGATGCGTCCGGCGCCGTATCCATGTGGGCAACCAGTCCCAGTGCCTTTACTTCATGATCCATATTGGAAGGGATCTTCCCGTATACCACGCAGCACTTTTCATCCAGCCACACATCAGATGCACCGATCTCCTTCAGTTCGGCTTCCAGCATGCGGGCAAGATCAAACTGCTTCATTGTTGTCGGTACGGTATCGGAATGATTGCTGGACTGTGTGTCTACTTTTGCATAGCGGATCAGACGATCTCTGACCTGTTCATAGAATTGTGTCATTATTTGTATTCCTCCTTAATTAGCGGTTGCTGATGCGGCCGATATTCCGGATCTCAATGGAAATTGTCCCATCCGGATGATTCACAAATTCAATATACTGCGTATTTGCAAAATATTCAGTCGGAAAAACCAGTTCAATGCCTGTATCCGTACGGATTCTCTGATATCTCATTGTTCTGGAAACCGATGCCTTCGGCAGTTCCGTTTCTTCCGGAAGCTGATGTTCTTCCGTACGCTTCAGGAACGCCTGCTTCATTTCCGGCCTGGCATCAAATACTTCTTCCGCCAGTTCCGATGTGCTGACCGGCAGTCCTTCGCTGACATTTGAAGCAATGTAGTTCTTTACCTTTGACATCAGGATCACCGGACTTTCTTCATATTCTTCCGCGACTTCCTCGGTAATCATCTTGACCGTTTCGACAATCTCTTTCTTTGAGATTCCGCCGGTGCTGTCCAGAATCTTCTCATTGATCACCGATATTCCGTGATTCCACTTTGTATCGTCCACATACTCGATCTCATAACTGAGCAGGTTCACAACCGCAAAGGAATGAAGCTTCGCAGTCGACGGCGGCAGCACGGCGCTTCCGGCGCTGATTGTATTAATGATGCCGTTTTCCGTGACATCGGTCATATGTGTTACAGCAGGTTTTCCTTCCAGAAGAAGAATCCCGATATAAGGCACATCATCAAAGCGGTAATCCGCAAACAGCACATCAAATGATCCCGGTTCCTCTTCGGAAAGATAAGTACCGAATGATTCCAGTGCCTGATGAGAGAATTCAATCAGTGATAACTCATGATGAAAGTATTTTCCGGCAAGCTCCCGGAAAGAACTTCCTTCATTGAATGTCCCAGGAGATAAACGGATATCCTTTCTCATCCTTGAGATGTGTCTTGTGACATAGGCACTGACCGTCGGTTCCTCCAGATCCAGTGTTTCTTCCGAATAAATCAGATTGTGATGATTCCCATCCAGTACATGCAGTACGGCACTTGTTATTTCCAGTCCATGAGACTCTGTTTCCAGCAGTTCTTCGTCCATAAATGTCCTCACTTGTTTTCATTCATTGTACACATCTGACTCAAACTTCGAAAGAAAGCAGAGCAAAAAAACAGATATGATATTACCGGAAACAGAAAGAAGGAAACGATATGAATACAATTGAAACCATTATGAAGCGCCGCAGCATCCGCTCATTTACCGATCAGCCTATCTCCGATGAAGATATCCGTACCATACTGAAAGCAGGCATGGCAGGCCCGACATGCGTCAATGCCAGAGACTGGGCTTTTATTGTCATTACAGATAAGGAGCTTCTGGAGAAAACTGCAGATGCCAACGGCAGGCCGGCCCAGTGTCTGAAACAGGCCGCAATGGGAATCCTGGTCTGCGGAGACATGGAACGTGCCTTCTCCAGAGCAAAGGACTACAGTGTCGTGGATACCTCCATTGCCTGCGAAAACATGATTCTGGCTGCACATGAACTCGGGATCGGAAGCGTGTGGCTTGGCACATGGCCGCAGATGGACCGTGTCGAGCGTCAGAAGGAACTGTTCCAGCTGCCCGAAACAATCGTTCCGCACTCTCTGATTGCGTTCGGTTATCCTTCAGATCCTTCCGAACTGGAATCCGGAAAACCGGACAGACCGGAGTTTGAAGAAGACAGAGTACATTACAATCATTGGTGAAGAATACGGACTGCACTTCTGCGGCCTGTAATTTCCTGAACAATCCGCAGATATCCACCAATCGTATTTAAATACGACGAATCTAAATACGACGTATTTAAATACGATTTTATGATATACTCAAATCAGAGGTGATCTGTATGTTTTATTTCCGGGAAGATGAACTGGCGAAAATCAGAGAATTTTCACAATCTGACATCGAAAAGGCAATGGCAATCTACGGACGGAGAAGGGTCGGAAAAACAGAACTTGTTCTTCAGTATGTACATTCCGCAGAAAATGCAGTCTACTTTCAGGTGTTCGGATATGATTACAATATTGCACTGGAAGATTTTAAAAGAACTCTGTCCGGATCATTGAGCGATGAGATGATCATGACCTTTTCATCATTTAAAGATGTTTTCACTTATCTTTCGAAAGTAGAGCATAATCCTTTGGTGATCATTATCGATGAGTTTCCTTTCCTGGCAAGAAAAAACGAAAATGTGCCTTTTGAGTTTCAATGGATCATTGACCATGGGCTGAATAAAATCAAATTAATACTGATGGGCTCAAGTCTGTCTTTCATGAAACATCAGATTCATGATGAACAGGCTCCGCTGTACGGGCGATTTGATGAAATACTGAAAGTTGTTCCTTTCACCTTTGATGAAATATGCCGGCTGTATCTGGATTATGAGTCAGCGGTAAATGTATATGCAATGACGGGCGGCGTTGCTCAATATGTGAATTTTTTCCTGGGCTATGCCAATCCGGAAGATGCCGCAGATCATCTTCTGTTTTCCAATAACGGACGGCTGATTCAGGAAACAGGAAACATTCTGATGCAGGAATTGCGGGACATCACAACATACACGACGATACTTCGTGCTCTGGGAACAGGAGAAAAAGATGCATCTGCCATCGCAAAAAAAGGCAGAATCGACACACGCAACATATACCCTTACCTGAACAAACTTGCAGATCTGGAAATCATCAGCACGGTCCGCAACCCTCTGTCACAGAAAAAGAACGAAGTGCGCTATTGCATCTCTGACCTGTTCTTCCGGTTTCATTACGCATTTATCGAACCGAACATTTCAATGATCACTTCGATCGGTCCGGAATCAAAAAAATTCATATTAACCAATGGGTATCATGAATATCTTGGCTTTATGTATGAAGAAATCATCCGAAACAATCTGTATCGATATGCTGTTTCCGGAAGGATCCCTTTCATGCCTCAGATCACCGGCAAATGGTGGGGGAATGTTCAGCAGAATGGGAAATGGTATGAAACCGAGATTGACGTACTTGCTCTGGACCGGCAGCACCTGATTGCCGGTGAATGCAAATATCGTGAGAAAGAAGTCGGAATCGGTATTCTTGATGATCTGAAGCTTAAAACCGCTTTTATCCCCGCTGATGATCGTGAAATATATTACCTGCTTGCAAGCAAATCCGGCTTCACCGATGAACTGATGCAGATGAATGATCCGCATTTAATTCTGATCGATCGTTCATGAGCATTTATTCTTCAAGTATCCGCTGTATTCACAAAGCCGCTTTCATTGATGCGCATAAGTGTCTGTTTTGCGGCATTTTTCAGTTGTGCAGTACTCTGATCCGATGCATCATCTGATGATCATAAAAAACACTACTCTCCGGAGAATAGTGTTTTCATGTGCCTATTTCAGGAACTTGCGGACCAGTTCCATCGGATCTGCGGCATCCGCACCTTTGGCAATCTGTTCACGGATGACCTTTTCAATCATCGGTTCCATGAAGTCGGGAATGTTGATGCCGGCGAGTTTTTCAATTGTCTTTGCCGGAGCTGCCGCGAATTCTTTCTGCAGTTCGGGATCATTCTGAATTTTCTGAATGACTTCCGCTGCTTTCTGTTCCAGTTTTGCGTCCATAATTATTTTACCTGCCTTCTCTGAGACAATTATAGCGCTCACTCCGCAGTTTTCAGTACGGAACGTTCCACTTCATATGCAACACCGTCTTCCTCATTGGAGAGCGTCACCCGGGAAGCCGCCTTCAGAACGGAATCCATGCTGTTGGCCATAGCAGAGAACGGATATTTCAATGCGGCAGGAAGATCATTCTCCCCGTCACCCATCACCAGGATTTCTTCCTTCTCGAAGCCATAATGCTCTGCAATCCATTCGATTCCGGAAGTTTTGTCCACGCCCTTCGCCACAAGATCCACTACATGCGGTGCTACCAGCGTTACATCATCATGTTCTCCGAGAAGTCCTCTCAGTTCTTCCACCACCCGGTGATCATCATCCAGACTGTATTTCTCAGATGTAAAGATAACAATCTTGTCAAAATCCTGATCCGTATCGAAGAATCCGGTATCCGGATTGTATCCGAGATCTTCTTCCCCGTTCTTTCCCTTTCCTTCATGACAGTTATGGAAATACTTTTCGGTACCGATGGATCCTCTGATTTCCAGACTGTTCAGTTCGGCATAAGACATGGCAATCCTTCCGCCGGTATGGGTAATCCTGCGGATCTCATTCATTGTCTGTGTCTCACAGTCATATACCTTCTGCCCGTTGTTGCAGATGAGGAAGCCCTTATGGCTGTCCAGTTCCAGCGGTTCAGATACTTTTTTCGCATAGTCATAATCCCTGCCCGATCCGATCGCGATCCGCAGGCTTTTTTCATTCTGTGCTTTCAATAAAACTTCCCTGTTCCGTTCACTGATCTGCTTTTTCCCATTCAGCAATGTTCCGTCCAGATCCAATACCAGCAGCTTCACTTCACTCATATTCATATCCTCTTCCGGTGTATTATACTGCATTTCACCCATGCCGGACGACATGCAACCGGGTAAACGAAAGGCATGTGCCAATCGCACATGCCCTCTGCATTACAGATTTTCGTCAAACAGCTGCTTTACAGCTTCAGCGCATTTTTCCTCATCTGGTCCTTCCACACGGATCACGACCTGTTCTCCGCATTTCAGTTCCGAACCCATGAAGCTGAGAAGCTTTTTGACATCATAGTCTTTCTCACCCTTCCAGAGTGTTACAAAGCTCTCATAGCCAAGCAGTGCGGAAGTGATTCTGCCTGCCGGACGTGCATGGATTCCCTGAGGATCCTTTACGGTAATCTGAAGTTCAATCATGGATTAAACTGCTTTCTTGACGTTTGTCAGATCGAAGCTGTTGGTAACAACAACGATGACTGTATCAGGATGGTTCGCAGCTGCGATCTTTGCACGGTCGAAGTGCAGCAGCTTGTCGCCTGCCTTGACAGCCTGGCCCTGTTCAACAAATGCTTCGAATCCGTCGCCGTCCATGGATACGGTGTCAACACCGACATGGATCAGGATTTCAACACCGGAGTCGGACATCAGACCGACAGCGTGCTTTGTCGGGAACAGCATTGCAACTGTACCGTCGAACGGTGCATATACGAATTCACCTTCCGGCTGGATACCGACGCTCGGTCCCATTGCTTCGCCGGCAAATACCGGATCAGGAATTTCGGATGCAGGGATCAGCTTACCTGCGACAGGCTGCAGAATTGTGCTTTCAACTGTCTTTTCAGCTGTCATTGCGACTTCTGTCGGAACGGCTGTATCAGCTGCTGCAGGAGCTGCTGCGACAGGTGCCGGTGCAGGTGCAGGTTCTTCGGCAGGTGCCGGTGCAGGAGCTGCCTTTGTCTCAGGAACTTCCTCATGCCAGAACATGGTTGTCAGAACGAATGCAATACCGCCGGCAATTGCCAGAACGATTGTATACTGCAGCGGGTTGGAAACTGTCAGATAGCCAGGGATACCGGTTACGCCGTATGCTGTAGCGCCGAATCCGAACAGAGCTGCTACGAGTGAACCGACTGCTCCGCCGATCATACCGGCAACGAACGGCTTGAAGAAACGCATGTTGACACCGAAGATAGCCGGTTCTGTGATACCGAGAGCTGCGGACAGGGAAGAAGGAACCGCGACTGCCTTTGTCTTGGCATTCTTAACCTTCAGACCTACAGCAAGGCAGGCACCGAACTGTGCGAAGTTTGCTGCGGAAGCGATCGGCATCCAGGTGTTCAGTCCGCTCTCAGCAAGCATACCTGCTTCGATAACGTTGTACATATGATGCAGACCCATAACGACGGTAGCCGGATACAGCGCACCCATTGCGCATGCACCGAGCGGATTGCGTACGAGAATCTTTGCACCTGCAAGAACCCATGTTTCCAGTGTGGAGAAGATCGGGCCGACGATCCACAGTGTCGCAAGAGCTGTAACCAGAACAGTTGTCAGCGGTGTAACGAACAGGTCGATCATTTCCGGTACATGCTGGTGCAGCCACTTTTCGACTTTGCACATAATGAATACGGCAATGATAACCGGAATGACGTGCCCCTGATAACCGGATCTCTGGATGGTAATAATATTGCCAAGCAGATGCCACTTCGGAATGATGCCGTCAGTTACACCGAAGAATGCATTGATTGCTTCGGTATTGGCAACATTCCATCCGTTCAGGAATGCGGAGTGAATCATCAGAAGACCGATGACTGCGCCGAGGAAGATATTTCCGCCGAATACTCTTGCGGCAGAAACAGCTACGATAACCGGCAGATAAGCGAATGCTGTGTTTGCGACTGTATCGAGGAATGCGAACCAGTCGGAACCGCCGAATCCCAGTCCCGGAATCTTTGCAAGTGCTTCAACAAGACCCATCATCAGACCGGAAGCTACGATTGCCGGAAGAATCGGTACGAATACGTCGCCGATTGTCTTCAGCATCTGTTTCCAGAGCGGCTGTTTGGCAGCTGCGGCAGCCTTGACATCATCCTTTGTACCGGCCTGTACGCCTGTAACAGCGATGAACTCGTCAAATACCTTGTTGACGGTACCGGTGCCGATGATCAGCTGGAGCTGACCGTTTGATTCGAACATGCCCTGAACACCTTCGACGTTGTCCAGTGCTTCTTTGTTGACCTTGCCGTTGTCAGCGATGACAAGACGCAGTCTGGTTGCACAGTGTGCCGCGCTTACGACGTTCTCGCCGCCGCCGATATTGGCAGCGATCTCTTCAGCGCATTTTCTGTAATCCAATGCCATTTTAATCCCCTTTCCTCCCCGTTTTTTATCGGGTGCTGCATTGTAAACGTTTGGTATGAAGCCTGCAGTTTATCAGAACAGCTCAAGCTGTTCAAATACTTTGTAAAGACCGTCATCGGTCACGGAAGGAGCAATGATATCGCTTAACTCCTTCAGCTTTTCCGATCCGTTTTCCATGCATACGCTTGTTGCCACGGTTTCGATCATTTCCAGATCATTCATGGAATCTCCGAATCCGTAGGTGTCTTCCACCGGGATGCCGAGATGCTCACAGACTCTGAGCACGCCCTTTCCCTTATCAAACGCCCGGTTGACCAGATCCCCGTTCAGACAGTTATGCGCCGCCACATCCTGAATTGCAAATTCGAATTCCTTTTCCAGAAGAGCCCTCGGCTCTTCCAGCTGGGATGCGGAAGTGCACATGATGACAATTTTGTAGATATCTCTGCCGTCATATTCACTGATCGGTCTGATTCCGAGGCTCTGCGAGAGTGCCTTGCGCCAGCGTTCGATCTCCGAGTTGCCTCCGGATGTATTCTTCAGGAAATCCCCGAGATGCTCATCGCCGTATGTGGCATCTTTCGCCTCAATGGTACGGAACACGTTGTTCTTTTCCAGCACAGCCATTGCGGTTTCAAACTGTTCACGGGTCATCGGATGATCATAGATCACTTCATCCCCGCACTGCACATATCCGCCGCCCAGCGCTACAACACCGTCGAATCCGTATTCCAGCACCGGCTTCAGCATGCCCATGTTTCTTCCCGTGCACAGATAGACCAGATTACCTTTTTCCCTGGCTCTTCTGACAGCTTCCTGTGCACTCTGCGGAGGAACGTTGGATCCTGCTTCCGTCAGTGTTCCGTCGATATCAAGAAAGATCAGTTTTCTGCTCATCTCTTCCTTCCTCTTCTCAGTCTCAGCGATTCGCTTCTTGCCGGAGCGCCTTTCAGCGGCATCTTTCTTGTAATAACAGCTCTTACGGTCAGCTCTTCCGGCTTAACTTCAGGCGCCTTCTTTACGGGTTCCTCTGCCGGTTTTGCGGCTTTCTTTTCCGTCTTCTTTGCCGGCTGCTTCTTTTCCTTCTTCAGCTTCAGCACTGGTGCATGCGTACTTTTCTTCTTGGCATTTTCAAATGCATGATACAGCCAGACAAAGCTCTGTGCAGGAATCTGTACGTTCTTTGCTGTGACAGGCTCACCGGTCAGCAGATTGACATAGTCATCCTGCTCATCGATCCATGCAGTCTCTTCATTGGCAGAGAAGTTGAACAGCGCAATCAGCTTTTCACCTTCATAATATCTTCCGATGCCGAGAATATGATCATTCCACGGTTCTACAATCCATGTGTCCGCATCGCTTTCAAACACGACGTATCTGGAACGGATCTGAAGCAGCTGCTTCAGACGCGGATACAGTTTGCCCTGACGGGTGTTCGGATCATTGCGCATCGCGACATGTTCCCAGTTCAGATCGCCTCTGTGCAGGTAACGGCTGTCTTCTGCCTTCAGCGGATCATTGTGGTAAGTATAATCATTCAGCTGCCCGATTTCATCGCCGCTGTACAGCACGGGAATACCGCTCTGTGTGAGCAGGAATGCATGCAGCATGACATCGAAGTCGATTGCCCGCTCCATCTTCCATTCATTCTGCTCGTAATCCGCAGCTTCAATACCGGTCAGGGATGCGGTCATGCCGACCAGACGGGCATCACCGAGTTTCGGATCATCGTTGTACAGTTCGCCTCTGCTTTCGCTTCCCGGCAGTTTGCCTGTCAGGCAGTCATTCAGATACTTCTTATGTGCGACTTCTTCCATGCCGAACTGCTTCAGATAGTCATAATCCAGTCCCCATCCGATATCATCATGACATCTCAGATAGTTGAGGAATGTATACTGCTTCGGCAGTGCGAATACGGTTTCCAGCTGATGTCTCAGCAGATGAACATCTCTTGTGGCAACGGTGTGCCATGTGCTTGCCATTGTTGTAACGTTGTACAGCATATGGCATTCCGGTGTTTCCAGACTTCCGAAATACGGAACAACCTTGGAAGGTTCCATAACCACTTCACCCAGAAGCAGTGTGCCGGGGCAGACAACTTCCGACGCCAGACGCATCAGTCTGACCAGAGTATGGACTTCCGGCAGATTGCGGCAGGATGTGCCGAGCTCTTTCCAGATATAAGGAACCGCATCCAGGCGGATAATATCCACGCCGTGGTTGCACAGATACAGCATATTCGCTGTCATATCATTGAATACGACAGGATTTGCATAGTTCAGGTCCCACTGGTACGGGTAGAAGGTTGTCATGACAACCTTATGCGTCTCTTCATTCCAGGAGAAATTGCCCGGTGCAGTCTGGGGGAATACCTGCGGAACTGTCTTTTCATATTCCTTCGGTACTGTCCAGTCATCATAGAAGAAGTATCTGTCCTGATATTCCTTCTCACCTGCTCTTGCCCGCTTTGCCCATTCATGGTCCTCACTGGTGTGGTTCATGACAAAGTCCAGACACAGGCTCATGCCCTTGGTATGGCATTCTTCCGCCAGCTCAGCCAGATCTTCCATCGTACCGAGTTCCGGCTGTACCTTGCGGAAATCAGAGACAGCGTAGCCGCCGTCACTTCTTCCCTTCGGGCTTTCCAGCAGCGGCATCAGATGCAGATAGTTGACGCCGACTTCCTTGATATAATCCAGATGCGATGCAACGCCCTTCAGATTGCCTCCGAAGCAGTTGACATACATCAGCATGCCAAGCATTTCATTCCCGCGGAACCATCCCGGTACCGCTTCTCTTGCCTCATCCCATTCCTTCAGAAGTTCCGGACGCTGCTCATAATAGTCATGCAGCATGGTGCAGAAATAATCGAACGCATGCTCATCATTGTGGTACAGACCGAGATAAAGTCTCTTCATCTCGTCGTAGTTCTTTTCCAGACGTTTTTTAAACGTGCTTTCCCATTCCTGTCTGATCATGCCTTATCCCTGTGTCCTTTCCGCAATAAATGCCTTTACTTCATCCAGCTGCGGCATAACGCGCAGTGCGCCTTTCTTTGTTGTCACAAGAGAAGCGGCCGCATTGGCTGTTGTCAGCATTTCCCTGAGATCATCTTCGCTCAGATCATCCAGTCCCTTATCCAGAACCGTATTCAGCATGCATGCGCAGAATGTGTCGCCTGCACCGGTTGTCTCAATGGTCTTTTCCTGCAGGAATGCCGGAACATCCACTCTCAGATCGCCGAAGCACGCACGGCTGCCGTCCGGTCCCATGGACAGGCAGATCAGTTTCAGATTCGGATAGGTTTCCTGCAGATAGCGGATACCGTCCTCATAGTCCTCTTTACCCGTGAACCAGGTGATTTCATTATCGGAAATCTTGAGGACATGGGCATGCTTCATGCCGAAGTCAATCTGTTCCTTCGCCTGATCCATTGTTTCCCACAGCGGTTCTCTGAGATTCGGGTCAAACGAGATCATCAGTCCTGCGTCCTCCGCTGTCTCCAGTGCCTTCTTTGTTGCGCTTCTGACCGGCTCGTCAGTCAGGGACAGAGATCCGAAATGGAACAGTCTCGCACTGCGGATCAGATCCGTATCAACTTCTTCCGGACGCAGATTCATATCCGCTCCCGGCTTGCGGTAGAATGCGAAGTCACGGTCGCCGTTTTCCAGCTTCAGGACAAGAGCCAGTGTCGTATGCACATCATTATCAAAGCACAGTCCTTCTGTCAGGATGCCCTGCTCGGCGATGGCGCCTTTCAGCATCTTTCCGAATCCGTCGTTTCCGACCTTGCCGATAAAGCCGACAGTTTTCCCGAAGCGGGTAAGCATGCTCAGCACATTGCAGGGGGCTCCTCCGGGATTCGCTTCCAGCAGCGGGTTTCCCTGTTCGGAAACGCCGTTTTCCGTGAAGTCAATTAAAAGTTCGCCCAATGCGACCACATCCACATTGCACGGCAGTTTGGCTGTACTCATAAAATATCCTCCTCGTAAATCTGATATGATTTTACTGATATAAAAACTATCTCTATTGTACTTCCGGTCCACCTCGAAAGAAAGCACGATTTTGAGAGTATTCTCACAAAATGCGTTTTCCGGACGTGATTTTTTCCGGGAGATATGTAACAAACCCGTATTTACCGGGTACAGGAGAAGCAGCTATGAACAGAGAGATTATACATGACACATTCTTCCTTTCCATACCCTCATCCAAAGCGCAGAAAGAAGATCTGCCGCATGCCATGGACCTGATCGATACGCTGAAAGCGCACCGCCATGAATGCGTCGGCATGGCCGCAAATATGATCGGTGTATCCAAAAGGATCATCGTTTTTTCCACGGGCCCGGCCGTCATGTGCATGCTGAATCCGGTCATCACCGTAAAGAAGGACCCGTATGAAACGGAGGAAGGATGTCTGTCCTTAAGCGGCACAAGAAAAACCACACGGTACACAACCATTACGGTGGAATATGATGATCTTTCCTTTCACAGGAAAAAACAGACTTATACCGGCTACACCGCCCAGATTATCCAGCACGAAATCGATCATCTCAGCGGAATTCTGATCTGAGTGACTTCTGCCATTGTATGGAAGATGAGGCTGAAACAATGGGCAAATTAAAAGCAGGCATTCTCCCAAAAAGACATAACTATAGATGAACACCAGCACAGCAAGTTCAGGAGCATCCTTTTCTTCTGAGTAGACTGCCTTGCCGATCTTAAAAAGCTCCCCCGAGTTAACCTTCTGCTGAATCATGTAATCGGATCCATATTCTGCCAAGCATTCTGTCCGGTTTTTCATCTGCATCAGCTCCTTTCATTTCAATTTTTATCCGCACTTTTTACAATTTTGCGGATGTTAATCTAACAACGCACGTTTTCACAGCAGAATTTGCTTTTCCCCGGAACCGATTATCTTCTCTATGTTCAATAACTTTTTGAACAGTCATAAAAAGCCTGAGATTTGATGATCTCAAGCTTCCATTTTGGGTTCTTTCTCTGCTGGCAGCACAGTCTGCCTGCATCTTTTCATCTGCTTATTTTTTCTTCAGTATTCTCAGAATCTCTCCGACATATCCGGTATGCATCGGCGCATTGGCATATACCTTATTCATAATCTCCTGGGCATCAAATCCTTCCGGCACAAAATCCTGATGATAGATCTTGCGGCACAGGAACACATACTCCGCCTCATCGTAGTATTGAATCCCATGTTCATCCTTTACTGCAGTCCATCCGGTATGCTTTACCTTATCCTCATTCCTGCCGGACTGTGTTCCGACATACTTCAGATTTTCCCGCTGTGCTTCATTGAAAATGCAGACGGAGAAGTATCCTTTCTCATCCATAAACTGCTTTGTATAGCGGTCCGGTCTGACATAAATCCAGAGCGATGTTTTTCCCCAGACACATCCCATATGTCCCCAGGAACAGGTCATCGGATTCTCTCCTGCCGTCAGGATCAGCCAGTCTTCCCTGACTGTTTTAAAGACATTGAAGTCCGCATCCCGGTATGTAACTTCCTCAAACAGATCCGTTTCATGCAGTGCATTTGCGGACCATGCAGGATCAATGAGCATTGCTCTGCCGATACCGATCAGATCCGCATCTCCTTCTTTCAGCAGCTTTTCCGCATCGAATCCGGAAGTGACTCCGCCGGTCAGCAGTACCGGAATGTTCACACTGTTTTTTACCGCCTTTGACATTTCGCGGAAGTATCCTGGCGTATGATCATCCGGATTGATATATCCCGTCAGTCCGCCGGAAAGAGAAATCATATCCGCACCATATGCTTCCAGCAGTTTTGATGCTTCACATGCATCGGACAGCGTGCTTCCGCCTTCCATATAATCAATACCGCCGAGACGCACACAGATCAGAAAATCATTTCCTACGGCTTCCCGTACCGCATGCAGCACTTCTTTGTGAATGCGCATCCGGTTTTCAAGACTTCCGCCGTATGCATCATTTCTCTGATTCGTGATCGGGGAATAGAACTGGTTCAGCAGGTAGCCGTGAGCGCTGTGGATCTCCACGCCGTCAAATCCTGCTTCTTTTACCCTGCGCGCGGCCTCCGCAAACTGCCGGACAATGACAGCGATCTCTTCTTCTGTCAGCTCTTCCGGAACCGGCGCATCCTTGCGTCGCGGCTTCGGTACAGGACTGGAAGAAACGATTCTCATTTCCGGATCATCCGGTTTCGCACCGCTGCCGGCATGATTGATCTGCACAATGATCTTTGTGTCACTGCATGCATGCACTGCATCCGCAAGCTTTTTCAATCCTTCCACGTCACTGTCTCTTGATACCGACACCTGATTCGGTGAGGCCTTCCCCTGATCACAGATATAGCTGTGTTCGGTGATAATCAGACCGGTACCGGCAATCGCCCTTTCCTTATAGTAAGCAATCAGGTCTTCCGTAATCTTCCCGTCCGGTGAGGACTTTGCCGTCGCCATCGGCGGCATCACGATCCTATTATTCAATGTCACATGATTTACTGTCAGTTTTTCTCTCAGCATAACAATTCACCCCGTGCCATGATCATATCGCAGAAGTCAGATCCCGGAAAAGCAATCTGACCGGCCGCCGGGTCAGAATCACGGTTCCATTTTCCGCCGTTTCATCGCATAATGAATATATTCTTTTTCAGACGGAGGTTTCTATGGAAAAACAGAACGTATTGAAATCCGGATCAGTAATTGCCGGAATCATCACTGCCGTATTCGGATTATTTCTGACAATATTCCCGCCGCAGGCAGGCAATACATTTTCACTGGTTCTGCTGTTCCTGATTGCAGCGCTGATTGTTGTCATCGGATTCCTGACGGCCTCTTTTGTCGGAGCAGGAATTGCGGCATTGTGCTGCTTTATTATCATGAAGATTATCGAAAGCATACCGGACAAAATCGGACTTGTCCTGATCGGAACCGGTGCTCTTATGATTCTGTACAGTCTGCTGAAAGAAAGATTCTTTCCATCATCCGCAGCCGATGAATTCGATTATCACGCCGAAGCTTCCGCAGACTGGGAACAGTATCAGGATGAAGAATGCCGCACTTCCGTGCGTATTCTCGGCATGCATACACTGAATCCCGGAAAGTTTTCCGTCAAAGGCATCGTCCCCGGTACGGAGGTCGGACTCAGCTACGAAGATAAAAACCGGCAGTATTACTTTACAATCTCGGACCATATCATCGCATCTGTCTTCGGTCTGAGTGATGAGGCCGTCTATAAAGTCAGAAACGGTGAGGCAAAGCTCTTTGTCATCGAAGCCGGTGACTCCTATCTGTCCGACAGAGACACCGTTCTGAACAAAAAGAACATCCTGATCGGATACTATCCGAAACACGCTTAATAAAACAAATGAAAGATCAGCCGGAAGATGTTTGTCGCAGCTTCACCGGCTGATCTTTTTCTCTGTCTGATATTATCTTTCCGAATGATTATTCTGCCTGTTTCATCCAGGGACGCTGTGCCAGAACACCGACAATCTCATGAGCTGTATACGGCTCTTCCAGATATCTGATTTCTTCTTCGCTCAATACCAGATCCACAGCTTTCACCGCGCCGTCGATATGATGCTGTTTTGTTGCACCGACAACCGGGGATTCCACCTTTGTCAGAAGCCATGCCAGCGAGATTTCCGTCATGGATACATTCTTTGATTCACTCAGCTGCATCACGCGATCAATAATCTGTCGGTCCGCCTCCGCACTCAGATCATATTTCCCCTTTGCATAAGCATCGAGCTCCAGACGCTTTGATGTCTCTCCGGGCTTTTTTGAAAGTCTGCCTGCCGCCAGAGCGCTGTACGGCGTCATTGCTATATTGTCCTCATGGCAGTATTTCACCAGTTCACGTTCATCTTCTCTGGCAATCAGATTGTAATGTGACTGGATGGAAACAAATCCCTGCAGTCCCAGTTCTTTCGCCAGCATATTTGCCTTCGCCAGCTGCCATGCATAGCAGTTGGACACTCCCAATGCACGGATTTTTCCTGCCTTCACAGCATCATTCAGAATCTCCAATGTTTCCCTGACCGGCGTATTGTAGTCCCAGCTGTGCATAATATACAGATCAATGTGATCCGTTCCGAGACGCTGCAGCGAATTATCGATGCACTGTTCGAGATATGCCCGTCTGTTTTCAGCTCCCATGGAAGGCGTATATTTGGTCGCAATTACGGTCTCATCACTTTTTCCCGACTCACGGATTGCCCTGCCGACAAACTCTTCGCTTGTGCCGCCCTGATAAGCCATCGCCGTGTCAAAGAAATTGATTCCCTGGGACAGCGCATAATCGATGATCGGTTTTGTTTCGTCATAATCCAGCGTCCATTTATGCATGCCGGATTCCGGTTTGCCGAAACCCATGCAGCCAAGGCAGATCCGTGATACATTCAGATCACTGTTCCCGAGTTTCACATACTTCATGGTCATTCCCCTTTCAGCAGAGTTTCTCCATTTGCGCTGTAAATCCGTTCCCTGATGCCATCATATTCCGGATTGACATCGAAATGCTGTTTCTTTTTCAGGATCACCGGTGCCGGGGAATGCGGGAAATCACTTCCGAAGACGATATGGCTCTCATCC
This sequence comes from Erysipelotrichaceae bacterium, assembly GCA_015058875.1. Taxonomy (GTDB): domain Bacteria; phylum Bacillota_I; class Bacilli_A; order Erysipelotrichales; family Erysipelotrichaceae; genus Bulleidia. The sequence continues at coordinate 14,320 of SVBN01000024.1, read as the reverse complement.
GCGACCATTCTCAGCATATTCAGTCCGACCGGTTCCGGATCTCCGGCGATATCAAAGTACAGGCGGCTGAATTCTTCCTTCGCATCCACCGTTTCCATCATGCCCATACCGGCAAGAATCCCGGATACGCCGGTAAATCTCTGCAGCATATACGGCAGGAAGGATCCGCAGTGCGGTACCACCCAGCGGATCTCGGGGAAGCGGGTCATAATGCGGTGAGCAATCATATTGATTACTGCTCTGGTTGTATCCGTCGGATATTCAAAGATTGCCGCAACCGTGCCGGTAATCACATTGGCAGGACGTTCCTTTGCCCGGCAGGGATGGATGATCACCAGCGCACGGTGCCTGTTCAGCACTTCCATAACGGGATCCATGGAAGGATCGCCCAGATACATTCCGAATGCATTGGTCGGTACCTTGATTCCCGCAGCGCCCAGTTCACTCAGTGCATATTCCGCTTCGGCAATGGATTCCTGTATTGCCGGCAGCGGCAATGCGGCCGCAAACGCAAACCGGTCGGGATGCTGTTTTACGATCTGTGCCGTCTCTTCATTGACCGCACGTACCGCCTGTGCCGCTTTTACGGGATCACCATTATAGATATGCGGTGTCGGAGTGGATAATACGGTAAAATCAATTCCTGCCTGATCCATGAATGCAAGATGATCTTCCGCACTCCATTTCGGCAGCGGGAAACCGTCGTCCGCAAGTACATCAATATTCAGATCCGTCATTGCCTGACGGAAGGCATCCGTTACCGGATGCGCATGAAAATCAATCGTTCTCATTTCACCCTCCTCAGCTTCACTGCTTCTCCGCACGGTACGGTATTCAGGCGTTCCGGATTCACAATCATCTGCCGGACAGTTTCCGGATCACCGTTGAATTCTCTCCAGTCGGAACGGACGCAGCCCCAGTGGATCGGAACCAGCACGCTTTCGCAATAAGTCTCCGCCAGTTTCTCCACGCCTTTCAGTCCGATATGCCATGATCCGTCGGAGATATCCATCAGGATCAGATCCGGCATGTCATAGGTCAGCTGCTCTTCCATCAGTCTGGAGTCACCCGGCATCCATATTTTCCCGTCCGGTGTTTCAATCCAGTATCCGCAATAGTCTTCCATTGCCCAATGGCGTTTCACGGAATGCTTCGGAGATTCATTCTGCCATGCATGATCTGCCGGTGTCAGTGTAATCCTGCAGTCGCCAACCGCAAATGTGTCATGAATATCATGCCCCTGTGCCTGGATATCCAGTTCTTCAAACAGTCCTGCCACATAGTGCGGTGAATGGAATTCATTTACCTTCCCTTTCAGATCCCGCAGCGTATCCCTGGAAAAATGATCGTTATCGCAATGCGTGATCAGCACCGCATCCGCATGCGGGATTTCTTCCGGCTGTACCGGTGCTTCGGTATAAATCGGCATGTCAAACCCCTTCAGAAGCGGATCAATCAGGATGATCGTACCCCTCGAATTGATCATTGCACCGCCGTTCCCGAGCCAGTATACAGCCGTATGATCAATTGTTTCAAAATCAGATGCTTTCATCTGCACTCTTTCTGCTTTTGCCTGTGTCATACATTCTCCTCCTGTCTTTCTTACATTATAATTTTAAAAGTTAGAGTATAGTCTAAGGCAAGAGGTAATCTGAAAACATGAGCGAAAAATATTACACCATCGGCGAGGTTGCCGAGCGCACCGGCATCAGTGCATATACCATACGCTATTACGACAAGGAAGGTCTGCTCACTTTTGTTCACCGCAGTGAATCCGGAACCCGGCTGTTCCGGGAGGAAGACTTCGAACCGCTGTATACCATTACCTGTCTGAAAAAAGGCGGTATGCCGATTAAGGAAATCCGGAAATTCATGGAGCTGTTCATGCAGGGCAATGACAGTATCCACGAACGTTATCTGATGTTCAAAGAACAGGAAAAGCGTCTGGAAGCACAGATTGCAGAACTGCAGGAGATGCTGGACATTGTCCGCTACAAATGCTGGTACTTCCAGGAAGCGGAACAGCGGAACGATATCGATTACTACAAAAAGCTTCCCGCAGAGGAAGTAGATGAAAGGATCATTGAATTCAATCAGAAAGTCAGGGACTTCCGGGAATATAAAGAAAAATGAAACCACAATAAAACTGCACACTCACTTCTGAGCATGCAGTTCAGCATTAAGAATCCGTTTTCCGATCAGATAACAAATTGATAGATGGTAAAGCATGCATAGATGCACAATAACAGGATGCCCTGCCACCGGTACAGCCTTTCATTCTTCAGTGCCGGTACGCACATTAACAGCATCACGCCCATCATCACCGGGATATCCACCAGCAGTGAGGAATTGATTCCGAACAGTGTTTTCTCCGCCGGCACCGCAAACGGTGAAATCGTAATTGCCATACCGGATACCAGAATGATATTGAACAGGTTCGCACCGATGACATTGCCCAGCGACAATGCGCCGTGTCCCTTCATCAGCGAGGTAATTGCCGTAACAAGTTCCGGCAGGGATGTACCCAGGGCAACCATGGTCAGACCGATGACCGAATCCGGTACGCCGAGCGCCGCAGCAATCAGCGTTCCGTTATTGACCAGCAGATTTGCGCCGAAGGCAATCGCAACGGCACCGACTACCAGAAGCAGGAGATCCTTTGTCATTGTGGATTCATTTCCGTCTGTTTCCTCTTCTTCACTGCTTTCTGCACCGTCACCGTTTTTCATCTGCCGGACAGACAGATACATATAAAGCACGAACATGCACAGGAACATGATTCCTTCCAGACGTGTGAACTCTCCCGAGGTATAGGCAATCAGGGAATAGATCACTGCCGCGATAAAGAATGCACCGCTCGGCAGGATCAGCGATTTCCGGGAAACCGGACCCGGTTTTGCGGCAATGGTAATCGCCGCAATCAGTGATGTATTGCAGATAATGGAACCGATCGCATTGCCGTAGGAAATACCGGCATTATGCTGCAGGGCTGCCTGGGAAGATACCATGACTTCCGGCAGGGTTGTACCGATCGATACAACCGTTGCACCGATCAGCAGCTCCGGAAGATGAAATCTGTGGGCGATGCCTACCGCACCGTCAACGAACCAGTCTCCGCCTTTGATCAGAAGCAGGAAACCGAGCAGAAACAATAATACAGGGACAAGCATTTTCTATTTTCTCCTTACTCATAAAAAGCACAGCAGATCTGCTGTGCTTCCGTTATCTGAATTCAGATCCTCATACACAGTCAGTGCTGTTTATGAGTCTCACCATTTCAAGACAGACCGGGATACTCTCCGTGATGACGATCTGCCTGCGCTTTTTGCGCCAGTTACTCCCTCAACACAGAAAATCATACCCTTTTTTCGGAATTAGTCAATCGTCAGATTCTTCCCTGAACAGCATTTCCGCAAAATGCCGGAATCCGAGCCTCCAGCTGCACCAGCGGGTCAGGCGCATCGGATGCACTTCCCGATGATAACCGGGCATCAGTTCCTCCAGACCTGCTTCCTTCATCAGTTTTTGATCATTCAGAAAATAATCAAAATGATCTTCCTGCGGTGTTGCCGAGCAGAAAAGAACTTTATACTGCTTTGCGGTTTCTTCAGGATGCGCCAGTGCTTCCTTCCACGGTCTGCCCCGCAGGTTCCGATATGTCGCATGCTCGGTAATGCTGGTCAGAAATCCCAGATTCCCGAACAGCTCCGGATGCCCGAAGCCGTAATCGCATGCCTGCAGAGCGCCGAGTGACAGTCCGCCGATGGCCCGGTGCCATTTGTCCGCGAGCACCCGGTAGTTTTCTTCCATAAACGGGATTGCGTCATGGATCAGCACATCTTCCGTGCATCCGTCCACATGATCCCATCTGCGTTCCGCGGAATCTTCCCCATAGGTATACATATCGTTGATTGCACAGATGATAAACGGCCGGCATTTCCCTTCCGCAATCAGATTGTCCATGATGTCATTGACACGGTTCCGGGCAAACCAGCTGGTTTCGTTGTCGCTGCCGCCATGCAGCAGGTACAGTACCGGATAATCCTCATTGTTTTTTGTATATCCCGGCGGCGTATAGATCATCATGCGTTCTTCTTTTCCCGTTGCCGAAGAATGAAAACGCTGAGAGATCACTGCGCCGTGCAGCACATTGTAAATATAGGAGAATGCCATCTCTTCATCCGGAACTTCGATAAAATTCTGAATCCGGTTGGAACCGAATGCAGTGGGCAGATACGGCCAGATCACCAGCGTCCCGTCAATATAAATCTTCAGCGATCTGGATCCGGTATGTGTTTCTCCCCAGGGAATCACAGCGGTGAATATCCCGTTCTCATCCTTTGTCCCGTATACCGGTTCGTCTTCCCAGGGACAGTATCCTTCCGGCGTCGGCGTGCCGAACTGTGCGACCACCTTCACCTCTCCGGCTTCCGGAGCACCGATCCGCAGGAGCACGGCACCGTCTTCCCGTACTTCCAGCGCCTTTATGGCACTTGCCGGCAGATTGTTTTTTGAAGGATATCTGTTCTGGGTCAGCAGACTGTCCTCAAATACCTGATTCTTCAGAAATTCCCAATCAAACTTCATATGCATGCCTCCACATTCAAATACTACACAGAGTACTGCTCTTCTTTCCCCATCTTTTTGGGCAGGAGACTGACGCATTTTCTGACAGAAAGCAAAGATACCCGCAGATCTGCGGGTATCTTCTGTATGATTTACTGCCGGAGGATTTCAGAGGATGTCTCAGGCATTCTGAAGCTGATCTTCTTCCTCTTCCTCCTCATCATCTCCCTGAATCCGGAAGATCCAGATGACCAGGATAATCTGAATGACAAGCACCACCAGCATGATGAATGTCCAGCGGTCCGTCAGACGCATGGTCTTTGTCATGTCTTCGGTCAGGAAGAAGATGACCGGTGAAATGATTGTCGCAAGAATGCTCAGCAGTTTCGCACTGCGTGAGTTGTGTCTGTCTTCTTTCTCCTGCTCTTCCTCGATTTCACGTTCCTCTTCCGTCACGGCTTCCTCGTCCTCTTCTTCCTCATCTTCTTTTCTGCGGAAGAAGTTCATGATGATCATGCCGAGTCCGAGGATCACCGTTGCGATTGCACTGATCAGGTTGATCAGTCCCCAGTACCCCGCCGGTGCGGGCGCCAGAGGTATTGCATCCTCGGCAATATCCATCAGTACTACGCCGCCGCTGTCGTCTTCCGCAACTACAGCGGTACGTTCATATTCCGGATCTTCGATACGCTGCGGTACAGGAGACGGGGATGGAGACGGCTGTGTCTGAGGCGGTGTTACCTGAGGTCCGGGTGCCGGCTCTTCCGGTCCCGGTTCCGGAATCTCCGGTGCGGGAACCGTTTCGGCCGTGTAGATGACTTCCACGACGGTATCCCTTGCCGGCATGCCTGTCCGGGCGGAGACCACCGCTTCATACGACGGCGTCATGCCTGCAATCATCGGTGAGCGGATCGGACCGAACGACTCACCTGCCTGATACCTTCCGGTATACGGGCGGGCAAGGTCATTACCGTCTTCATCCACATAGCGGATGGTGAGCAGGTAGGTATTGATAATGTTCAGTGTTCCGTTTTCAACTGTCACAGCAAACTGTTCCGTCACGTCATTGCCTTCGCTGTCCCGGACAACCGGCGTACCGGTAATTTCCGTATTGTGAATGCCTACCGCAGATGCCTGAACACCTGCCTCAATGCCTTCCACGGTATAGGTATGTCCGTCAATTTCGAATTCCGTTGTTTCGAATCCGCTGACTTCATGTACCTGTCCGTCATACAGCACGGTATCGCTGTTTGCCGTCAGGGTAATTTCGTAAAGTGCCTCACGGTTCGTAACACTGATCCTTCCGAAGACGGTTTCAATCTCATAGTTGTCGGGATCGGTCCCTTCCGTCAGGGTATATGTGAATGTGTTGTCTGACGAGCCGGGCAGTGTGCGGCGGCCGCTCACATGGAATACGGCACCTTCGCCGTCCGCGAATCCGTCGCCTGTCACCTCAACTTCCGGTGCTTCTGCCGGATTGCCGTCATACGGCACGCTGATGCTGGCGGAGGTGAATACCAGACTGCGCTTCCGGATCGTCAGTGTACCGTTATTGCTCTGTACGGCAAACTGATCCGTCACGTCATTGCCTTCGCTGTCGGTGATCACCGCGGCTCCGCTTACGGTAACCGGATATACTCCGGCACCGGTTCCTTCACCGGATGCGCTCAGTCCGGAGATCCGGTAATATGCGCCGTCAACCTCGAAGACGCTGCTGAGCAGACCGGTTACGGTCTTTTCATGTCCGTCGTACAGATACTCTCCGCTCTTTGCCGTAACGGTTACCAGATACTTCGCGTCACGGTTCAGAACCGTCAATTTTCCGTACTCTTTTGTGATAATGTAGTTTCCTTCCGAAGTATTCTCATTCAGTTTGTAATCGAATACATTCAGTGTTTCGCCCGGAATGGTTCTCGATGCACGGAATACATACTGTGCACCTTCGCCGGACGCAAATCCGTCTCCGCCGAAGCTCATTGTTTCATTCTTCAGCGGCTGTCCGGTATAGGTATGGCTTGCGGAACCGGAGGTCAGTATAACTGTACGCTTTGAGATCGTGAGCGTTCCGCTTTCCGTACGGATCAGGAACTGCGAAGTCACATCATTGCCTTCGCTGTCATAAACCGCAGGATTTCCGTATACCGGTACCGGTACGGTTCCGGCATTGACCGCTTCCGCGGAAGCGCTGAGGCCTTCCAGCGTGTAGCTGTTTCCACCCGCCGTAAACGCTGCCGCACTGCCGTTTTCCGCTGCCGTTCCGTTCACCAGGATACCGTATGCGGAATGGGTGCCTCCGTCATACATTGCACTTCCGGATGCGCCGCGGACGGTCACTTCATACAATGCGTCCTCAGGCCTGCCGGTCACAGTCAGGGTTCCGAATCCGGTCACGATGCTGTAATCGGATGCTCTGGTATTTCCGTTGAGTTCATAAGTGAATGTATTCTGCGAAGAGCCGACGATCGTGCGGGAACCCGTGAAGCGGAAGGAAGCTCCTTCTCCGCCTGCGAATCCGTCGCCGCCGACAGTTACATTTGTATTTCTCAGCGGCCGGCCGGTGTAGACCGCCTCATCATCCGCCGAGCGCAGCGTCAGAGCTCTCTGACGGATTGTCAGCTGTCCGTCGGCGGATGTGACACGGAACTGATCCGTCACATCATTGCCCTGACGGTCCAGTACCTTCGGCGTACCGGTCACCTGTACGGCATATGTACCGGCATGCTGAGCCGATGCATGTGCCTCAAGTCCGGTCACGGTGTAAACCTGACTGCCGATGCCGAATCTGGTCGTCTCCAGACCGCTGAGCGTATGAATCTGTCCGTCATAGAGCACGCTGTCAGACTTTGCCTGCACTTCAATCGCGTAGCGTGCCTGACGGTTGGTAATGCTCAGCCTTCCCTCTCTGAGGGTGATATTGTAATCGGATGCGCGTGTTCCTTCATTGAGTTCATAGGTGAAGGTATTGCTGCTGAAACCGGGGAGGCTCCGGCTGCCGGTCACCGTGAAGGATGCGCCTTCGCCTTCCGCAAAGCCCTCTCCGCCGACTGTGACACGGTCTGCCTTCAGTTCATCACCGCTGTACTGCGCCTCGGCATCCGCGGACACAAAGATCAGATTTCTCTTCTCAATTTCCAGTGTGCCGTTCTGCATCACCAGCATGAACTGGGATGTTACGTCGTTGCCTTCACTGTCGGTCACCTTCGGCGTTCCGCTGATCGTGACCGGATAGATCCCGGCATGAACAGCGGACGCATGCGCCTCAATGCCCTCGACATGGTATTCATTGTTTCCGATCCGGAAGCTGTCCTGCACGGTATCGACGGTCTTTTCACTGCCGTCGTACTTTGCCTTCAGGCTTCCGGCTGTCAGGACCACTTCATATTTCGTATCGCGGCTTCTGACATGCAGCGTTCCGGTATCCGTAATGATGTGGTAATCATCCGGATCCGTGCCTTCATTCAGCGTATATGTAAATGTATTCGGCGAGCTGCCGACAACCGTCTGGCTGCCGGTCACTTCAAATGAAGCGCCTTCCCCATTCACAAATCCGCTTCCGGAAACAGATACATCCGGACTTCTCAGCGGTTCGCCGTCATATTCCTTCGATACGGATGACGATGTCAGGATGACATCCCTCGGATGAATGGTCAGGGTTCCGCCTTCACCGGTAATCAGGAACTGATCCGTCACATCTTCTCCGGCACCGTTCAGCACATGCGCTTCACCGGTGATTTCCGAAGCATATGTTCCGGCATGGGTACCCGAAGCCTGGGCGCTCAGTCCGGTCACGGTATATCTGTGGCCGTTGAACAGCACTTCCGTCCCGTTCAGACCGGAGACTCTGTGTTCGCTGCCGTCATAGACCGCATCTCCGCTCTGTGCCGTGATATGAACCTGGTACAGCTGTTCTGCCGGTCTTCCGGTGATCTTCAGTTTGCCGTACCGGGCCGCAATGACATAGTCGCTTTCCAGCGTTCCTTCATTGAATGCATACGTGAAGGTATTGTCCGATTCGCCGGTCAGCGTTCTGGTTCCGCTCAGGGTGATTGTCACACCGTCATTTCCGGCAAATCCGTCGCCTTCAATCACGATACCCTGATTCTCTTCGTCCGCTGCCGTCAGCGCATCGCCGTCATAGGTCTTTTCCAGCGATACCGACCGCAGCGTGACATATCTCGGCTCGATCACGAGTGTTCCCGGAACTGTTCTTACCGCAAACTGCTCCGTGACATCATTGCCTTCTTCATCGGTCACTTTAGCCGTACCGGTCACCGGAATGCTGCAGGTTCCGGCATGCACTGCCTTCACTTCCGCTTCCAGACCGGAAACTGTATAGCTGTGATCTTCCACAATATATGTATCTTCAAACAGTCCGCCGGCGGTATGCTCCGTGCCGTCATAACGTACTCTGGCACTGTTTGCCATGACCGTCAGCTGATACTGCGCAGCCCGGTTCAGCACATTCAGTGTTCCGTAATGCATTTCAATCCGGTAGTTATCCGCCTTTGTATTGTCATTCAGCGTATACGTAAATGTATTCTCAGAGCTGCCGGCAACGGTCTGCGAACCGGTGACATGGAAGGATGCGCCTTCGCCTTCCGCGAAGCCTTCGCCGGAAACAGCAACTTCACTGTTCTGCAGCGCGCTTCCGTCATATTCCTTTTCGCCGTCCGCAGATGTCAGGACAACCGTTCTCGGTGTGATCTTCATCTCACCGTCAATCAGGTTGACATGGAACTGTCCGCTGACGTCATTTCCTTCCGCGTCCAGTACAGCCGGTGTTCCGCTGATTCTGACCGGATATGTTCCGGCATCCTGCCCGCGGGCAGATGCGGTAATTCCGCTGAGCGTATAGGAAGAGCCGTCCACCTCAAACTTCAGTGTTTCAAATCCGCCGAGCGTATGGGCCTTTCCGTCATAGGCGAATGCATCGCTGCGGGCTCTGGCATCGATTTCATACAGCGTCTGACGGTCGGTGACCTCCAGCTGCCCGTATACCTCGGTAACCGTATAATCGCCCGGCGTACCGTTCAGACGGTAAGTGAATGTATTCTCCGAAGCACCGGTTACGGTTCTGGATCCGGTTGCTTCAAAGACAATCGTATCGCTTCCCGCAAGTCCGTCGCCGGAGATCCGGACACCCTGATCCGGTTCATTCTTCGTATGCAGCGGTCTGCCGTCATACATCTTTGCGGCATTCATGGATGTCAGCACCAGGCTGCGCTTCGTGATTTCCAGCGTGCCGCTCTCGGTCAGAACCGCGAACTGTTCCGTCACATTATTGCCCTGTTCATCGGTGATCATTGCCGTTCCTGTGACAGGCACGGTGTATCTGCCGGCATGAACCGCGGAAACTTCCGCACTCATTCCGCTCAGATAATACCTGTTTCCATCGATCACGAATGACTGTTCACGCAGGCCGCTGACTGTCTGCGACATGCCGTTGTATTTGCCGCTTCCGCTGTTTGCGGTCACGGTAACCGTATATTTCGTGTCACGGCTGACAACGGAAAGCGTACCGTTCTGCACCGTGATGCTGTAGTTGGAAGCTGATGTACCGTCTTTCAGCACATATCCGAATGTATTCTCCGATACGCCGACCGTTCTCTGTCCGCCGGTGAATACATAGGATGCGCCTTCACCGCCTGCGAAGCCGTCGCCGCTGATGGATACCTGATCTTTTCTCAGCAGATTTCCGTTGTATTCCGCCGATGCGGATGCGGATGTCATGACGACCGCTCTCGGACGGATCACCAGCTCGCTGTTTTCGAAATGCACCGCGAACTGCTTCGTGACATCATTTCCGGCAGAATCCCGGATCACAGGCGTTCCGCTGACGATCACCGGATAGGTTCCGGCATCCATACCCGAAGCCGATGCGCTCAGTCCGGTAATCGTGTAGGAGATTCCGTTCTGGCTGAACTTCAGACCTTCAAGACCGCCGGCACTGTGCTGCCTGCCGTCGTACAGGACTGTCCCGCCGGTGGCTTTTACCGTGGTTTCGAACTGTTTTTCCCTGTCCGTCACAGTCAGACGTCCGTATACCGGCGTGATGACATAATCGGCAAGATCCGTACCCTCTCCGGCAATCCATGTGAATGCATTCGCCGAAGAGCCCGCGAGTGTCTGGCTTCCGGTGACCTCAAACATCACATCGTCGTTTCCTGCCAGTCCCATTCCGGAAATCACGACATTTCCGCTCTGCAGCGGCATGCCGTCATATTCCTTCTCCAGTGACGCGGAAGTGAATGTGACGTTTCTCGGTGCAATATTCAGCGTGCCTTCTTTTATCACGACGTTGAATTCAGAGGTGACATCCTCTCCGTCTTCATCCGTAATCACTGCGGTTCCCTGCGGTACGGAGACATATGTTCCGGCATGTGTTCCGGATGCGGAAGCACTGATGCCCGAGATGGTATAGGTCCGTCCGTTCAGCACAAACGAATCGCTGACCAGACCCTGTACCGTATGTTCTTCGCCATCGTAAACCGCTTCCCCGCCGGAGGCTTCAATCACAGCCAGATAGCGGTCCTCCGCATTCCTGCTCAGTACGCTCAGGTCGCCATACACTGCCGTGATTTCATAGTTGGACGCCAGTGTTCCTTCAGCCATCGTCCATTCGAATGTATTCTTTGAAGTTCCCGGGATAATCCGGCTTCCGCTCAGGGTAATATTGACTCCTTCACCGTCCGCGAACCCGTCGCCTCCGATCAGGATGCCCTGGTTTCTGTGCGCCGCCGTGGTAAGCGGATTGCCGTCATATGTTCTGCCTGCAGATTCGGAGGTCAGCACTACCTGACGCTTCCGGATCACAAAGCTTCCCGGCTCCGTACTGATTGCGAACTGTTCCGTGACATCATTGCCTTCTTCATCTCTGATCACCGGCGTACCGCTGACGACAACCGGATAAGTACCGGCATTGACTGCCGAAGCTTCGGCTTTCATGCCGCTGAGTGTGTACCGGTGGCCTTCAATCTCAAATACTGACGCTGCCAGGCCTTCCGCCTTCTGTTCCGTACCGTCGTACAGGACTGACGCATCCGCTCCGCGGACCGTAATGCCGTATTTTGCATCGCGGTTTGTGACCGTCAGGCTTCCGTAGGATACGGAAATGCTGTAGTCCGCGGGATCCGTTCCTTCGTTGAACGCATAGGTAAAGACATTCTGCGAAGTACCCGGAGCGGTTCTTGTGCCGCTGAAGGTCCATGTTACGCCTTCGCCGCCCGCGAACTCACCTTCCGTGCTGACATTTCTGTTCACCAGAGGCGATCCGTCATACATCTTCTGTGCCGATGCCGAGCGCAGTATAATCACGCGCGGTGAAACCGTCAGGCTCCCCGAAGCATATGCGATATTGTAATTATCATTTTCTGCTCTGAGACTGTAGGACAGTGATCCGGCATGAAGCAAAGACGGTATCTCAGTGCTCCATGTTTCTCCTTCATCCGTACTCCAGGAAAGAGTTGTTCCTTCCGGGATTTCCGAAGCTGTGCCGCCTGTGATCCGTTCTCCGTCATAGGTCTTTTCCGCAGAAACAGCAGAGACCGCAAAACTGCCCTTCGTAATTGTAAAGACTGCAGGGACACAGGATATTGCGTAATTTCCTGTCCCGTCATTTCCGCTGACGCGGATCACATAGTTTCCGGTATTCTCGCCGGAATCCCTTGTGATTTCATATGTCACCGATCCGGAATCCTTTTCAAGAATTCCTTCGATATCCGCTTCCAGCTGCGGGTCTTCCGTCCCGTACACTTTCGAAGCGTTGCGGGCTGTGATCACCGCTGCCTTCGGCGTTACTTTCAGCGTGGTTTCCGCTGTCACTGTTTCATAATTCGGATTTTCCGCCTTTACGGAGACATTGAGTTCTCCGGCACCCGTGATCGACGGAACGGTTTCACTCCATGTGGCTCCGTCATCCGTGCTCCAGGAAATCACCGTTCTCTCATTGACGGACGCAGATGCGGAAGCCGCATGTTCATTGCCGTCGTAGATGCCCTCATATCCTGCTGCGGTAATTGTCAGTGCAGCGGAAGGAAGCACGGTCAATGTCCCATTATGGAATTCCGTCTCGTAGTTCCCCTGCAGCTGTTCGCCGTAAATCTCAATCGCATAGGTTCCGGCATCTTCTCCCGGTTTCCGGCTCAGAACATAACTGATTCTGTCACCCTCCAGAATGCCTTCTTCCTCTGCTTCAAATGCAAGATCTGCCTGTCCATAGACCTTTTCCGCATCCAGTGCTCTCACAACCGCCCTGCGCGGTGTTACCCTGAGAATCACGGAGGTCTGTGCTGTCACGTAATCCGGATTTTCCGCCCGCACGTTCACATGCATCTCACCGGCATTCCTGACAGAAGGCATGACAGACGAGTAAACTGCGCCATCTGTGCTGTATGTCAGTACGGTCCCATCAGGAATATTGGTTTCCGCACGCAGGGTATGGAATTCTCCGTCATAGACGCCTTCATATCCTTCGGCGCTGACTGTCAGTCCGGCAGCCGGACGGATTGTGAATACAGCAGGTACAGTGACAACCTCATAGTTCCCCTGCACTGCTTCCGCAGATACGGCAACCGTATAGCTGCCCGCATGTTCCCCGGCTGTCCGGGAAAGCGTATAGGCAACACGATCTGAACCGACGGTTCCCGATACATCCGCCGTCAGTTCCGGATCAGACGCTCCGTATGTCTTTTCCGCATTCCTTGCTTTTACTTCCGCCTTTCTGCGTGAAATATTCAGAATCACCGATACGGAAGCTGTATTGTAATTCGGATTTTCCGCTCTGATGAGCACTTCCTGCCGGCCGTAATCTGTGATCGACGGAACATCACTGCTCCATGTCACGCCCTGATCAAGGCTGTAAAGGAATTCCGTTCCTTCCGCGGAGGCTTCTGCCCTGACAGAATGGCTCTGTCCGTCATAGACGCCGTCATACCCTTCCGCTCTCAGATCGATTCCGTCCGCCTTTGCGATTGTAAATACACCGGGCACATATTCAATCTCATAATTGCCCTGCCGTGCATCACCGGAAACGCTGATCTTATATGTTCCGGCTGTTTCTCCCGCTTCACGGGAAACCGCATAATTCAGACCCGCCATATCCGCTTCCAGAACGCCGTCCGCGGATGCGGTAAGAGCCGGATCGTCGTCGCCGTATGTCTTTCCGCTGTTTCTTGCCGAAATGGCTGCTTTCTTCGGAAGCACACGCAGAACTGCCTGTGTATGTGCCGTGTCATAGTTGCGGTTGACGGCACGGATCTGTACGGTCATCTCGCCGATATCGGTAAGCACAGGAGAATTCACATCCCATGTTTCACCGTCCGTGCTGTATTCAATGACGGTTCCTTCCGCAATGCCCGCCGAAGCGCTGATGCTGTGGGGCTGTCCGTCATAGACTGCCGTCACATCACCCGCATGTACGCTCAGAACGCCGGAAGGCACAATCGTAAACTCTGCACCGCTATAGGAAATCTCATAACTGCCCTGAACAGCTGCACCTTCCGCAGAGATTGCATATGTACCGGCATCCTCTCCTGCTTCACGGGACACCGTGTATGTAATTTCGTCGCCTTCCGCGACACCTTCCGCAGCCGCTCTCAGCTGAGGATCGGGTTCACCATACGTCTTGCCTGAATTCATCGTCTGAACAGTGATGGCTTTGCGCGTCACTGTCAGTTCACCTTCTGCCTGTGCCGTAATATAGTTCGGATTTTCCGCCCTAACGATATACCGCACGGTTCCCGCATCGCGAATGGAA
>SVBN01000114.1 GCA_015058875.1 Erysipelotrichaceae bacterium | reverse complement strand
AGCGCAGTGAAATAGGACATGGAGGATTTCCCCATATTCCTGTGCACCGGCGCTTCCTGCATATCCTCGTCTATGATCAGGGGATCCGAATCGCCGATAATGTGTCCGTCCTTCAGGTTGACAATTCTGGTCGCATACTGCTCCGCAAGTTCCGGATTATGCGTCACCATGACAACCAGACGGTCCCTGGCAACTTCCTTGAGCAGGTCCATGACCTGAACGCTGGTTTCCGAATCCAGTGCTCCGGTCGGCTCATCTGCCAGCAGGATATCCGGATCATTGACCAACGCTCTGGCAATCGCGACTCTCTGCATCTGTCCGCCGGACATCTGGGTCGGCTTCTTGTGCATCTGTTCGCCGAGTCCGACTTTTTCCAGTGCTTCGGATGCGCGCTGTCTGCGCTCGGCGCCGGAGATGCCGCTGATGGTCAGGGCCAGTTCAACATTTGCCAGTACGGTCTGATGCGGGATCAGATTATAGCTCTGAAACACAAAACCGATCGTGTGGTTCCGGTAGGAATCCCAGTCACGATCCTTGTATTTCTTCGTCGATATACCGTTGATGACCAGATCACCGCTGTCATAGCGGTCCAGGCCGCCGATGATATTCAGCAGCGTCGTCTTTCCCGATCCGCTGGGACCGAGAATTGCCACGAATTCATTTTCACGCAGATTCAGGCTTACATGATCCAATGCCTTCTGAACCAGCGATCCGGTACGGTATTCTTTGCAGATGTCTTTAATCTGAAGCATTCATATCCTCCGCACCCGCTAATTTATCATAGATTCGCTTATCATCCTATACGGATGCACAACCTGAGGTATACAGATTTATTCATTTGTCAGCCAGATCTCGGCGTTTTCCAGCGCCAGCCAGGCAGTATATTCTTCTTTTTCATAACTGAGCACGCCCTGCACGACAATCGGTTCCCCGTTTTCCGGATAATCATCCGGCCAGACATAATCACCTTCGCGGCGGATTTCAATCCCCTGCACACAGCATGCTGTCGCATCCGGTACGATCACGCCGAAGATCAGTTCTCCGTCTTTCCCGTCGCCGGTGGAAAACAGTCCCTGGACACGGATGGTTTTTCCGGCGTAATCTTCCGGTTCCATCATCATGTTGTAGATCTCACTGTAAATCACCGTGCTGCTCATAAATGCCAGATTCAGATCCGGTTCGTCAGGCGTGCGCGGTTTTCCCGTTTCTTCCGCCTCAGGCGTCTGCTGTATCAGTTCCTGCGCCTCTTCCTCAGATACCAGCATATCTTCCACCGGCGTCAGTTCTTCCGCAACCGGCGTATTTGAAGGGACTTCATAGGAAACCGCTGTCTGCTGTTCCTTCCTGCCGGAACATCCGCAGATCAGCACTGCCGCAATGATCATCAAAGCTCTTTTCATGCATGCCTCCCGGTGATCATATGAACCGCTGAAAACAGCAGCCACGCAATTGCATCTGCGGCGACAATGGTCGAGCCGACCGGCGTTCCTTTCAGAATGGAAAAGACCATGCCGGATGCAGCACAGATCACCGAGATAACTGCCGCACAGATCGTAACGGATTTAAACGAGCGGAACATTGTCATTGCCGTGACCGCCGGAAATACGACCAGTGCACTGATCAGCAGTGATCCGACCAGATTCATCGCCAGGACAATGACAAGCGCACTGGCAGCCGCAATGAGCAGATTGATCTTTTCTGTATCCACTCCGGTTGCCCTTGCAAATTCTTCGTCAAATGTCACCGAGAAAATCCGGTGATACATCACAACATATATTGCCAGCACCGCCGCCGAGAGAATCACACAGAGCCATACCTCTGCTTTTGTCAGCGTCAGGATGGACGTGGATCCGAACAGGGTCGTGCAGACATCCGCGGACACATTGGAAGATGTTTTAAATATATTCATCATCAGATAGCCTGCCGCAAGCGAAGCCACCGAGATCATGGCAATGCCGGCGTCTCCGCCGTTCCCGGACGATCTCCCCTGCTTCAGAAGCAGCACGGCGGTCAATACCGTCACCGGCAGGATCACCAGCATTTTCTGATTTGTCATTTTCAGCACCGAAGCGGCCGCCATCGCACCGAACGCCACATGGGACAGCCCGTCGCCGATATGAGCAAAACGCTTCAGCACAAGGGTTACGCCGAGAATGGAAGCGGTAAAGGAAATCAGAATTCCCGTAATCAGCGCATAGCGCACAAAAGGAAACTGCAGATACTGCATCAATTCATTCCACATCGGCGGCCTCCTTCCCGAAAAATGCATTCTTTGCACAGAAATGCACATTTTCTTCAAAGCTCAGGATATGCGTCGCATATGCTTCGGCTGCGGGGATATCATGGGTAATCATGATGATTGCCATGCCTTCCCGGTTCAGTGTCTGGATCAGGCTGTACATTTCAGCGGACGTCTGGGGATCCAGACCGGTGACCGGCTCATCCAGCACCAGAAGACGGTCCGCCGCACACATTGCCCTTGCCAGCCGGACGCGCTGCTGCTGTCCGCCGGAGAGCTCCATGAAGCTGCGCTTGCGGAACTGCTCAATGCCGAGATGCTGCATCTGCTTCAGGGCGTTTTCCCTGTCTTCCCTGCGCCAGAACGGGCGGAACGGTCCGCGTGAAATACAGCCGGAAAGTACGACTTCCTCCACGCTGGCGGGAAAGTCTTTCTGAACGGCAGACTGCTGCGGCACATAGCCGATTTCATTCTTTTTCAGTCCGCTGAATTCGATCGTTCCGTGCATCGGCTTCAGAAGTCCGAGCAGTGTCCTCAGAAAGGTGGTCTTGCCGGATCCGTTCTCTCCGATGACGCAGAGATAGTCACCGTCATTCAGCACAAAGGAAAGATGCTCAAAAACCGGAACTCCCTCATATCCTGCCGAAAGGTCCCGGCATTCCAGCAGTTTCACTTCAGCGCCTTTCCGAGAACATCCATGTTCTCCTCCATGATCTCCAGATAGCTTCTTTCTTCACTGCTGTCTGCCGCCTGCATGGAATTCATTGTCAGGATATCCATGTTTCTGATCCGGGAGTTTTCAATAATCGTATTGGCAATCTTGTCGTCTCCCGTTTCCGTAATCACAAGATGCTTCAGCTTCAGTTTTCTTGCCCTCTCGCTCAGGAAGCGGACGGTTTCAAAGCTGGCTTCCGTCTCTGCGGAACATCCGGGGAATGCGGCGTAGTAATCGACGCCGTAATCATCCATCATATAGCGGAAGGGAAAACGGTCCGCAAAAATCAGGGTGTCATATTCCCCGCTGATCACTGCCGTACGGTATTTCTCATCCAGTGCCTTCAGCTTAATAATGTAGTTTCTGGTATTTTCCGCGAAGACATCTTTGGAATCCGGCTTCAGTTCGCTCAGGACTTCGGACAGCTTTGCACTGAGCACCTGGGCATTTTTCACCGACAGCCAGATATGCTCGTCATACGCTTCCTCTTCTTCCTCTTCCTCGGCTTGCATGCCTTCCGCAGTTTCCTCGATCTTTGCAAGATCGCCGAGTTCCGATATCAGATTCACTGCTTTCTGGTTTTTGTTCACAGCTTCCTTCAGTGCATCCTGCACCCATTCATCGGATTCTCCGCCGATATAGACAAACATATCCGATTCACTGATGCTCACCATATCCGCAGCCGAAGGCTGGAAGTTATGCAGATCGGTTCCGTTTTTCATCAGGAGATTCAGTTCTATCCCTTCTTCCTCACCGATGATCTGGCGCATCCAGTCATAGACCGGATAAACCGTCACCGTGATCTTCAGGTTTCCGGTTTTCTCCGTTTCTTTCCCGGAAGCACTGCATCCCGAAAGGAGGACCAATGCCGACATCAATACAGCCGCAATCTTTTTCTTCATAAAGCTGCCTCCTTTCCGAAGCATTCCGAGCACAGTCCGTAGAATACGGTCCGGCGCGGATCGATAACAAACGCATGTTCTTCCCGCATATGTGCGCTGAGCCGTTCCAGTTCATGGCAATGCATGTGAATCAGTTTTCCGCATTCCAGGCACCGGCAGTGACAGTCCGAGGAGATTTCCTCCTCTTCGCCGTAGACAAAACATGCCGGAGCATTCTCATCCACAATAAACTTGATCACTTCACCTTCCGCCGACAGCTTGTCCAGATTGCGGTATACTGTCGTCAGCCCGATTTTCGCGCCTGTTGTCTTCATGCCGTTATATACATCCATTGCGGTCAGATGCTCACCGGCATGATCCTTCATATAGTGCAGAAGCTCTTCCTTCTGCGATGTCATATAATTTCCTTTTCTTGACATATCCGCCTCATTAATTTGAAAACGATTTTCATTTTACTTTTTGAGCAGTCTCCTGTCAAGTATTATGAGTTTTCGTACAGTCCCTTTATCTCCAGATAGTGCGCAGCTGTCAGACGGTTTGTCTGTATCTCCTCATCCGTCACTGTACGGATAACCTTTGCCGGAGATCCGAACACCAGGCTGCCGTCCGGAATGACTTTATGTTCCGTAATCAGACTGCCGGCTCCGATAATGCAGTTCCTGCCGATCACGGCACCGTCCATAATGATGGAACCCATACCGATCAGTGTATTATCTCCGATTGTGCAGCCATGGATAATGCACCCGTGACCGACGGTCACGCCTTCCCCGATAATCACCGGATATCCGCGCCCGGTATGCACCGTGCAGTTATCCTGGATATTTGTATTCCTGCCGATCCGGATGGGGTCGGATTCCGTACGGATCACCGTATGAAAATATACGGAACAGCCGTCTGCCATTTCAGCATCTCCGAGAATCACCGCATCTTCCGCAATCCATGTGCTCATAAATCAATCCTCCCGATCAGTCACGCGATCCTTTCAAGCGTATCATGATTCATATCTGTCAGAAACCGTCTTATTCTCAGATCCGATTCAGACAGAGAGTATATCCATATTCTTCATACAATAAGATCAGAAAAGAGGTACCCCATTATGATGCATATGGAAATCACACTGCGCTCCACTGCCCTCGGCATGGACACAAAGATCACGGTCCTGTTTCCGGAAGACCGGCATGCGACAACCGACACACGCGGAAAGAAATATCCTGTTCTTTATGTTCTGAACGGCGGAAAGGAGGACTGCAGTTCCTGGGTCAATCTCTCCACGCTGTTCCTGAACTGCCGTGACCTGGACCTCGTCGTCGTTCTTCCCAGCGGGAATAATTCCAGCTACTGTGATGAGAAATACGGACAGAAGTATTTCACCTGGATCTCTCAGGAGCTGCCCGTAAAAATGAAGAATCTGTTTCCGATCACCGATGATCCGGATCAGACATTCATCATGGGAGAATCCATGGGCGGATACGGCACGGCCAGAATTGCCCTTGCCTGCCCGGACAATTACGGAAAGGCTGTTGTGCTTTCCGGCGGAAACTTCCAGCCGTTTGCCTTCGGGGAATCCAATGAGCGCATCGGCATTTTCGGATCACAGCAGGAATGGGAACAGTCTGACAACAACCTGTTCAATCTTGTGGAAAAGCTGAAGCACCATCAGGGACATAAGCCTGATATGATCTTCTACTGCGGAACGGAAGACAGAGCACTGGCACCGTGTCAGGAGCTGGAACAGAGAATCCGTACCGAATGCCCGGATGTCCGCGTCACAGCAGAATACTGGCATGGCCAGCATAATTTCTTCTTCTGGAACGAAGCCATTCCGAAGGCACTGAAGGAATTCGGATTCGATATCGTACAGAACTCCGTTGTATAATCCCGTCAAAAAAAGACTGCCGCCCGGAAAGAGAAGTTCTCCGGATGGACTTAAACTGATACCCGTAAAGAGGACCTGAGTTTGACAACTCAGAGACACCCTTTGCGGGTTTTTTGTGAGGTGAAGTATGTCCAGGTATAGGAGATTGACAGAAACAGAGTGCGAAATACTGAGAAAG
>SVBN01000023.1 GCA_015058875.1 Erysipelotrichaceae bacterium | reverse complement strand
TGTCCGTGCACCTTAGTATACCGCACCTTTACAAATTCCCCGGGCTGAATGATGCGTTCGCTGCGGAAACGCACCATGCCGTCGACGCCGTCCGGCGCATACAGCGCGCTTCTGCCGGTATACATCCGTCCGAGCGGCTCATAGCCTTCCACCAGAACTTCATCTTCCACGCCGATCAGCTTCCGGTGCTCTTCTTCCACAATGCCGGCCTGCAGTTCCATGATCTCCGCCATGCGCTGCTCTTTCACTTCGGCAGGAACATCATCCTCCATCTCATAGCTGGGCGTATCCTCTTCGCGGGAATAGGTAAAGCACCCCAGATGATCCCAGTGAATCTCCCGGATCAGACGGAGCGTTTCTTCATGATCCTCTTCTGTTTCGGAAGGGAATCCGGCGATCAGCGTCGTGCGCAGTACGGCATGATCAAATGATTCCCGGATCTTCCGGCAGCGCTCAACGATGATATCGTGACTTCCCCTGCGGTGCATCAGCTTCAGCATCCGGTCGCTTCCGTGCTGTACGGGAATATCGAAATACGGCAGGATATGCCGGCTGTTCCGGATAGTTTCGATCAGATCGTCCGGAATCTCATCCGGATACAGATACAGCACACGGATCCAGCGGAATCCTTCAATCTCATCCAGACGCTTCAGAAGCGAAGAAAGATGCAGCTGACCGTCGATGTCATAACCGTATCTGGAGGAATCCTGGGCAATCAGGTTCAGCTCCTTTACGCCTTTTTCCGCAAGCATTTCCGCTTCTTTGACCAGAGCGTCCTCATCCATGGAGCGCATGTCTCCGCGGATCAGCGGGATTGCGCAATAGCTGCAGCGGTTGTCGCATCCGTCCGCAATTCTCAGATATGCCATCCAGGGTTTTCCGGAAAGCACCCGCTGACTCTTGCCGTAGGTATTCACAATGTGCACGCCGAGCACTTCGCTCAGAATCGCGCCGAGATTTCCGTATTCATCGATTGCAATAAACCGGTCCACTTCCGGCATCTCCGCTTCCAGCTGCGGCTTGTAGCGCTGGGAAAGGCATCCCATGACGATCAGTTTTTTCAGACCGTCCTGCTTCAGATCGGCCGTATCCAGAATCGTCTCAATCGCCTCGCTCTTGGCGCTTTCTATAAATCCGCATGTATTGATAATTACCGCTTCCGCATCTTTTCCGCTGGTAACGATCTCCTGCCCGCTTTCCTTCAGGATTCCGAGCAGGTTTTCCGTATCCACCAGATTCTTTGCGCAGCCCAGTGAAATAACTCCTATTTTCATATCTTATTTCTCCGCTGACCAATTGTATCATAATCATCCGGTCCGGGGATATGAAAAGGACCGTACAGGGTACGTACAGTCCTTGCATGTTCAGTCGGCGAGTGATCCGAACGGATCCCACGGCTTCAGTTCCACCGGCTTCTTCTTCAGAATCTTCTTCTGGGCGGCGGTCAGATACTTTTTATTGACGACAGCCTCGAACACATAGCGGTCAAACCATGTATCGGAGCAGATATAATATCCCTTGTTCGCATTCTTGTCGCCCCAGGAGTTTTCAATCCTCCATCTGGTCGGCACTTCATCCACCAGATTGACGCCGGTCAGCACCATCGCATGGTTCATTGCGGATTCACGCGCATTCAGCATGTCTTCCTTGGAGAATTCCAGATTCATATCAAATGTTCCGGCATAATCAAACAGCTGATCATCCCACAGACCCGCTTCACGGTCGCCTTCCTTGCCGCAGTCGCATCCGAACCAGACCGGCTCGCCTGCCTTCATCTGTTTCAGGATCGCTTCCTTGAATTCATCCATCGGCAGATTCAGGAAGGAAACGGGATTGCCTCCGACGACATTGCCGAGGTATTTTACCGTGTACATCTGATGATACGGCTTGTCAGCGGTCGGACCGTTGATAATGCCTACATAATCATCGAGATTCACATTCAGATATTCTTCATAGAATGCCTTCGGCGTCACATCGCGGTAGGCATGATATGCACCTTTCTTGTCATAGTATTCAAATGTGAAGGTCTGCGGCGGTACGCCGAAGCAGGAACAGATCAGGCTGTACACTTCCTTCAGTGTCTGATCCTTTGCGGCTCTGATTTCAGCGGAAGACTTTCCTTCCGCATGCATGCGTTTGGCGTCAGCCGCAAACTTTCTCAGCCGCTTGTTCAGCAGTCCGTTCATCGCTCTTGTATGGGAAGACTGATATGTCTCCGGGAACGCTGTCTTCGGACAGATGCCGTACTTCTTGACAAGGGAAACAAACATATCCCACTGGCCGCCGTCGCCGACCGCCGTCTGCATCAGATAGCGGACCGTCTCATCGTCAAACGGTGTTTCCAGCTCCGCCAGGGCTGCTTCCAGGAAGAAGTTTGCCTTTTCCAGCTTGTCATAGAAAGCCATATAATTCTGGGACAGCTCGAACTGGCCTTCGATCTTGTATTTCTTTACGATCATTTCACGCAGCACATTCAAAGATGCAAACAGCCAGCATCTGCCGGATGCCATCTGGTTTGTGGCCGGAAGTGTTTTGATATTGACTGAGAAGAAGTCGGGATTTGCGCACGCCGCATCGAACACCCTGGAGATTCCTGCCAGATCATTCACAGTCAGCGCGTTGCGTACCACTCTTGCTTTGGTGTCGGAAAGATAATCTTTGGTCAGCCGGTCAAGTTCCGCCGCGCTGACAGCCTGCATTTTTGTCATATAAATCCTCTTTTCTGATTAACACTTTATTACGTTCATTTCCCAAAGGCAAACGAAAACGGAACATCAGATCATGACGTTCCGTCATTTTGATTGTTTTCTGAAAACAGTTTCTTTTTCAGGATCAGGAAGATGCTGAGGGTCACGGCAAATCCCGCCATGGTATCGGTAATATAGTGCATGCCCGCCATGATTCTGGAAAGCGCGGTCAGCACGATCCAGACCGGTACTGCCGCACGCAGAATTCCTTCCCTCTTCTTCAGCCGTGGATACAGTGAGGGCAGAAGCGTGATCCAGAGGATGGCTGAAGAGGATGTGGTATGTCCGCTCGGAAACGATTTGTCCGCATCCGTGATCAGTGCCGGTCCGCTGATCCGGTACCACGGCTGAAAGATTCTTCCATCCATGCCCAATGCCCAGAAGCGCGGCCTTGCCCACACATATTTCAGAACGGTGGTAACGGAAATGCTGAGCACCGCCGTCAGAATCCCGATGTAAATAACATCAGACTCCGCGTCTGCCGGAAAATCCGATCTGCCTGCAGCATAATGCATCATGAAGCACATCAGCGCCGCAAGCAGCCCGCTGAACAGGACTGCATGTTCCCCGAGGGAATTTCCCATCTGCCAGCCGCCGATCAGCGAAGCGGTCACAGCCGCAAGATACAGCGTATATTTCCGGATTCCCTGTTCCCTGCGTGCCGCCGCAAAGCCGCACCAGCAGGTTATCAATGCGCCTGGAAGCAATGCAATATGCTGTCCCCATGCCGTAAACAGAGCAATTCTGTGTTCCGTCATATACGTACTGAACACAAGATCATATCTCCCGAGGATCAGAAACAATATGAGATATATACACCAGAATGCCGGCATTCCGTACTGTCTGATTTTCCGCTTCAGTTTCATGGCATCTATTGTACCGCACTTGCAGGCATTTATTCATCCGTACGGCTGTGATTAAGAAAAACAAAAGAAGACCCGCAGTCTTCAGAATTCAATCACATCCAGATCATCCGGCACATACAGCATGCCGTCATAATACTGTCTTCCCTCTTCCGTATAGCGCTGTTTTCTGTTTGCCAGATCAGATTCTTCCGAATGGTACAGCAGCAGTCTGCGGGCGTGCAGGCGCTGTGCCGTTTCACATGCATCCTTTACAGTGGAATGCTGCTTTTCGTAAGGATGATATTTTTCCCTTTCGCTGTACAGGCAGAACGCCTCATGGAGAATCATCTCCGCCCCTTCCGCAGGTTCCATGCATTCTTCATGGAGCGGCTCATCTCCGCACACGACGATTTTTCTGCCGTTATCATCCATCACAAAGCCGAACTGCTTTGCCTTGACGGAATGGATATCAAAGAAGGTGACGGGCTTTCCCATCATTTCACCCTGTTCTCTGTCTCCGACTTCCACCAGATGGATGCGTTTTCCGATCAGTTCCGCCCTTTCCGGCAGAAGGCTGCGGATCATCTGATCCAGTATGCCGATCACTTCATCATGTCCGTAGACAAAGACATCTTCCTTCATTTTTCCCGAGGCCAGCGGTCCGCCCAGCATCCGCATCATCCACAGGATACCGGTAATATGGTCCAGATGCCGGTGCGTGACAAAGATCTCATGGATTGTATTCCATCTGATTCCCGCCGCTTTCAGCTGCCGCAGAAGCGAAATGCCTCCGCCGCCGTCAACCAGCAGTCTGCGCTCACCGTCTTCCATGACATAGCATGTGTTGTAGCATGATGTAACGACCGCATGTCCGGTCCCGAGCATTGTTATTTTCATTGTTCCACCTGATTCTCTTCCAGAACTTCCTTCAGCGTTTCCGTCAGGATCCTTTCATCCGTGCGCCATGTCCCCTGTATCATTTCCGGGCGGCCGCCGCCCTTCCCGTTGAGAAGTGCGTTCAGTTTCTTTCCGGCAGGTCTCAGATCCCGGGTGCGGCTGATGATCAGATAGCGGAAGGAATCATCCTCTCCTCTGCAGATCACTGCGGCCGTGCCCGCTTTCTTCTGATCCACTGCCGCATTGGCCAAATAACGCATGGAATCCGCATCCATCCCGTCTTCCCTGAAGATGACGGTCTCATTGCTTTCCTTCATTGCATCAACTCTGTATGCCGTATAGGAATTTGCCAGCTGCACGGCTCTGTGACGGAGCTGTCCGTTCTGTTCCGACAGACGCTGCACGGCCTTTGCGGTTTCCAGCGGCTTTGCGGAAAGCAGGTGGGAAATCTCGGTATTCTGATCGGCGACGCTTTCCAGATATCTCAGTGCCCTGTCCCCCGCCAGCATTTCGATCCGTGAACCTTCGCCGTGCTTCTGCACCGATAGCAGATGGATCAGTCCGACCTCTCCGGTCCGCTTCAGATGCGTTCCGCAGCACGCGCAGATATCCGTATCCGGAATATTTACGATTCTTACTTTGCCCGTCAGTTCCTTCTTCGAACGGTATTCCAGCTGCTGAAGTTCCTCCTCATCAGGATAAGTGATTTCCACTTCAAGATTCTGCCAGATTCTGCGGTTGGCTTCCCGCTCAATCTGACGCATCATTTCCGGGGTGATTTCACCGCTGAAATCCAGCAGGATCACTGCCCCCATGTGGAAGCCGACATTATCGTATCCATATTTCCGATGGATCAGTCCGGACACCATATGTTCTCCGGTATGATTCTGCATCAGATCAAAACGGCGCTCCCAGTCGATGACGCCGTGCACTTTCGTTCCCGGCAGGATCTCCTGCTTCGTCATATGCACCACGCCGTCCCCGGTACGCTTTGTATCAAACACTTCAATTTCATTCAGCCTGCCGTGATCCCCCGGCTGTCCGCCGCCTTCGGGATAGAACGCAGTATCATTCAGTATAATTCCATATCCGTTTTTCGTTTTTGTGCAGGACAGAACCTCCGCATCAAACGCCCGGATATATGCATCCCGGTAAAACAGTTCTCCCATTTCTTTCATTTTATGATCTCCTCATTTCCACCAGCCGGATCGTTTCATCCCGGACATAAATGCCTTCGGAAAGTACCGCCATATACTTCTGACCGTCCAGAAGAATGGTTTCCCCGTCCTCCAGCAGTGTACGGCCTCCGACAGCATACTGCGCCGCTTTCAGAAGCCGCCTGCGCAGTGCATGCATGTCCGTATCAGGATCATTGATGATTTCCATTTCGTGCATTCCGAACAGGCGCATTCCCGCCGTCCATACGGACCATCCGGAGCCGGAGTGCCGGGTGCCGATCCACAGGCAGTTCATCAATGGGAACAGCCCTCTTGCAAAAGCAGATCGCGCCGAAGAAACATAGTATTCCGGTGACAGCAGCACATCATTCACAAGCACGCCGCAGGCATCATCATTGCAGGCCGCAGCGCTCAGCCTGGTCATCATTTCCGCCGCCGTCTGCGCATCCGCGTTCAGCGCATTGATGCGGATGATCAGATAGGAGCGGTACGCTCCGGCTTTCGCATTCCCTTCCGGCCACAGATAGTTGCGCTCCGCCGCTTTTTCCGCCGCATTGCCCTTCATCCTTACCGGTATGAACACCGCCGCATTCAGACAGCCGTTCGCCATGAACATGACCCGGTCCTCCCGCTGAAACGGCTGGATGCTTTCCGGGACAATCTCCCAGTCCTTTTCCAGACGCTCCAGGAACGCCTGACGCTCCCACCGCGTATCCTTAAGCAGCACAAACGACTGGAAGAACGGCTGGGGCATCATTTTTCCCTGCGGGTCTCCGCGCTTCATCCAGTAGCTGCGCATCTGCTCTACCATCTGGATGCAGTCCGCCTCGCATGTTTCGGGATCATAGACCTGCATCTGCGAGGAGATATGACCGCAGTGTTCCAGGGAATCCTTTTCATAGCCTCCGGCGACGCCGTAATACCAGTCCTTCTGGAAAAGGGAGATACGGAAAAGGAAAATATAATAATGAAGTCCGTGAAGGTCAAATTCGCCGGCGCATTTCACCATGGCGGGTCTTCTTCCGTTCAGCACGGAAATGACAGCCCATGATACAAACGCTTCCTGTGCGGCATACATCTGTTCTGAATTCATGAAGAAATCATAACACAAAACCTTCCGGCACATGCGCTGTCCACCATCCCTGTTTCAGGGCAGATCCATCAGTGCTTCCGTATCCAGAAATTCCCTGATCCGTTCCGGATCGGTTTCCTTCTCCCAGCTCATCACCGCATCCGCAATTTCCCGGCTCAGTCTGGAAGCCATCAGCGTTGTGCCCGAGGTCAGTGTCTTTTCGATCTTTTCGTATGTATACCCGTGAACCAGATTGGCATACGCCGGAAACCTGAGCGCTTCCGTTTCAATGCGGTCAATGATATCAATCATGCACTGCATGTGGTTCTCCGCATAATCCAGTTTCCGTCTCTCTGCGGCCAGAAATTCCGACAGATATTCCAGCAGACTGTTCTCCTTCATCGTCCGCTGTGATTCCTCTATGGAAAGAATCTTTTCCGCCCATCTGATGTTATGATCCATTTCACGCCTGATTTTTTCCGCTTCCGCAGATATTTTTGCACTCCGGCGGCACTGCGCCTTCACCATTCTCAGCAATGCCTCATTGTTTTCTGTTCTTTTCATTTCGGTATAATCCTTCCAGGACTTTATTCTCCAGATATCCCATCTGTCTTCGTGTCATATGGTATTCCAGTTCCAGATTCTCCATCACTTCGTGATCCACCAGGTGTGCATAAATCAGGCTCCGTGTTTCCATCCCTGCCGTCTTTTCCAGCATCGCCATGATTTCCTCCACCGTTTCCACCGTATTCCTGCAGAACCTGCAGCAGCAGTATGCATCGATCTCATCCCAGCTCAGCTCGCTGAACTTCCGGTGATCCGTCACATTCACGTTATTGAGATGCCGGTACCGTTCCAGCACCGACTTCTGTGCACTGTACTGCCGGCACATCCAGTCGAGTCCGTTCCGGAAGCTTTTGTAGTCTTTATAATTATCGATCTTCAGCATATTTCACTCACCACTCCTATCATATTGACTCCGGATTCCCCGGCGTTTTTGAGCATGTCCAGGATCTGCATGCGGGAAGCTGTTTCCCTGATCTGAAGAAGCGCCGCACTGCAGCTTCCTGCCTGAATGCATTGTTCATAGAATCCCTGCCCGCTTCGGGAATGGACAAAGACGGTTCCCTTTGCCTGCAGCGGAAACACCATGCGATCTTCTTCAGTTTCATCTGCCCGGATGACAAATACTTCCGGATATGCACTGCAGCAGAAGAGAACATCCTGCATCGTCCGGCAGATGCGGATTCCCGGAAACTGTCCGGATTCCGGAAACAGCAGCGGATACTGATACATCAGAAACATCAGATACAGCATGCTGATCACCGCCCATACGCTCAGTCCGTACAGCAGCGCCTGCACTGCACTCATGCATTCCACACGCTTCGCCTTTGAAGCACCGGATACAATTCTCAGACTCTGAAGTCCCATCGATCCGCCGATCACTTCCCCGGAAGCTTCCGCCGCAGCCTGCGCGGCCTTCTCTGCAGTTTCGGGATTCCGGTGCACGGCGGTGATCCGGATCAGATTCGTGCCTTCCGGATGCTGTGCCCGGATCATTGTGCGCCATTCGGAAAGATCATCCATCCCGCTCCTGTGCCCGGCATTGATCAGCACTTCATCCTGCACAGCCAGTTCCTTCAGATTCTCCGCCATTGTCTCTTCCGCACCGCTGGCCCAGATGTGCATATTGTCGGATGCGTCCGGGCTGATGATGAGCAATGCACTGCTCTGCCATGTGCCCGGAATATAATGCCCGATCGCCAGGGAAGTTGATACAGCCAGAACAAGGAAAGCTGTGATTTTCCGTTTTTCCCTGCCCAGAGCACACGCCCATAAATGCGGATCCAGCATCAGCATCTCATCTGTTTTCCTGTCGTTTTGCAAAACCATAAGTCTGCCTCCTGTCACACCGGAATCCTACGCAAAAGAAAAAAAACCGGGAATGTCCTGTATGTGAAACTGCATTTTTGTATGTGAAACGACATTTTCGGCAGTTTCAGAGGGGTTGACTTTAAAAAGGATTTGTGAAACACATCTCTGTGCACACAAATCCTTTTCTTCTTTTTATGAATTATTCTTCGAAAAACTGACTGTTGATGCGCCGCCGGACCGTAGCTGTTTTCATGCCGTAGATCTGTGCGGTTTCGTCTATGGTTTTCCCCTGTACAAGCGCCATCCAGACCATCGGTCTCAGCGGGGGATCAGGTATCCCGTCAATCGTGCTGACGATGGATGCGATCTTTTCGGAATAATATGCGATCTCCTGTTCCACCGAATCCTTTCGTTCCAGGTAATTCAGGATTCTCGTATCCGATCTGACGGAAGATGTCTTTGTTCCGGAGGAGATCCTGTCCATCGGGATGGAAGATACGCCGCTCATGCGGTTGTATATTTCCCGATGCCGGTCCCGCAGTCCGGCAAGTCTTGAAACATAGAAGAAATAATTTCCGCATTCCTGCCGGAATTCACGGAACTCCTCTTTACTCATCATAGCCGAGACCTCCGTATATCTTTTCCAGCAGACTCTGAAGCTGTCTTCTTGTCATTCCGAATACTTCCGCCGTTTCCTGCTGGGTATGCCGTTCAATCAGAAGACAGGCAAGAATGACGCCTGCATGTTCCGCCGGCAGCTCATCCGCCCGGCGCAGTTCTTCTTCCGTGAAACGGATATTTTCACAGATCAGCCGGTACAGTTCCAGATTTCCCCTGCCGTGATTCTCATCCAGGTCAATTGTAAACAGAGACGGATCCGGAGCAGGAATGCATAAATCGGGATACTGTTCTTCCAGTTCTTCTTTCAGCTTCAGCTCCGGAAGATATGCTTCGCAGGCATATTCCAGCTGTTCACGCTTTTTCCTGTTCATTTCTCTTCTCCTTTCCGTGCCTCTGTATTATACGATATTCCGCATCAATCTGATTTTTCCGGCGTGATTGCAATCATTGAATAGATATGCGGATTCACTCCGGTATCTTCCGACAGCGTCCGCATCCGTTCATAATCAGAGAGTTCCGCCACCTGATAATACACTGACGTATTATACTTCTGCAGATATGCAATCCTGTCTTCCAGCATTCTCATTTCCTTTTCCAGCTGAAGATTATAGGACTTCAGGTAAGAGCTGCTCGCAATATAAGCCGCTGCGGAAATAATAAAAGACAATCCCGCAAAGCCTGTGAGCTTTGCCTTTTTCTTCTTTTTCATCCCTGTACGAGTTCTTTGCGAAGAATCTCTTTAAACCATGCCGAACGGTTCGGAAGCTGTTCCAGTGCTTCAATCAGCTCACTGTCATGCTTCGAATTCAATTTGAAAACATATCGGTTCACATACTGTTTCTGATATGTACGGTTGTAAGCTTCACGCTTCGTAATGCTCTTTTTTCTGGCCATTGTCCGTCCCCTTTCCTCGTTTTGGCAAAATGATTGGTATACCAATCATTTTAGCGCAGAAAAAAGTATTGTGCAAGCGCTTTCGGACGCAGATTGCCCAAAATGATTGACCCTGTAAAAAGAAAAATGCAACGGAAGAAGATGTCCCGGTGCGTCACAAAAAAAGAGGGCCTGTTCAGCCCTCCGTCAATTCTGTTTTATTCCTGCGGCACCAGGTCTTTGTGCATGCTGACAAAGCGGTCTTTTCTCGCTTTGGAAAGCATGAACAGTCCGGTCGCGGTCACGCTCAGTTCCGGAAGCCGGTCCGGATTGCGGTTTGCGGCGGAGCGGATATACGCCCTGCCCTCAATCAGCACACGGTCTCCCACCTCAAACTCATATGCTTCATCCGCGCGCCAGTCTCTTGCCGTATAGCTGATCACATCCGCGGAAATCCCGTCGATATCCGTCTGATGACTGTAGATCCGGCTGCTTGTTTCATTCAGAAGAACCCGGATTTTCTTATCCTGTCCATGCAGTGTGATTCTGCCGAAAGCCATCTTCTGATCCCCGTTTGTGCCGAGATCCGTCCGCAGCGTCGCCGTTCCGTCGTTCTCAATCGTCCCTATCATTGTGACGTGATAACAGACAACTTCCCCGTTTTTGTCTCTGATCGATTCAAAAGAAAAATAATCTCTGTATCGCATACCCATTTTCAGTTTCCCCTGTTTTTTTGCTGAATTGATTGTATCACGTCTGAGAGGCTTTTAATTAAGAGAATTATGAAATTCAGACTTAATGCTGTCGGTAATCATTTCTTCTGTTCTTGCCGTGAATTCTTCCTGATCGATCCTGCCCGTGATCAGGTCCTCCAGAAGCTCCCTCATACTGCTGAGGTCAATCTGGATAATGCCCGCAGCCGAAAGAATCTCCGGTTTTCTCATTCCGAGTCCCGGAAGATGTTCATGCACTTCACCCGAATCTGTCATCAGAACAAATTCATCATTTTCAAAATCAAATGTAACCTTATCCATTCTGATCTCCTCTTTGTCTTAATCATAGCGTATTCGGAACATTCTGTCGCGAGTGCCGCTCCGAAAAAGAATCAATTTTCATACAGGCAATGAAAAAGCAGGGAGCTGAATACCCCCTGCAGACTGTGCTTTACTGCGCTTCTGCGGCCATTGCCCTTCCGGCAATTCTTCCGAAAGTGAAGCTGTCGCCGAGACCCGATCCGTCGACGCGGAAGGTTCCGTGGAAACCGCCTGTGACCTCACCGGCCGCATACAGACCGTCAATCACACTGCCGTCATCTTTTATAACCTGGGTGTTTTCATTGATCAGCACGCCGCCCATGAAGTAATGCGCTCCGACGCCGAATCTGTAGCCGTACAGCTTTCCTTCAATCGGATTCAGGTTCTTATCTCTGCCGAAGGCATCATCCGTGCCGTCCGCAATATCTTCATTGAATGCATCGATTGTTTCCTGCAGTTTTTCCGGATCCAGTCCAAGCTTCCCGGCCAGTTCCGCGGCGTTTTCGCCTTCCTGGATGAACCCGCTGCCGACCAGCGGCTTCAGACCGTCATTCAGAACATTCTCCGTAAAGATGCAGTATACTTCGCCGCCGTCCTGTGCCAGGATCGCATCGGGAATTTCAAAGCCTTCTGCCGTGAAGCGTTCGGCATTGTTATTAACGTACAGCGCATCCGGTGTAAATCCGCCGGGCAGACTGAACGGCAGGATCATGCCGTAACCCGGAACAACATGAGGGAATGTCTGGATCGCATCCAGATTGGCTGTTGCGGCGCCGAGTTCCCGTGCCATCAGAAGTCCTTCGCCGGTTGTCGGAGCAACTTCGTCAGTTACCGCATTGGCCAGAGCCGGATTGACTTCGCCGACCAGATCGCTGTTCTGGCCGAATCCGCCGGTCGCAAGCAGCACTGTCTTTCCGCTGAAAGTTACATCTTCGCCCTGATCATTCATGGCAGTCACACCGGTGACTCTTCCGGTTTCATCCGTCACAAGATCATGGGCATCCATCAGAGTATAAACCGTAATGCCGCTTTCTTTCAGTTCGGCAGTCACCTTGTTGATCATGGTAATCGCAGTGGATCCGTCTGTCGTATCCTTCAGCATATAGTAATTCTGTTCGCTGTTTCTGTCGTCTTCCTGGATGTCCACTTCAAAGTTCACGCCCAGCGTACCGAGCCAGTCGATCACTTCGCCGCTGTTTTCGGCAAATGCTTTTACAAGGTCTTCGTCCGCATCCGGATTATTCATCTGCAGTCCTTCCAGGCCTTCCACCGAAGCCTGCGCTGCCTGATATTTTTCATCCGCCAGCTGTACAGCGGAATCCGCCGCGTTGATGCCATTGGCGGAACAGATTGTATTTCCGCCGAGCACCGCGCTTTTTTCCAGCAGGATGACCGATGCGCCGAGATTGTGTGCCGTGATCGCAGCTGTCATGCCTGCGGCACCGCCGCCGACAACAATGATATCCGCCTCGGTTTCATATACGGTTTCTTCCTTTTCTTTTCCTTCCGATGCGGACATTGCCTCCGGGTCTCCGCCGGCCTGCTTTACGGTATCCCTGACCGCTTCCAGGAAGGCGTCGGAGCTGATCGTTGCGCCGCTGACGCTGTCCACTGCCAGTGACTGCGCGGCAATGATTTCCTCCGTCATGGCATCCATAGCGGGAACGCCGATTGTCTCAGTCTCCTGTGATTCATAGCTGATGCTTTCAATCGCATCTGCGGAAAACTCCGTCGTAACGGTAATATCACCGTTTCTTCCTGCGGCTGTCGCTGTATAGGTACCGGGTGTAAACATGCCCTTTTCGGCCTCCGGCGTGCTTTCCTGAGGAGCCGGTGCGGATGAGCATCCCGCAAGTGCGGCAGCTGCGCATACAGCTGCAGTCAGATATTTCCTGTTCATGTATCTTTCCTCCATTGCTGTTTTCAGTTTAAAAAAAACCAGCTTGCACGGGAATGACCGGAATGTTACTGTATTGGTAACCTGGGGTTACCACATATGGATGATGAACAGATCCGGCTGTTTCTGCTGGTAAGTGAAAAAGGAAGCTTCTCAAAAGCGGAAGAAGCCGGTTATATTTCAAAACAGGCGATCATGAAGCAGATCAACCGTCTGGAAGATGAGATCGGCTGCACGCTGTTTGAGAGAACAAGGAAAGGCGTCCGGCTCTCCAAAGCCGGACAGGTTTTTCATGACGGCGCACTGCATCTGATTCATGAGCGCGAGCAGCTGTTCCGTGAATGCCGGTCGCTTATGCCGGACAATTTTGTACGCCTGGGAAATGTTGAGCACCAGGTGATTCTTGACCGGGTTACTGCCGAATTCTCTCAGCGTTATCCGGATATTGAAATCCGCAGGATCGTCCATCCGAACCACAGCGGGGAATGGCGCGTGGAAAACGGAATCATGGATGTCGGAGAGACCTTTTCCCTGGCAGTGCGCGAAGATTCCGGATTCACTTATCTGCCGCTGACCGAGGTGCCGTTTGTCGCGGCGATGGACGCCGCTCACCCGCTTGCCGGACAGGATCATGTCAATGTTGGAGAACTTACCTCATGGCCGGTTACTCTGTTTCCGCTGATGCTGGAAGAAAGCATGATTGATGTTTTCCGCCAGGCATTTGCCCCGGCACCGGAGCATCTGATTCTCCGGCAGGATGTCGACAACCAGGTTGAGGCAGCCTTCTCCTGCATCGGATCCGACGGGATCCTGATCACCGCAAACCCGTTCATCCATTCCATCAGCCCGCTTGTCAAAATCCCCCTGCAGGAAGGATGGCACCGTGAGTACGGCATCATCTATCGTCCGCCGGTTTCCCACGCCGTGCAGAAATATATTGACCTGGCCGTGGAAATCTACCGCAGATAAGCATGGTGTACCATGTTGGTAACGGTGTTATATTCATGATTGTTATCGCACAATCCCGGAAAATACATGTACTGTATTTCCCGATGGTGAACTCATGAGATCCCGAACAATCGGGATCTTTGCTGTTTTTGATGTGATTGAGAAAAACAAGAAGATAATACAGATATTCAAACACATGGTACAGGCCGGTCAGATCACCATGCCGCAGCGGCGCACCTGATCAGCAGCCAGGATCGTTTTCCTGTGCAAATACAGCAGAAAAATCCAAAAACTTCTGAAAAACTGTACGGACACAGTCTTTTTTATCAGCTGTCTGCACGGATGCTGTTTCTGTTCACTTCCATTCATCCGGATTTTACATAATTAATCCGAAATTTACTATTTTCAGGAATCTGAAACGGCTACACTGAAACCAGAATACAGGAGGCTTTATGAATCCAAAGGAACAGATGGAGTTGCTGTTTCAGCAGGCAAAGGAAAGACGGAAACAATATGATCATTCTGATATGGCCGGTAAAGAGCTCATGATTTCCGGATATACGGAAAACGATATCCAGGTATTTGTACATCATCCCAGACAGAAATGCAGTGAATCTCTGCCGGTTTATATCAATCTGCACGGCGGAGCATGGCTGGCGGGAGATGCTGTATGCATGGATACATACTGTCAGAAGCTGGCCGACGAGATTCCGGCGCTTGTCATCAACCTGAACTATACAAAAATCGATGAAAAACCGTTTCCGTATGCCCGCGATGAACTGACCGGAACCGTCCGGTATTTTATTGAAAATGCGGAGCGGTACGGCGGGGATCCAAAGCGGATTCTGACGGGCGGATTCAGTGCCGGCGGTCAGATTGCGGCGGCAGCCGCATTGAAACTGGCCCAAACAGACATCCGGATTCAGGGAAATGTGCTTGCCTATCCGGTTGTGAACTTCGATGGCGGCGATGTGAAGGAACTGCAGTTTCTCAATCTGTTTGCCCGGGTGCTGTTTGCGGACGGAGAGAACCGTGAATCATGGATGTCACCGCTGATGGCTTCGGATGAACAGCTGAAAAATCTGTGTCCGACGGTCATTGCCGTCTGCGGAAAAGATCCGCTCAGCAGTGATGCGGTTCTTTATGCACAGAAGCTGATCCGTAACGGCGTGGAAGTCTGTTTCAGAAGATTTGAAGGTGCCCTGCACGGTTTCATAGAAGAAAATCAGCCCGGTTATTCAGAAGGAAAACCGACTCAGACAGAAGAACAGAAGGAATATTCCCGCTCTGCGGTTTCATATATCATTCATTCGATTCAGATGCTTTGTGCACAAGAGCAAGGAGATGCAATATGAACACAAATGAATTCAATCCCAAAGTCAGATACTGGATACCGGAAGGAATGTGTGAAGAAGATGCATTGCGCAGGGATATTCAGTCCCTTGCCGGACGCGGTTTTTCCGGTGTCGAGCTGGTCTTTCAGAATCTCCTGAATCTGCCGGTTCCATTGCAAAGGCAGTACGGAAGCGATCATATGACCGCGATGCTGAAAGTGATACTGGATGAAGTGCAAAAGCATCATATGCGTGCGGATCTTGCCAACGGATTTCAGTGGCCGATCTCTGCTGAAAGCATTGATTCTGCAGATGATGACGCCGCATCATATGAACTCACTTACGGCTGCACAGTACTTCATAATCCGAAAGAAAAAGTGATTCCCCTTCCTCCGCGGGTCACTGTCAGAAATGAAGGAACTTCTGTACTGATTGCAGTATCGGCTTACCGTCTGAATCAGGACGGAAAACTAATTCTTGCATCATTTAAGGATCTTTCAGCTTATACAGACGGAACATCCATGAACATCCCGGCTGATGTGCCGGAAGGAGAATGGGTGATCTTTGCCTTCTATGCACAGCCATCCGCTGAAAAGGTATGCGGCAGGTACTATGTCATCAATCATTTCAATCAAGCCGGTGCGCTTGCATGTTTCAAAGACTGGAATAAGCTGTTTGAAAAGCTTGGAAAAGAATATACGGATGTCATTGATTCCT
This sequence comes from Erysipelotrichaceae bacterium, assembly GCA_015058875.1. Classification (GTDB taxonomy): domain Bacteria; phylum Bacillota_I; class Bacilli_A; order Erysipelotrichales; family Erysipelotrichaceae; genus Bulleidia. The sequence goes on along the minus strand of SVBN01000023.1, from coordinate 28,017 downwards.
TCTTCTGCGATTCACTGGAATATCACACAGCCCGCGAATGGACGAAAGATTTCCTTCCGGTCTTTGAAGAAAGAAAACAGTATTCCCTGCTTCCCTATCTTCCGGTTCTGGGGTTTGAGAGAACCTATCCGGCAAATGAACTGACAGGATACCATCTCGATCAGACAGAGGCAGAAGAAAAAGCCAACCGTGATTATGCGGAAACACTGACATGGATGTTCTGCGAAAGACATCTGAAAACACTGACAGAATGCGCACATATGCTTGGAAAGACTGTGCGCTATCAGGTTGCCTACAACAAACCACTGCAGGAAGAATTATGCGCGCTGTATCCTGACATTCCTGAAAACGAATCGCTCGGCAGAGTGAGTCTGGATAATCTGCGGCTGATGTCCTGCGCGGCTCATCTGGAAAGAAAACGCTATTCCTATGAAGTATGCGCTGAATATATGAATGCCTACGGCCAGAGCCAGAAGGATATTCTCTGGTGGCTGAAAAGAGCCTGGATCTGCGGCGTAAATGCCCAGGTTTTCCATGGTGCAAGCTACAGCGGCGAATATGAAGGCGAAGGAAATGCGGACGGATGGATTGCCGGAACAGTGTGGCCGGGATATGAAGCATTCGGAAAAATGGTTTCCAATTACTGGAACCGGACACTGTCCGAAACATCGATGCGCAATCTCCTGTGCACAGCCGGAAGAATCAACAGGATTGCCTCCAAGAGGCATCCCGTTGATCTGCTGTTTTTACGGGATGCCTATCTCAACGACGGCAAAAGTTCCGATGAAGACCATATTGTCAAAGACAGCGGACTGCTTAGCAGACTTGGCTATACCTATGAATTCATTGCGCCGAAGATGCTTGATCATCCTTCCTGCAAAGCGGAGAACGGAAGGCTTGATCCGCAGGGATCTGCCTATCAGGCACTGATTGTGATGAACAGTCAGACACCTGATACATATACATCCAGACGGCTGAAGGAACTGGAAGCACAGGGCCTTCCGGTTCTCTTCTGCAGTTCATATGAGGATCTCATCAATCAGCTGGAAGAAAGAAACATCATGCCGGATGTGAAATGGGAAAAGGAATCTGTTCTTTCGGCGCATTACTGTTATGACGAAACGGATTATTACGTTCTGTATAACGGAAACCGCTGTATTTTTGACAGCAGCGCAAATGCATTTGCGCCGGAGTCCGTCTGTCCTTCCCTGGATCTTTCTGCTCTTGAATCAAAGAGAACAGTCTGCCTTCTGAAAGCAGAAGACGGCAGGATTCCTGCTGTATATGATCCTGTTTCAGAGCGCAAGATTCCGCTTCCGTTTGAAAAAGAAGGAAACCGGTACCGGATCCGGCCTGAGTTTGATCCCGATGAGATGATCATCGTCTGCTTTATGAATGCCATGGATCAGGAAGATGCTGAAAGAAATAATTATGAGGAAATGCCTGTTTCTTTCACTAAAGCGGAATTCCATGAACTCAAAGCACCGGAAAAAGGACGCTTTGAAGACTGCCGGTATGTGGAGAAAAAAGAGGCCTCTCCTGCTGAGTCATTGATGTTTGATGATCTTTTCGGGATTGCGGATAATACGGCGGGTTATGCGGTTTATTCCTGCATTCTGCCGCATGCGGATGATGAAGTGGAGCTGCTGATGGGCAATGTAAATGACGCCGTGGAAATCAGAGTCAATGACAGAGACGTGCCTGTCATTCCGCAATTCTGCACAAAAGCGGATCTTACCGGCTGTCTTAGCGAAGAAGAAAACCGAATGGAAATCAGGGTTTATTCAAATCTTGGAAATATGATGCAGAAGAAAAAGCAGCGTTATGGGATCGGCGGTCCTGTTTTGCTGAGAAGAAAGAAGAGATCAGGAAAATGAAACTGGAAAAAGCAAAAACAATGTGCACGGCTGTGCAGAAAATGGTATTTGAAAAGCTTTACGGAGACGGCCATGAAGCCAACACCTTTGCATATGCAGAGCAGAGGGAAACGGTCCGCAGGGACGGAATCCGGGTGCTGAGCGATGTTGTTTACAGCGATGCCTACCCCAACAGCGTCATGGATATCTGGTATCCGGCTGAGGAAAAATCGAATCACAGGACAATGGTTTATTTTCATGGCGGCGGCATGCTGTTCGGCGATAAGGCATCCGGCGATCCTCTTGCAAAGACAAAAGATATCCTCGGACTTCTGGAAGCGATTGTAAAAGCAGGATTCACGGCTGTCAGCGTCAATTATGTCTTTGCGCCGGAATATACCTTCCCTTCACAGCTGTTTCAAATGGATCAGGCCCTTGATTATCTCAGGAAAAATCAGCAGCGGCTTGGGCTGAACATGAATCAGATCACACTCGGCGGCAGCAGCGCCGGTGCAAATCTGACCGGCATCTATGCGGCAGCCCTCAGCAATCCCGAATACAGTGAAAAGATCGGGCTGAAACCGTGTGTCACAATGCAGGATATACATTCCATCATGCTGGATGAACCTGTTGCCGGCATCCATGGCTCCAATGAAGTTCTGGAAGCCATGCTGCAGACATGGGCAGATGAAGAAGATATGGAAAACAGTGAGCGGGGAATTCTGATCGATTTTCCCGAATGGATCAAAGATGCATATCCGGATGCGTGGCTGATCGCCAGCAATCAGGAAAATGAATTCTATGCCACGGTATGCCGGATCAAAGAGCGTCTGAATGCAGCAAAAATCCGGAATGAACTGTTCTATGTTCCCCGGAATGAAGATGATCTGGCACATGGGTTCATGACGAAATATGAAATCAATCAGAATGCATCAGACTGTCTGCACGGTATGCTTGATTTCATTTCCGCAAAGTAATCCGGAATATACCAAAAACAGGCGGATTGTACAATAATCAGCCTTTGGAAAAGACTAAATTTATAACTGTAAAGAGGCTGAGTTACAGCAGAAAGGAAAACAGTATGACAGCTTTCGAAAAATTTCAGACAGGACTGGAAAATGTCCTGGGTCCCGTCTCACAGAAAATCAGTTCCAACGCATTTATTCAGGCAATCGCAGCGGGCATGACAATGTTCCTGCCGGTAACACTCGGCGGTGCGGTCTGTTCCCTGCTTGCCAACTTCCCGCTGCCGGCGGTCACCGCATTCCTGACAAGTATCGGAATCGGTCCGATCCTGCAGGCAATCGCAGACTGCACGATCGGTCTGATGGGCGTGCTTGTCGTCTTCGGTGTCGCTTACCGCTATGCACAGAGAAAAGAAAAGAATCCCGGCCTTGCAGGAATCTTCGCTCTGAGTTCCTTCTTCGCATTCATGCCGGCAACAGTCGGTGAAGGCGAAACAGCAGTCGCCGCATTCAAAGCTTCCTACATGGGAAGCTCCGGAATCTTCGTCGGAATCATTCTCGGTCTGTTCGTCAGCTGGCTCTACTGCAGGCTTGCAGACAATAAAAAACTTATGATCAGGCTTCCGGATTCTGTCCCTCCGATGGTTGCCCAGTCACTCTCACCGATGCTGGTCGGTATCCTTGTCTTCTTCATCATCGCTCTGGTCCGCTTTGCGATGAGCCTTGTCACAGACCGGAGTCTGTTCGATCTCATTAATGCACTGATCGCCGCTCCGCTGATGAAGTTCGGTGCAACACCGTGGACATTCATGTTCCTGGGGCTTCTCAGCAACCTGCTGTTCTTCATCGGTATCCATCCGGTTTCCGTTACAGCCGTCATGGCTCCGCTGCTCATCACATCCCTGACAAAAGCAATCGAAGAATTCAGCACAGGCGCACCGCTTTCCAACCTGGAAACACTTGTGACATATATGACCGGATCCTTCGGCGGAACCGGATCCACACTTCCGCTTCTGATCCTCTTCCTCATCTTCGCTAAATCCGAACGCTATAAGACATTCACAAAGGCAACAATTATCCCGAACCTCATGGAAATCAATGAACCTGTCATCTTCGGCATGCCGGTTGTCTTCAATGCCTATCTGTTCATTCCGTTTGTATTAAGCAGCCTGCCCGGCAATATTCTCGGCTATCTTGCCGCAAAAACAGGATTCATCAGCTCTGTCAATCCGGCAATGATGATGGCACTGCCGTTTACAACACCGACTGTCTTCAAATATCTTCTGATCGGCGGCTGGAAGCTTCTTCTGATCGGCATTGTCCAGTTTATTCTGATTACCCTGCTCTACTATCCGTTCATGAAGATTCTTGACAATCAGGCTCTTGCAGAAGAAAAAGCATCCGCAGAAGCAGGCGAATAATGAGTATCCTGGCGGTGGATGTCGGCGGTACATTTATCAAATGGGCTTCCGCCGATGAATACACATTTCTGAAATCCGGCAAAGCGGAAACTCCCCGTACATGTTTTGAGGATTTCATAAATAAAATCGAAGAACTCGTCAATGAATATCATCCCGAAGGCATTGCCTTCAGTCTTCCCGGCACAATGGATCCGGAAACCGGATTCATCAGCCAGGGAGGAGCGCTCCAGTACAACAACGGCAAAAATCTGATTGAAGAATGCCGTACAAGATTTCATCTTCCTGCTTCCATTGAAAATGATGCCCGCTGTGCAGCGCTTTCGGAAGCGGAAACCGGCGCACTGCGCGATACGGACTTCGGTATTGTGCTTGTCATCGGAACCGGCATCGGCGGCGCATTCGTCCATAACGGACAGATTCTCAGAGGTTCCCATGGGTATGCCGGCGAAATGTCGCTGTTTCTTGCAGGAAGTCTCAAAAAGGAAGGAACAGGTGCCTTCTTCTCATCAAGATGCGCCATGGCGGACTTCACGAAGACATTCCGCAAACAGCTCGGCTGTGAAACAATGACCGGCGAGGAATTCATGAAGCTGGTCAGAGAAAATGACAGTGCTGCTGTCAGGCTGTTCGACGAATACACGGATGAATTTGCCAATGCCCTCTTCAGCATCCAGATGATGTATGATCCGGCCAGGATCGTGATCGGCGGAGGAATCAGTGAAGACGCATTCTACATTCAGTCCATCCGCGATAAATTCGAAGCGATGTTTGCTATCTTTCCCTTCCCGATCAGCCGGGCACAGATCTGTGCATGTTCCAATGCAAACAATGCAAATCTGACAGGCGCTCTGGCGAATTATTACAGAAGACATCAGATCGTATGATCATCCGAAGAGAACGGAAACGTTCTCTTTTACTGTATCTTCGATATAATGAAAACATGGAACTGAACAGACTGATCGCGATATCGGATAATATCCGGTCAATGACCGGAATCAGAAGCTATATCATCTCAAAGGACGGAGACATTCTGTATGAGCCGGAGGATACCGACCGCTGGGATATTCTTGTACGTGACAAAAATGAAATTATTTCCAATCTGACCGACTATTTTTCAAGAAAGAAGAGGCCTGCCGTCACGATTATTCAGACTGAGGTGTATGAGTTTTTCACAGCTGTTCAGATCCGTTCTGAAGAAAGGTTTGAAGGTCTCATTTTCATCGGCCCCATCATGCCCGGGGATATCAGCGACAGCGACCTGCATGCAGCTCTGTACCGGTACGGCATTGCCGTATCCCAGGAGGAATACATCCATTTCTTCCGGAATCTTCCGGTATATTCTTTTGAAGAGATGACCGGTTTCGCCTCTTTTTTCCATATTTCTCTTTACGGAACGATACCTGACAGGAATGAGATTCTGAATACGTTCTATACCATGCATGACGGTATTCATACAGAGAGTGTACGGGAAAAGAAACGAATTTATCATAAGATTGAAACAAGTCCGGAATATACGATGGAATATGAAAATGCCCTTCTTGAAGCAATCGCTGCCGGCAATTCTCAGGCAATAGATTCCATCTTTGAAAATATCGCAAAAAATGACAGAAGCGAACTGGCCCCGCACGATTCGCTGCGCTCATTGAAAAACAAGGCGATTTCAGTTATCACTCTGGCAACCCGCAGTGCCGTTAAGGGCGGTCTGGATCTCGAAACTGCTTTCTCAGCGTCGGATCATTACATTGTTTTTGTAGAATCCTATACCATGGCCGACCAGATTGTCAGGGCAATGGTTTCAATCTGCCGTGAATTTGCACAGAAGGTCGGAGAAGTGCAGCTGAGCAGCTATAGTCCCGCTGTCACAAAAGCTATTCAGTATATTCAGAATCATACATATGACCAGATCTCAGTGGATGATGTCTGTGAAAAGATGCAGTACAGCAGCGGGTATCTTGAAGCAAAATTCCGCAAAGAAACCGGCAGATCCATTCATCAGTGGATTTCATCTTCGCGCTTAAACGAAGCGCAGCGGATATTGAAATATACGGATTATACCCTGCCGGAGATCAGTGTCATGCTGGGATATACCGATCAGAGCCATTTCAGCAAACGGTTTAAAGCCGAATTGGGAGTCAGTCCCGCAAAATACAGGAAAATGCATAAAGGATGAATCCGCCGCACGGATTCATAAAGGTTTCAGCCAGACTGCTTTGCATATGCATGGCAGTCTTTTTATAACAGACGGTATTCCTGCCTGTGTGCCTCGTGTGGTGATCTCAGGATTTTCAGGCTGAATGTCTTTATCCTTTATATCCAATACTGATATGACGGCAGGATCAGTTCTTTTCATAATCAGCAGAATCGTGGTGACTCAGAAATATTCAATTCCAAAATCATGATCCGTACATTTTGCGGAAGCCTGCCCTAAATGTGTGACCTCCCTGGAATTTCGGGCAGAAATGAAATCCTGTACAAAAAGCGGAACAGCCCATCACGAACGATCTTTCAGATTCTGTCTGCAGGCAGTATGATGAATCAGCAGTTTATCGTGACAGAGAACAGGACACGTCTGAGTTTGATGATTATATGAAGCTATTGGCTCTCAAAAGAAAACCGGAATCAGCTGAGTGCTTTTTCACTCATTGACTCCGGTTCACTTTTTATGTCCGTTCCATGCAATATCACAGGCTTAATGACATTACCGGATAATCCGGTGCATTTTCACATTTCTTCATAGATTTTGACAAGTTCGGAAAGCAGATCCGCATGCTTGAATCCCTTCCGGTAAACAATATTGATTTCCCGGATCATGCTGAGATTTTCCACCGGCATTGCGGCAAGCTTCTTGTGACGGATCTCGCTCAGGCATGCGCTTTTGGGCAGAACGGATACGCCGTATCCCCTTCTGACGAGATCCTTGATGGTGGCAATGTTGTCCATCTCAAGGATGACATTGAACTCTTCCATGCTGATATTCTGACTCTCCAGTGCCGCGGAAAGAAGATCGGCCGTTCCGGAATTCGGGAGACGCAGAATCATCGGTTCCTTCTCGATGTCATTGACCGTGACAACGCTCTGCTTTGTCAGCGGATGATCGGTGGAAGTCACAAGCATCAGGCTGTCCATATCCAGCTGCATGCTCTGCAGTGAACGGTCGTTGATCCTGCCGTCGATGATCGCAAAGTCCAGTTCCAGATTCTTGATGCGTACACGCAGCTTTTCCTTTGTGCTGGTGATCAGTTTGATGGAGACGCCGCTGTTCATGCTGGCGTACTTTGCGAACACCTCGGAGATCCGGTTGCTTTCCACGGTATGCGTAATACCGATGGTCAGGGAAGTGATGCCGATCGCTTCATTTCTGAGCTCCCTGGTCAGATTCTGATATGCGGACATCATTGTTCTGGCACAGTCGACAACGCTCTGACCTTCCTTGGTTACAACAATATGATTTCCGATCCGCTGAAAGATCTTGACCCCGAGCTGTTTTTCCAGCTGACGGATATGCTGGCTGACCGCAGGCTGGGTCAGATTCAGTTCCTTTCCGGCTTTTGTATAATTTTCTGTTTCCGCAACTTTCAGCAATGTATAAATTTTCTGATCAAGCATAGTGTTCACCGTTCTTCTGTATTCAGTAGCTTTCTTTCAGTTTAACCTTTTCGTTATCATTCATCAAATCGGATTGCATGTGCACCAGCAATACCGCGGCCGCCCCGCAGCAGATCACATCTGTGACCGGCGTTGCGGCAACAATGCCGATGACGGGAGAAACGAGATGCATCACGCACATCAGCGGGATATCCATGGCGCCTTTGCGCAGGACGGCAAGCCGGAATGACCTGCGGTTCTGCCCGATTGCCTGGAAGAATGAAATCATAGCATATGCAAAAGCAGAGAACGGACATCCCAGACACAGCACTCTGAGGAAGTGCGTGCCGTAATAGGCAGATGCGCTGCCGGAGCGGATGAACAGTCCGATCAGCCATGGGCTGAAGATCAGACAGATTCCCATGATCACGCAGGAGATCAGCACGGACATTCCGGCAGAAGTACGGATTACTTCCTTCATCCTGCGGTAATTGTCCGAAGCATAGCTGTAGGCAATCAGAGGCATCACTCCCTGGGACATTCCCCGCACAATGCAGTGGGCAAGCATGTTGACCTTCTTCGCAACGCCGAGACCCGCCTGGGCTTCCATGCCGCCGTAAGCCATGAGATGATCCATCACTGCATAGGAGATATTTTCAAACAATGTCATCAGGCATGCCGGCAGGCCGTTCAGCAGCAGTTCCCTTGCCGATCCGTCCCGGAAAGCATCCTGATGGAAGCGGAATGCGAGCACCGTATGACGCTTCCGTGACAGCAGGATCAGTGCCGTGAAATATATGCAGGAAATCACATTGGACAGCGCTGTGGCAAGTGCGGCTCCCAGCGCTTCTTTTCCTTCGGGAAGAATCACAAACATAAACAGCGGATCCAGAATCACGTTCAGAATTCCGCCCATTGCAATCCCGATGCCGGCGTGCAGGGATCTGCCTTCCGCCCTGATCAGATGGGCGAACATTGTATTCACCGCCGTGAACATTCCCCCGAATACGACCGTAACCGTCAGATATTCAGCCGCATACGCATGCACATCCGGATGGACGCCGCCAAGCATTGCAATGTAGCTGTCCCTCATCAGATATGCCGAAAGGCAATACAGACAGGTTGTAATCAGACAGCCGTACAGTGCAAATGCCGAGGCATTTTCCGCACGGTTAACGTCCTTTCTGCCGAGCGATCTGGAAATGACGGCACCGCCGCCGATTCCGAACAGATTTGAGATTGCCGAAAGAAACATAAATGCCGGCATGCATACCGTCACAGCCGTCAGCATCGCATCGGATCCGGTCATACCGATAAAGAATGTATCCGCCATATTATAAATGACCAGAATAATCTGAGAGATGACGGTGGGAACTGCCAGCTTCATGATTGCCTGCGGTACCGGTACTTCTTCAAACAGTATTTTCTTTCCCTGATCCATAACGCCGTCCCCCTCTTTTCATCGTTATTATCCGCGAAGTCAGAGGGTCCGGATTTCAGCGTTTATTATCAGCACATAAAAAACTGTTATGCATGGAATCCGCGGCAGAACCGGCATACTGTTTTATGCCTGTTTTTCTCTCTTTCCGGTCATTCCGGACACAATCGAGAAGTTTTCCCGGAATTCTGCTATAACAGTTTCTTATGAGTTAATCATAAAGTTTAATTATATCTCAGGCTTCCAGCGCCTGCGAAATCAGCGGCAGAATCTGCAGCTTGCGGGAAAGGATTCCCTTGTGCAGGGTGTGGCTGTTTTCCCTGCCTGACTCCAGCGTTTCCATGACTCTTGCGGCCTTCTCGCCTGCCGCAAAGAACATGCTGCCTTCTTCGGATACCGAAGTAAATACAGCTACCAGCAGCCCCAGGTTTTTCTGCCTGCTGAGACGCTCTATTGTCCGCTGGATTTCCGATGCCTTTGCCAGATATTCCTGTACAGAGGATATCATCACCTGCGAGATCATCGTGCTGACGCCGTTGATATCATAGTATTTGATATCCTGAACAATCTGTTCATGGATACTCTGCGAAGAGGAGGATGAGGTCGCCGCAAACATTTCCGCGCCGAATTCCTCCGGATCAAGATCTGCCAGTGCACCGAGGATATTGGCTGTCTCGATGTCCCTTTTTGTCGTTGTCGGAGACTGCAGAATCAGCGTATCCGACAGCAGAGCCCCGAGCAGAAGACCGGCCAGATTCTGAGGGATCGGGATCTGGTTCTCGCGGAACATCGTGGCGATGATCGTTGCGGTTGAGCCGACGATTTCATTGCGGAATGATACCGGCTGGGATGTCCGGAAGTCACTGATTCTGTGATGGTCCACAACCTCCAGAATCTCCGCTTTCTCAATGGCACGGACGGACTGCGCGAATTCATTATGGTCGACCATGATAATCTTCTTGTTGGCCATATTCATGATGTGATAGCGGCTGACATAGCCCTTCAGATGATTGCCGGCATCCACCACCGGATAATTGCGGAAGCGGTTCTTCAGCATCTTTCTTCCGGCTTCTTCCGCATATTCGCTGTCCCTTAGAATAAAGGGATCCCTGCGCATCACGAGCTTTACCTTCGGGGCGAAGAAAATATAACGGGATGTATTCATGGACCCGTGTCCCGAAATCACAACCGGACAGTGGTGTCTTCTGGCTGCTTCAAGAACATGCTCACTGACATGATCCGCCCATACCACAATCAGCATTCCCGCGCCTTTTTCGATCAGCGTCCACTGGGCTTCGCTGTCATCGCCCATGATCACTATCCGGTCGCGGATCTCGTAATTGGATACGCCGCTGCCGGTCAGGGCGATAATCGATACCTTCCCGTTCAGATGCATCTGGGGATCATCATAGATAACCCTGCCGCTGATGGTTTTCGCGATATCTTCCGTTGTGCAGTGCCGCAGCAGTTCAATGGATACCGCCGTATCGCCCATGCTCATATTGGCCAGGTCGCTTTTGGAAACAAAGCCGATCAGCCGGTTATCTTCATCCGTTACCGCAAAGCTTCCCCGGTCGGTCTCACGCATTTTCTGCAGCGTTTCATAGATCGTAATATCTTCCGATATGGACAGCGGTGAATCTGTCGGTATTTCCGCCAGTGTCTTTCTGGCATCCTCCAGCAGAAGAGGCTCTTCATAGCCGAACCGCTTCAGCAGATATTTTGTCTCATTGCTGAGAGGCCCGAGCCGGCACGCAACCGCCCGGACGCCCATCGCCCGCTTCAGAAGCGCATATGCAATTGCAGAGACAACCGAATCCGTATCCGGATGCTGGTGTCCTGTAATATATACCGGTTCCTGTTTTTCGTTCATGAAAATTTCTCCAGTCTTTTTCACAGACTCATTATAACCGAAAAGGCAAAAGAAAGCGCCTGCCCCATTACTGCATACCGGGTATGATATCATTCAATGCAGGAGATACGAATCATATGAAAGAATTGCTGAGAACATTAACCGATATTCCGGGACCATGCGGATTTGAGCACGATGTTATCCGTTATCTTTATCAGCGCCTGAAGGATCAGGCGGATGAAATCGAAGTCAACGGACTCGGAGATCTGATCGTCACAAAGCACGGTGCATTTGACGGACCGGTACTGGCCGTTTCCGCACATTCCGATGAAGTCGGTTTTATCATAAAGAAAATCGAGGAAAGCGGTCTGCTGCGGTTTGAAAAACTCGGCGGTCATGATGACCGGATCCTGCTGGCACAGAGGGTCATTGTCACCAGTGAAAACGGACGGCATCCGGGCGTCATCGGAACCATTTCCGCACACATGCAGAGATTTGACAACGCCCAGATGGTGCGTAATTTCCGTGAACTGTACATCGATGTCGGCGCAGCTGACCGCGATGAGGTGCTCGCCATGGGCATCCGCCCCGGCGATTATGTCACCTGGGATTCCCCGCTGAAAGACGCCGGAAATCACCGGGTATACGGACACGCCTTCGATGACAGATGCGGCTGCGCTATTCTGGCAAATGCATTTGAAACGGTTGACTTTTCCAAAGTCCACGGGACTCTCGTCGGAATCTTCTCCACACAGGAAGAAGTCGGACTGCGCGGCGCACATGCGGCCGCAACCCAGCTGAAGCCGGATGTCGCCCTGGCTGTGGACACAACTGCCGTCAGCGATACTCCCGAAGCAATGATGGACAAGACGCTTGCACTCGGCAAAGGAGCCGGCATCAAGATCATGGATTTCAGCCTCATCGCTTCCAAAGCTGTCTGGAAATTTATGGAGAAAACAGCGCAGAAAGAAAATATCCCGTATCAGATGGAGATATTCACCGGAATCGGAACCGATGCGGGAGCGCTGCATATGGGATATTCCGGCGTACCGACCGGCGTCATATCCATTCCGTCAAGATACGCCCACTCCTGCATTGAAATGATCGATATGGAAGACTTCGAGAACTCCGGCAGACTTCTGAATGCGTTTATCCTGAACATGCGTTCCAAAGAGGAATTCGCCTTTCTGAAACCGGAAGAATAAACCGCCGTTTTCCTGTATAATTTCCTGTATGAAACTGCGCAGAAAATATCACGGCGTACGGGTGGAGCATCGCTTCCTGAGCGGGCATGAATGTCTGAAGGAGGCGCACCTGATCATTGCCGAAAAGAAACTCAGCGGTATGAGCAGACAGGAGATCGCCGAAGAAATCTTCGCACATACCTATGTATATTATCTCTGCGAACGCATTCCTTTCCGGAAGGGTCCGGTCCGTTTCCTGATGAGCAGGGCCGATCCGATCGATATGGCGGAAGGCGGTGATACGCCGCTGAGAAAGCTGCTGTACCATCTGATCTGGAAAATCAGATGCAGATAAAAACGTATATCCGCTGCGGATATACGCTTTTTTTCAGTTCATCAATGCTTCGATCTGGGCGTCGCTCAGGTAATAGAATGTGTCCTGACTCCAGTCATAGGTCAGGCCGTAGAATGTCCGGTTTTCATCATCGACATCGGAGATGTAATACAGCGCATACATCCTGCCGTCAAACCATGCTTCCCCGAGCTTATGCATCAGCATCCGCTCATCCAGCTTTTCCTGCACGCCTTCCAGCCTGAGCAGCGCTTCTTCGTACAGGTTCGAAAAGAACGGAATCCGGTCTTTTTCAAAACGGTCATATCCGGTAATATCGATGATTCCCATATGGAAATCCGTACGCAGCGTGCCTTCCTGGACATTGATTCCGGTATACATCCAGCCTTCGGTGTCGCCGTCATCAAAATGCCGCTTGTATCCGATCAGTGACTGCGGCGAAACGGATTCCGCCGTTTCCACATAGATAATCGGCCCGGAGTTTTTTTCCGAATAGAACGGCTCGGTTATCTCGCCCGCATACCAGCTGTATCTTCCGACCGTCAGCTCGGTTTTCTGTGCCGGCACCAGCAGATAAACATTGTTGTAATACATTCCCTGATCGCCGTAAATAATGTCGTCCTCTGCAATCTGACCGATGATACCGTATCCGTCCTCATATGCATCGGAAACGATCTGCTCAACGCTGATTTCCTGGGAAGCGGTTCCGAGATATGCCACGGCAAGATCTTCACCGCTGCCCATCTCTTCCATGTAGTCGATCGGAACATTGATTTCCGCAGGAACAGACGGTGCAGGCGTCTGTATGATGTCAGGCGTATTCTCCGGCGCAGCCGAAGCTGCCGGAACGGGATTATCTTTCTTTCCGCATCCGCAGAGCGCAAGTGCGGCTGCTGTCAGAATCAGATATCGTTTCATCATAGTTAAATCCTCCCTGAAACATCTCTGTTTCCTGAGTGCATCATACATTGAACAGAAAAAAAAGAAAAGCCGGCGTACCGGCTCTCAATGGATCAGAAATCAGTGCTCTGGGAATCAGCTGCGAACTTCTTCGCTTCTTCCAGTCTGCCTTCCGCAGTTGTGACAACTGCCTTCACGGCGTCGCTTCCCAGCAGCAGACGGAACGGCGCTTCTTCGGCATACGCCATTCTGTAAACAAGCTCGCCTGCCTTCATCGGATCGCCCGGCTGCTGTCTCTTGTTTTCGGCATTGGCATTCTTCCATGTGGAATCCTTATATGCGGAAACTGTGAGCGGTGCGCTCTTCAGTGCTTCATCATAGAAGTGCGTGCGGAAGGAACCCGGTTCAATGACCATGACTCTGATGCCCAGCGGCTTCAGTTCCTTGCACAGACCGTCTGTCAGAAGGTCCAGCGCAGCCTTGGAAGAAGCATAGTATCCGGAACCGACAGCGGAACGCTCTGCTGCGATGCTGGTGGTGTTCATGATGACGCCTTCGCCCTTTTCCCTGAGAATCAGGAGAACTTCCTTGATCATATTGACCGGTCCGAACAGGTTTGTCTGGAACAGTTCCTGGATTGCTTCATCTTCACCCTCTTCCACGGAAGAGCGGTAGCCGTGACCGGCATTATTGATCAGCACATCCACTGTGCCGAACTTTTCAACTGTCTGTCTGACAACTTCCTTCATCTGTGCCCTGTCGGACATATCCAGTGTGACGGGAAGACATGTTTCGGGATAATCCTTAGCGATTCCTTCGAGTTTGGATAAGGATCTTGCTGTAATTACTGCATTGTCGCCATGGGAGAGAACTGCTCTAGCAATTCCTTCACCGATTCCGCCTGCAGATGCGCCTGTGATAATCCATGTTTTTGCCATTTCTGTATCCTCCGTTTATATCTTTTCTCTATCTGTTTTTATCTTAATATTTAAAGTATACTTTAAGTCAATAGAGGATTTGATTTTTATGAAAAAATTTTATTCGGTCGGTGAAGCCGCGGAGAAATTCGGGATCGCGCCTTCTGCCCTGCGCTGGTATGAAAGCGAGGGACTGCTCGATCCGGTGGAACGGAATGAAAGCGGAAGAAGAGTCTACGGTGAAAAGGAAATGAGAAGGATCAATTTCATCCTGACGCTGAGAAACGCCGGTATTCCTGTCGAAGAAATCCGCAGATATGTCGATCTGTTCCACGAAGGTGCCGAGACGATTCCCGAAAGAAAGCAGATTCTCATCAGCCAGCTTGAAAGGCTGAAAGAAGAAGAAAAGCGCCTGCATGCCGTCATCATTCAGCTGGAAGAAATGATTGCCAATTATGAAGATACGCTTATGAAGCGCGAAATGGACAGCCGTTCCAGAGATCCGGAATACGGCAGAAAAAAGCGATAATGATAAGAGCTGCCCGCAGACAGTTCTTTTTCATTTCAGTCCTGAAATATATTCATGCATGCCGGAAAGCATTGCGCCGGGATAATTCACAAATGATAACCGGAAGAACCGTTCCCTATCAGAGCTTTACCGGGTAGATTGCGGCAAGACCGCCGTCAACCAGCAGCTCCACGCCGTTGACATAGGATGATTCGTCGGAGCCGAGATAGACTGCTGCGTTGGCAATATCAAGAACATTGCCGACCTTTCCCGCAGGAATCAGGGTTGCCCGGTATTCCTGTCTTGCCTTTTCTTCTTCCGGACTTCTTCCGAGTTCTCCGCCTGCGGCAGGGGTCGGAATGATTCCCGGCGCAATAGCATTCACGCGGATCTTACGGTCTCTCAGTTCGCTGGTCCAGGTATGAATGAATGATTTCATCGCGGATTTCGCCGCAATATAGAGGCTGAAGTTCGGAAGGCCGAGCGAAGCGGTCACCGATGTATTCATGATGAAGGTCGAGCCTTCTCCCATTAAGGGCAGGCAGGCCTGGGCTGTATAATAAGTGCCCAGCACATTGGTATACATGACGCGGTTGAATTCCGCTTCATCGATATTCTCCAGGGAAACATATCCGCCGATGCCGGCATTGCATATGACGATATCCACATGTCCCTGCTCCTCTCTGATCTTTTCAGCCACTCTAAGCATGTCTTCTTTCTTCGACACATCCGCTGACATGTAGCCGACGTTCCTGCCGATCAGTTCTGCCGCTTCCCGCAGTTTGTTTTCTCTTCTTCCGGTGATATATACATATGCACCTTCATTGACATACTGTTTTGCAATTTCCAGTCCGATGCCTGTACCGCCGCCGGTGATTAATGCTACTTTGTTTTCCAGTCTCATGGTTCAAACCTCCCGTTTACAATCAGATCTTAGATTTTAAAGTTCACTTTAAGTCAACAGGAAAATACCAAAAAAAGAACTGCCAAACAGCAATTCTTTCGTGATATCTCTTTACAGCATTGACAGACCGCCGGTTTATTTTGCAGTGCTGTCATAGTCCAGCCATTTCAGGACATGCTGTATATATGTATCCCAGAAGATCCAGTCATGTCCGCCTTCCCCTTCTTCATAGGTGACGGAGGCCCCGGCCTCCTTCAGCTTCCGGGCAATCGAGCGGTTGGCTTCCAGCAGGGAGTCCTGCAGACCGCAGGCAACATAGAATTCTGGGAATTCTTCCGGCTTCATCTGTTCCATCAGCCATGCCGGATTACGGTCTGTATGCACTGTTTCATCCAGGTCCCCGAAATTCATCAGCTCTCCGACGGTATTGCCGGATGTTTCCACCCATTCCCGGGGGTATTCATAAAAATGGAGCGCACCGGACAGGACTGCTGCCTTTGAGAAAACGTCATGATATTTCAGACCGTTCCGGCAGGCACCGTAGCCGCCCATGGACAGTCCGCACAGATATGTGTCTTCTCTTTTCCGGGACAGCGGGAACATCTCTCTTGTCATATCCACCAGTTCCCTGCCGATATATTCCCCGAAATCACCGAGACATCCGTCCTTCACCAATACATCCAGATAAAAGGAATTCTCTCCGGAAGGCATCACCACCGCCAGGCCGCTCTTTTCCGCCCACATCCGGATCCGTGTATTTGTCAGCCAGGCGCTGCAGTTGTCTGTCAGCCCGTGCAGCAGATACAGTGTCGGATAAGGTCCTCTGAATTTTTCCACCGGCAGGATCACATTGAACGGTACAGTTCTTTTTAATGTTTCAAAACGCATTTCCACATGCAGAATTGCCATAATACCCTCCTCATTCTTTTTCTTTGAACATCTGATGCAGGATCATTTTCCCGGAATCCGTCTGGAAGATATTCTTCTCACCCGCCAGGATCGCTCTGTATCTTTCGCCGCTTTCATACAGGTTGACCAGGAAATCCGCTTCCACCAGAATGCGGTAATCCAGGCCGGTGATATCCGTATAGGTATGGTGATGGCCGACGAGCCAGCAGATCCGTGCCTTCTGTTCTTCCGTATAACCGCCGGTCATTTCCAGCACTTTTTCCGCTTCTTCCGGGCCTTCCTTCTCCTGCAGATATCCTGCGGAGGAGCCGTATTTTTCCTCGGCGCTGCGGATGCCGATATCATGAATAATTGCGGCCGTTTCCAGAATGTACTGCGTTTCCGCGTCCAGTCCTTCCAGAATTCCGATTGTTCTTGCAAAAGAATGAACCTTGAGCAGATGCTGGATCCGCTTCGGCGATCCGGCGTCATACTGTACCATTGCACTGACCAGTGCAGCATACTGTCTGTCTTCCATGTTCCCACCACACTTCACTCAAAGTGTACTATGAGAAACAGGAAATGCAAACGGATCAGATGCTGTCGGTGCGCTGCCAGCCCTCTCCCGCATCGGTATCATGACGGACAAACCGGAAACTGCACTGCTTTCCGCCCTGGCACAGTGTTTCGGTCCGGATAAAATCCGTATAGGGAAGCTTTCCGTAGTTGATCACATCCGCATGGCAGCACATGGCGCCGAGCTTCAGCATTCCTCTTCTGCCCAGGATTTTCTCATACAGGCATTCATTGCATTCAAACCGGAACACATCCTTCGGGTCATCATCATGCCATGTGTATTTCCATCCATACCCTGAGCCATTCTTAAATCCGAACGGAACGATCTTTTTCATCAGCGGCAGGAAAAAGGATTTCTTTGCCAGTTTCTGCATGGAAGAAGGATCAAGGAACTTCCACATTTCCTCAGAAACAATCCGATATGCTTCTTCTTCGTTTTTTCCATGTTTCTGCAGTATTTCATAAAGTGCAACGGAAGTCAGAATCTGTGCCATATGTTTGTAATTCCCCTTGTCACAGTATTCCTTTTCTTCTTCGATCAGCTGCGCCATGCGCGTATAAACTTCTTCCCGGATATTCTTTGAAAGGGTCGGAAAATAATTCTGATAACGGCTGATCTTCACAAGTTATTCAGGCACATACTTTTTCATATGCAGATAAATCTCCTCTATAGTATTAGTGCAGACTAACTCACAGCTAAAATAATTCCCGGCCGCAGGAATTCTGTCAGCCGGGAGTTCAGTGTCATGCGCCGAGCCGCATTCTCCGGATGGTCGGGAACAGTGCCTTGTCCAGCGCCGGAACAATCACTGCCGCCGCAATGGTTTCCAGTATGCCGTTGCTGGTAATGACTCCGACGATAATGCCGGTCAGCGCGCTGATATCCACGCCGAGCGCTTTTGCATAGGACGGGCCGAAGAACAGGCCGATCATCCCCATCACCAGCAGCGTATGCGTCATCGTACTGAGCGCTGCCGTCACGGCGCAGGATGTCAGATCCTTCATCCCCTTCCTGCGGAAAAGACGGAAGAGTTTTGCGGACATCCATCCCAGCAGGATCCGCGGAACAAAGGCGATGATCAATGACCAGAAATTACCCGAAATACCGCCGACCGTGATAAACGGTGAAAAGATAAACGAAGTGATTCCCGGCACGAAGGTTGCCCTCAGCATGGAAGTCAGGCCAAAGACAAATCCGGCCAGCGCCCCGTACGCCGGTCCGAGAAACAATCCGCACAGGATCACCGGAATATGCATGGTCGTCACATTGATCGGGCCGATCGGTATATATCCGATCTGCATCACCGTCATGATCACCTGGATTGCAATAAAGAACGCCGCCAATGTCAGCTGACGTATCTGACTGTATTGTTTTGACATTTTATTTCCCCCGGAAACCGTCATTGATTTCCCGAATTATTGTCACTCATTTTCTTTTCTTTTTACAGTGCTGTTTTCTACCCGAATATGTATTTTTCCATCATGCTTTCTGACGGAGAATCTCATGCCAGTCTGTCAGCAGAATGTCTCTGACCTGCATATGATTCCGCTCCAGATAATGCTTTACGGCAAGATATCCGTATACATATCCCGATCTGACGGGATAATCAATGTCCGCAAACATATAAAACAGATCTTTCATCAGCGAAGCATCTTCCAGATGCATATCCGTCATACCTTCCAGCCATGAAAGATTCTCTTTTACCCATATGACCGTATCCTCATGGACAATGCAGTACTCAGCGTCGTTTCTTCCGGGAACCTGTTCGCGGGAATAGTTTTCCGCAATTCCTTCCGCTGCCAGCCGCTCGCCGATGCATTCCTCAAAGATATCTTTTTTCAATACGGCTTTGCGGACCAGATGTGTATATTCATGCGCCAGCAGAAGCTTCAGTCTTTCCGTACTGCCATGCAGCGATTCCATGCACAGGACAGATACTTCTTTTCCTTCATATTCCGCTGTATATATTGTTGTGGTTCCGCACCCGAGAATCAGATACAGCTGCGCATCCCCGGAAACATATCCCGTATCCTTCTCAAATGCATGAATCATATCCAGGCATTCCTTTTCCGGATTGATTGTTTCCATCATGTGTTTCAGCTGTCCGGTGACTGCTGCATATGATGCACTGCTCAGAAAGGATTCCTTCTGTTCTTCCGTGACACGCTTCGGAAGAAAATACAGTTTCCGGATCAGTTCGGAGTCCCAGTAATGCATGACGGCTTCCTCACTGTTCAGATCATCCGTATTTACAGTATTGAATACTCTCATGTTCTTTTTTCCTCATCTCATACCTGCTTCATTATACTGTTCTCTGCGGCTGCCGCCCATCAGGAAAAGACAGTCTGATGCACTCAGCCGTGTTAATATGTAGATAACAATTGACGTTCAAGAGGAATCTGTCATGGATGAGAAAAAACATATTGCAATTGAAACAGAGATGGGAAGAATCCGCGGAAATCTGACGGAAGGATGCCGGGAATTCCTGGGTATTCCCTATGCGAAGGCAGAGCGCTTCCGCTATGCCGTGCCGATCGACCGCTTTGAGGAAGAACTCGACGCATCTTCTTTCGGAAACGCCTGTCCCCAATACCGGCAGTATTATCCGCACCTGGATAATCCGGAGCGGCTGTTCTACTTCCGGGAATTCCGGGAGGGGCTGGACTTTCATTATGATGAAGACTGTCTGAATCTGAATATCTTTGCGCCGGAGAATGCGGAGCACTGCCCGGTCATGGTATTCATTCACGGCGGCGGATTCAACTCCGGAGCCAACGCCGAAGAACCCTTCCGCGGCTATGAGCTGGCACGCAGAGGCATTATTACTGTCTTTATCAATTACCGTGTCGGCATTTTCGGCTATCTGACGCACGAAGAGATACAGAAGGAATACGGCAGAGACGGGAACTTCGGACTGGATGATCAGCTGGCTGCGCTGAAATGGGTCAGGAATCATATTGCGGACTTCGGCGGTGACCCGGAGAATATCACGCTTGCCGGTCAGAGTGCCGGTGCGATCTCCATCCAGTATCTTTGTCTGAATCATGACAATGAAGGACTGTTTCAGCGGGTTCTGATGATGTCCGGCGCCGGACTGTTTCCGAAGTTCGCCCTGCCCAAAAAGGCAGAGGAAACAAGAAGCTACTGGCTGGATCTGATGGAATACGCCGGATGCAGGAATCTAGAAGAATTAAGAAATCTGGATCTGCATGTTCTGCTTGCCTCAGCGGAACATATGAAGGCAGAGCACAAAGACACGCTTTACAATACGATGCCGGTGGTGGACGGGTATCTTCTGAAAGCACCGGTGGATCAGATCATTCATCAGCCGCTGGATGTCGGATATATGATCGGTTATACAAACAACGACATGTATGCACCGCTCATGGCCCATATCGGGAATCAGTTCGGAAAAGACAATCATGCATATATCTATTACTTCGATATCGATGCCCCGGGTGATAATAACGGCGCGTTCCATTCCTGTGATCTTCGCTATCTCTTCGGCAGGCTCCGTCAGTCATGGCGGCCGTATGCGGACAGGGATTATGAAGTCTCGTCTCAGATGGCGGATTACCTGGCGGCTTATGCGGAAAACGGCAATCCCAACGGAAGCGGCAGACCGCTGTGGCAGCCCTGTGAGAACGGAAAAGCAAAAGTGCTCTGTTTCCGGAAAGAAGGTACCGGCATGGGCAGGCCTTCCTATCTGAAAACCGGTGTTAACATGTTGACGAAAGGAAATCCCAAAGCATGAAATTCAGACATGAATTCAGACAGACAATCAACGGCGGTTTCTTTGCCGAATATGAATCCGACGGCGCTTTGATGCGTCTGGATTTCTTTGATGGCATTCTGCGCATTGCCCTGATCAAAGACAGAGAGAATCTCTTCCCGACCTGGAGCGTGGCGCCGGACGGACAGTGCCCGAAAGAAGGCAGAGACAGACTCAGCTGTGAAGGATTTGAAACAGTATGTCCGGAAATATCAGAGAAAGACGGTATTCTTCATTTCGAACACTGCGGACTGCAGTTTCATATTGAACTGATGAACTTCCGGATCACCGCGGAAAATGAGAAAGGCATTCTGTATCAGGACCGCAGCGGACTTGCTTATAACTTTGCGGGCGAGCTCGGAGACGGATCTGTTCATTTTACAAGACGTGAGGAAAACCAGAAGATTTACGGACTGGGAGACAAGAGCGGACAGGTGAACAAATCCGGCAGAAGCTTTGATCTCGGAACCGGGGATGCGATGGGATTCCGGGCAGAATACTCCGATCCGCTTTACAAGCATGTGCCCTTCTATATCTGTGAAAACAGTGCCGGTGCATACGGGCTGTTCTATGACACTTACAGCAATGGCCGCATTAATTTCGGCCAGGAACATGACAATTATTTTGAGCCGTTCAATTCCATCCGCTATGAAGAAGACAATATGATTCTGTACTTCATACCGGGAACGCCGATGGAGATCATACGGAAATTCAATGCGCTCTGCGGCGGGATTGAGCCGGTCCCGGAATGGGCGTTCTCCTACTGCGGCAGTACGATGGAATACACCGACGCACCGGATGCGGACCATAGACTCAGAGGCTTTATTGAGCGGTGTGAGGAAAACGGCATTCGCGCCCGCGGATTCTATCTGTCGAGCGGCTATACACAGATCGGTGATCAGCGCTGTGTCTTCCACTGGAACAGGGATAAAATCCCTTCCCCGAAAGGACTTGCGGATCACTTTCGCAAACACGGACTGGAAATCATCCCGAATATCAAGCCGGCTTTTCTGACCATACATCCGATGTATCAGACGATTGCGGAAAACGGATGGTTTCTGCATTACGCCGACGGTGCACCGGCTGTCTTCCCGTTCTGGGGCGGTTTTGCCGGCTACCTGGATTTCACCAATCCCGGCGCATATGAATTCTGGAAAACATGTGTAAAAGAGCATCTGCTGAAATACGGATACCGGAATCTCTGGAATGACAACAATGAATATGATGTATGGGATAAAGATGTTCTGGCATGCGGTTTCGGAAAGAAGATCAGTGCAAATCTGATCCGGCCGCTGTTCTCCTATCTGATGTCACGTGCCTCCCGGGAAGCATGCATGGAATATGAGAGTGATACGGAAGATGTTCCATTTATGATTTCCAGATGTGCCATTGCCGGTACCCAGCGGGAAGCCACCACATGGACCGGCGACAATTATACGGACTTTCATGACCTGCGCTTCAATCATTATCAGGCGATGACGATGTCTCTGTCCGGCTTCTGTTTCTTCGGGCAGGACATCGGCGGTTTTGCCGGCCCGAAGCCTTCGGAAGAACTGTTTATGCGCTGGCTGCAGTACGCCCTGTTTACCCCGCGCTTTGTGCTCCATTCCTGGAAGCCGGGCGAGCCTTCCAACATGCCCTGGCTGTATCCGGAGCTCATGCCGGCAGTCAGAAAACTGTTTGATCTGAGAGAACGGCTCGTGCCGTATCTGCACAGTGAAATGAACCGGTGCATTGCAGAGAATATGCCTATGATTTATCCGGTCTTCCTGAAACAGCCGGATTATGACCGCGAGGCCGACTGCTTTATGTGCGGAGAGAAGATCCTTGCCTGCCCGGTCTTTGATGAAGGAAAAGACAGTGTCAGCGTAAAGCTGCCGTCCTTTGCGTCCGGCTGGAAGCTGCGCGGGGAAGGTCCGGAAATCAAAGGAGGCACAGAGCTTGAAGTGCCCTGCGCCCCCGAAGACATGCCTGTCTGGTTTGAGATTGTTTAAATATCGATTTCGTTATTTTCGTAGGATTCTCTGAGCTTCAGTTCCTTTTGGACCTGGAGCTCTGCTGTTTTTTCACGGGTCAGCGGATAGCAGACAAACAGCAGTACAGCCATAATTCCGAACATCACAGCCGGAATCAGCGTGCCCATGTCATACATGATTTTCAGATTGGAAAGCGTCTGGACAGCGCCTTTCTCATATTTGTAATTCATGCCGAGGAGTGCACCGTTGACACAGATTGCAGCAAGCACCTGTCCGACCTTGCGGAACAGATTGAATACGGAATAAGCTGTTCCGTCATCCCTGCTTCCCGTCTTAACTTCGATATCATCGATCGCATCGGCAACCATTGCCCACAGCTGCATGACCAGCGTTGTCAGTCCGCAGCCGCTGATGAAGTTCATTGCAAGGAAGATCCACAGCAGTTTCGAAGGATCCATTCCCCTCAGGAAGAACAGAACCAGATTTGCCAGTGCGGCTACGGTCATGCCGATCTGCGTCACTTCCTTCTTGCCCTTCTTTCCGGTCAGTTTCGGAAGGAAGAACATGAAGATGATCATCGGTGAGTACGTGCATGCCTGGGTTGCCAGGTTCATCCAATTTGCATGGAAATAGTCATCAAACAGATAGGTATAGAAGCTCTGGGTAAACATCTGTCCCGCCAGTAATAGCATGGAAACCATGGTAATGGCGACAAATGCGCGGTTGCGGAACAGCAGGCGGATTGCCTTTGCGGCTGCCCCTTTCTGGGGCGGCTGCGGCTTTGTCTTTACACGCTCCTTATTCAGCGTAAAGCTGATCAGCAGCATGATGCAGGAAACAACCGCCATGATAACGACGCCTTTGATCACCGGCGCATACTGCATGTCGGTAATGACTTTGCCGTTTTCTCCGATCACCGGATTGCCGGAAGCGTCCAGTCTGTCGGCATACGCAAAGCTTGCAATCAGCAGCACCGGAATGGAGCCCAGCGCAGCGCCGATCGAACGGAATACGGAAAGCTTGGAGCGCTCATGCGCATCCGTTGTCACAACGGACGCAAGCGATCCATACGGGATCTGCAGTACGGTATAGGCCATGCCGAAGAAGATATATGTGCATGTCGCATAAATGCAGGTCGCCGTATAATGTCCCTCTTCACCGATTCCGGGAAGCTTGAGGAACATCAGCACGGCGGAAACCGCAAGCGGAACCGCCGCATAAAGGATCCATTTCCGGTAGCGTCCATGCTTTCCCGGTTCCACGGTGTCGCAGATGCGTCCCATGATCGGATCGTTGATTCCGTCCCATACTCTGGCCACGATGAACATGACCATGATAAACAGCGGACTCAGATGAAAAATATCGGTATAGAATTTCTGAAGAAGCGTTGTGACCAGTGCAAAGACAAGACATCCCGCGGTATCCACCATCGCATACCCGATGTAGTCTTTTGCTTTCAGACCGCTGGTGCGGCTGATATAGCTGTTCTGATGATCTGACATGATTTCCCCCTGAAAGAAAATATGAAATGTATAAAAATATTGTATCACAGTGCATGATGGGCGGCAGTACGGATTCTGAATGCTTTCCGACCGTCAGAAAAATGCAGACACACGCCTGCATTATTTTCTGATTCATTTCAGATATTGTTTTCAGAAGCTCCAGCTTACTTCGACAGACTGACGGTCGCCGCAGTGAATCGTGAAACTGAATGACTGGATATCGTCCGGCGTCACCCCTTCAGGGACTCCGATCATCATGACGCTGCCGTGTCCCGGATGCGACTGAACGGTATATGCATAGCAGCTGGCAGGTTCTCCGTTGATGAGGAAATCGGAGGCGTCATACATAGCCTGCTTTTCTGTCACATCGGATTCATCAATATAAACCAGAAATGACCAGTCTCCCACCATAACGCCCATGCAGCTGGGATTCACAAAAGATGATCTCATTGCCTGCGGCATGGCCAGACGTGCCAATGCTCTGGCAGGAATGCCGGAAGGAACAAAGCATACCGGCAGTTTTCTGTTGACGAAACCCATCTGGTAGAACCGGACCGGCTCCGGTGCATTCATTTCTCCCAGCAGCTGAAGTGCTGCGGCAGGATCTGAGACGCTGCTGTTTTCCGCAGATTCCAGAGCAGCTGTAAAACTGTCTGTTTTGTTATTGTGATCAAGATCCCAGATATCCACATTCATTTCAATGGTATGCGGCTCATCCGTAATGTAATATTCAAAGTATTCTTCCGAGTAGGTAACAGACTTTGTTTCTTTCACACCAGGCTCAAAGTCACCAAGCTGGACGTTTGTTCTTTCAGCATAGACGCCGTCAAAGTATCCGTCCCCGAAATTGACTCTGACCACATGATCCGTGCTGTTTTCAACCATATAGGATATTCTCAGATGACTTCCGTCATCCTCAAAGCCATCCAGTGCAATCCGGACATTGTCCTTATCATAAAGCACTGTTCCCTTTTCAAACCCGGCATAAGGCGCTGTTTCCGGTGCAGTGTTTTCTGCAGGTGTGCTTTCCGCGGCAGCTTCCGGCGTATTCTTTGCGTCTGAAGGTGTCTGATCCGGCTGTGATGCATTTCCGCATCCTGACATGAGTCCTGCGGACAGAAGAAACAGCATGATTTTTCTGTATTTCATAACAGATATTCCTTTCCGTGCAGGCTGTTATCCGAGCAGTCTGCTTAAATCCTCTTCATCCTCTGTTTCAGACGGTTCTGCTTCCTGAACGGCATCTTCCTCATAGCACATGGAAGTACTCGTGCCGCCATCCAGACGCAGGGCGTTGTAGACATCCAGTTCCAGCAGGAAGTCCTGTACCTTTTCATCGCGCATGCCGTTCCAGAAACTGATCAGGTAATATGTTCCGTCTTTTTTCTGGGCAAGGCAGCTGAAGGCGTAATCGTTGTAATGATATTCGTACCATCCGGAACCGCCGGTCAGATCCTTGCGCTCGCCGTTGACGATATATGTATATGAACCTGATAAAGCGCATTCCGATTCGACTTTCTCGCCGACCCATCCGCCGCCGTTCACGTCTTCTCCGCTGTATACCAGCTTCATCAGTCCGGTTCTGTCCCAGTAGGCTGTGACATAACCGTTGCCGTATTCTGGCATATTCGGCTCTCCGCGGAAATCCGTCCACTTGCCGGCTACTCTGACGCCGCCGACCGGCTGACCGGCATTGGGATTTGTATGCCAGGAATAATAGTTGGCGTTGATTCCGCCGGCACGCACATATCCTTCGCTGACCAGACCCCAGTCATAAATGTTGTTGAGCCATTCCGCATAGCCCATATAATCAAGCTTTACAAAGGTTGTTTCCGACGGAGTGACTTCCAGCATGTCATAATTGATGCCGTTGAAATTTCCGGTGTGATGAATAACGGAGGGCTCGGTTCCTTTCAGCGTATAGATGTTTACCGCAGAGCCGACCGTATTGTTCAGTCCCAGAATAAACGTGTTGGAATATCCCTGTCCCCAGGCTTTATTCACAAGTTCTGCTTCGGCAGTCAGTGTGTGGGCGGAGACAGAAGCCAGTCCCAGGCAGAGAACAGCCATCATTTTCTTTATTTTCTTCATATGTTTTCAATGTTAAACGATTTCTGTGTGAAAAGAAAGTGTGAAAATCCTGCTGTACTGCGGTAAAATGGATGACATGAAAAAATTAATCTGGTTAATCCTGCCGGTGCTTCTGCTTGCCGGCTGCAGCGTCAAAGAAAAAGAAATGGATATTACCGTTTTCGGAAATACCCTGCCGTCTGTTTATACCGGTAAAGTGAAAAGCAAAATACCGGAAGGACAGGGTCTGGCCGTCATGGAAAATGAAGCCCGGGCGGAAGGCATATTCGAACAGGGCGTGCTGGTATCCGGAGCAGCAGAAAATGTGACATACAGCAGCACCTATCACGATCAGACGATCAGCGGCCTGTATTCCGGTGAAGTCGACGGCAAAGTGCCTTCCGGCAACGGCTCCTTCCAATCGGAGGATTTCTCTTTCACCGGCACCTGGATCAGCGGTCTGCCGGACGGTCCGGGCAGTATCTCATCTGCACATTTCCGTATCAGCGCTTCCGAAGATATCCCGGAAGGCAGCTATACCGGAGAAGTCAGCAAGGGGCTCGCTGAAGGAGAAGGAACATTTGTCTATCAGGACGGTGATACAGAAACAGAGATCACGGGACAGTTTGTCAATAATGCATTTGACGGAAGAATGATAAAGACCATCCGCTATCATGATTCCTTAAAGTCATATCCGGTATATTACAAAAACGGCAAACCCCAGGATTCCGCTGCCGCAATGATAGCCTATCTGGAAGGCATGCGGAGTGATTCCTACTGCCTCAGCGAGCAGGAAGTATCCTTTATTTCCGGTCATTCCGCGCTGTTTGAAGGCAAAGCATCCGGAAATGATCTGTCCAAAGAATACGACAGTAAATACAGCTTCGGTACATTCAAAGAAGGCTCGGAGCCTTCCCTGATTCTGATCCGCAATGCGGCGGTAAAATCCGTGCAGCGCTATAAGCCCTATGCCGGTGCCGATACGGTCACATCCATGATTGTGCAGAACGATGACGGGTGGTATCATCTCGTCTTCGCCTATTCCGTAACCTCGGCTGACCGCGGCAGCATCGTCAATATCTGTGCCATGCCGCTCTGCCGCAGCACACTGACTTCTCCCGACGGGGACTATGAAGCCATTGACGCGGCCGGTGCCATGATCGTTTCGCCGGGCTACTGAGTTTTCCGGTTCATCCCGATCAGACTGAAAGGAACTGAGACATTTGCGGATCTTACGCAAAGTAAGTGAAACCAGGTCTTGAGTTGAGGAGGTACTCAGAAGAGTGCCTCCTTTTTAACAGACCATAATGAAAAACTGCAGGACAGAAAACATCCGTAATGATTACGAAT
>SVBN01000022.1 GCA_015058875.1 Erysipelotrichaceae bacterium | reverse complement strand
GGTTATCCACAGGCTACCGGATTCAAACCCGTACTTTTACATTGTTTTTTGATTCTATTTCTTCAAAATGAGATCCGAATCATCTTCATTTTTGTGGAAAACTTTTTTCTACCGTGTGAACAGTAACGCTTAACTATCAGTATTTTTTCACGTGTGTTGAATCCGTCAAAAAGATCGGTGCAGTCAATCATGCCGGACAGATATAAATCGTCTTCATTCTGCAGAAAAACATCATATTCTTCCGATGGATAATAAAAGTAAAGGCGGATTTCCCGCGGTGCACGGTAATAAGAGTCATTGATACGGCGGAATACCTTTCTCAGAATTTCCACGGAAAACGGATTGAAGAAGTAACATGCCGTCACTTCATCCGGAAGATCATATTCACCGGCGTCCGCCCGCACAAATGATACCTTGCCTTCCATTCCGCTGTTTTTCAGATTCCGGAAGGCATCCTCCAGAACATTTTCGTTATAATCGATGCCGATGCTGCGGCACCCGGTTTCCGCCGAAAGATAAATAACGGTTCTTCCTTTTCCGCACCCGTAATCCAGCAGGGTGTCGCTCCGGGTGATCTCCCCCGCATGCGCCAGCCGCTCCAGAACACTGTACGGGGTAGGCTCATAGGGATGCCGATGGGAATCCATGCGGGAATCATCCCTTCCGGAAGTCCGGATATTCAATGCTCTGTCATAATTGTTCTCATTGATCTTCATGACACCATCATAAAGCAATACAGGCCGGAGTGTTCCGGCCTGCATCATTATTTCACGTCTTTTTTAAAGATATTACCCGGTGTATAGCGGAGCGAACTTCCCTGCTGGATATATTTGCTGCAGGAAATGAACTTATGTCCGTCGCGTTCAAATTCTCTCTTTTCCTCACAGCAGTCCGGATTCTTCATGACCAGCGTGCACGCATCCAGCAGATACTGCAGTGTAATCGGAGACTGATCCAATGCCCCGTGTCCCGGGAAGCATCCTTCAATCTCCGCAAAGCGCGGCTTCAGCTTAGTCAAAGCATCATACATTGCCTCCACTGTGCAGAACTCGCGGTACGGATGTCCTTCCGGTCTTGTTCCCATACCGGATGTATCACCGCTGAACAGCGTGTGATTATGATGATCGTAATATCCGCACTGTCCCGGTGTATGCCCCGGCAGCAGCACTGCTTCCACGATATATCCGCCGCCGAGATCAAATTCATATCCGTCCGGAACGCCGATAATCTCATACGGCTGATATGTTTCCTTATGATCGATATCAACGATGATATCTTTCCGGTCAAACTTTGTATAAAGCGGTTCTCCCGGATGAATCATCTGTCCCCACACTTCGATATCATGATCCGTATTATTGAACAGATAATCCCAGATATCCGGATTGTTCTTTGTCTGCAGATCCGGCACCTCGTATTCATGGCAGTATACTCTGCCGAACTGGGCGCTGCCGTAGCAGTGGTCAAAATGGGAATGTGTCGTAACCGCAATGATTTCCTTGTCTCCGACCAGATGGGTGATCAGACCCTTCAGATCTCCGATTCCGAAGGAGTTATCAATGATCATTGCCTTCTCTGGACCATCGATCAGATACATCCAGACATCACCGGCACCGTCAAAGCTGTCATTGTACAATGCCCATGTATTATCACGGACCTTATAGCATTCCGTATACGGATTGATCTCAGGATAGAACTCTTTCAATGTACTGAATTCTCTCAGTACCTTCATAAAAGACCAGCGGATCGGTTTCTCCGATTCCCAGATAATCCTCTCGGATTTCAGATCGGATTTGATCGGTCTCGGTACAGCGTTGATTGCATTTCCTTTTTTAAAGCTTCCGGGCATAAACAGACAGCCTCCTTTTTTCTTCTTCCTTATTATCCATGCTCTGCGTATCTTCTTTTTGCCCGCTTTTTGTGTCAGTTTAACGCAGAATATGAAAAACCGCCCGAAAGCGGCTCATGCACATACTTTTCTGCAGACCCAAAGCCACAGAGCATATTCTATGGCGGAAGTGATCAGCCAGCTGACCGGATAGCACATGTAAATGGACTGCAATGTACCGTAGTGCGGGAAGACCAGCCAGATCCAGCTCAGTCTCACGGCGCAGATTCCTGCCAGCATGATCGCTGTCGGTGCCGCGGAGTATCCCATTCCGCGCATGGAATTGATGAAAATATCCATGATGCCGTTCAGGATCAGCAGTCTTGCGACCCAGTACGTCCGGATCATCCCGACTTCCACAACGGCCTGCTCATCCGTATACAGTCTCAGCAGCTGCGCAGAGAAATGATTTATCAGCATTCCCAGCGCAAGCGCGGAAATGCAGGAAAGCACAAATGTCTCCCGCAGAATCGGACGGATCCGGTCTTTCCTTCCGGCGCCGAGACACTGGCTTGTAAAGGTGATGGTTGCCTGGGAAAAGGCAAACATGCCGATATATACAAATCCTTCGATATTCGCTCCCGCAGAGTTTCCCGCCACAATGGAGGTGCTGTTGAAGGAGTTGATGCTGGACTGGATCACAACATTGGACAGAGAGAACACAACACCGGAAAGGCCGGAAGGAATTCCGATCCGCATAATGGAAAGAACAACATCCTTATTCATCCGCAGACGTCTGAAATCCAGATGCGTCGCATCATTGTCTCTGATCAGCGCCATGCATGTCAGAAATGCGGACAATGCTTCCGAAGCAACCGTCGCAATCGCAACGCCGGCCACCGACATATGCAGCACAATGACGGTAAACAGATTCAGCACAACATTGACCGCACCGGAGACGGCAAGGAAATAAAGCGGACGTTTTGTATCGCCTTTGGAGCGCAGCACCGCTGAGGCAAAGTTATATACCAGCAGGAAAGTCACCCCGGCGAAATAGATCCGCATGTAAAGCACACTGAGATTGATAATCGCTTCAGGCGTACTCATCATTTTCAGCAGGAACGGAGCCAGAATGATGCCGGCTGCCGTCAGGAAGATGCCGCAGACAATTGCAAGAAAAATCGATGTATGAACCGCTTCTTCAATCCCCTTTTCTTCACCCATGCCGAGAAACCGGGCAATGACAACATTCGATCCGGTCGAAAGACCGTTGAACAGCGATGTCAGCAGGAAGACGATCGATCCGGTTGCGCCGACCGCAGCCAGAGCGCTTTCACCGGCAAACTTCCCCACAACAATCGTGTCCGCGGCGTTGAACAGAATCTGAAGCAGCTGGGAAAACATCAGCGGAACCGCAAAAGCAAACAGGTTGCCGAGCAGCGGACCGTTAACAATATCAAGTGTATGACTGCGGTTTTTCATGATGTTCCCCTTTTTGTCCGAGACTCATTATAGGGAAGTGCAGACAAAAAGAAAAGACAATGTATCCGGGTTTCCGGAAACATTGCCTGATCCATTGTCAATCAGTGAAAACGTATTTATCCAGACGGTCAAATGCCTCTGCGATTCTGGAATGCGGGGAGGCAAGATTCATGCGGATTCCGTACGGATCATGGAACTTTCTGCCGTCCTGCCACATCACGCCGACCTCGGCACCTTTCTTCTGGAGTTCGTCGATTGTAATATTGTGTGCTTTGCACCAGCCTTCGCAGTTCAAAAACAGCATATATGTTCCTTCCGGCTTCATCAGCGTCACGCCGGGATAATGTTCCATGATATGGTTATATGCATATTCCGCATTGTCAGTCAGAACCTGTTTCAGCTCATCCAGCCATGCCCTTCCTTCCGGACCGTAGGCACCGACAAGTGCGTGCATGGACATGACATTCATGGAATTGTAATGACAGAGGGAAGACTCTTTCAGCATGCGGTCATGAATCCACGGGTTATATACAATATGATAGCTTCCGATCAGACCGGCAAGATTGAATGTCTTGGAAGGAGCGTACATGGCAACCGTATGCATCTTTGCATACTCGCTGACGGACTGGGTCGGAATATGTTTATGATCGCCGAGCGTCAGATCGGACCAGATTTCATCGGAGATGACAAAGACCTGGTATTTCTCGAACAGTTCCATTGCCTTTTCAATTTCCCAGCGTTCCCATACTCTTCCGACCGGATTGTAGGGAGAGCAGAAGATAGCGGTATGAATATGCTGGTCACGGAGTTTTTCTTCCATGTCCTCGAAGTTCATTCTCCATACGCCCTGTTCATCACGGTACAGCGGGCTGAGCACCATATCATATCCGTTGTTGGAAAGAACTGCGGTAAAGCCGACATAGGTCGGACTGTGCAGCAGAATCTTGTCGCCTTTGGAACAGAAGATGCTGACAGCGGAATTCACACCGCCCAGCACTCCGTTTTCATATCCGATATTTTCCGGTTTCAGGCCTTCGACACCGTTTCTGTCTCTCTGCCAGTCAATAATGCTCTGATAATATTCATCACTCGTGCGGAAATATCCGAATGCACCATGCTGTGCACGGCGGATCATCGCTTCCTGGATTGTCGGAACTGTTGAGAAATTCATGTCCGCAACCCACATCGGAATCTGATCAAATCCTTCCTTCGTCAGTTCGCCGTTGGGCGGATAATCCACCGCAATGGAATCCTTCCCGCGGCGATCCATAATTGTTGTAAAATCGTATGTCATCCGGTTATTCCCCCTTTTCCGCAATGGTTTCAATTTCGCAGAGCGCGCCTTTCGGCAGATCCTTTACCGCAACGCAGCTTCTTGCCGGTTTGGAAACAAAGAATTTTTCATATACACTGTTGAATCTCGCAAAATCACCCATATCCGCCAGGAAGCATGTTGTCTTGACGACATGTTCAAATCCGATGCCCGCCGCATCGAGAAGTGCACCGACATTTCTGCATGCCTGCTCTGCCTGTTCTTCGATTCCTTCCGGCATATCTCCGGTTTCCGGATTAACCGGAATCTGTCCGGAGAGGAAAACCATTCCGTTGGATTCATATCCCTGGGAGTAAGGACCGATTGCGGCAGGTGCGTTTGTTGTGTAAATCTCTTTCATCTCTGTTTTCTCCTGTTCTTCTTTATCTCAGCGTGTCTTTCATAACACGGATTGCATTCTTCCAGAATATTTTTTCAATCTCTTCATTTGTG
Source organism: Erysipelotrichaceae bacterium (assembly GCA_015058875.1). Lineage (GTDB taxonomy): Bacteria > Bacillota_I > Bacilli_A > Erysipelotrichales > Erysipelotrichaceae > Bulleidia. The sequence continues at coordinate 39,230 of SVBN01000022.1, read as the reverse complement.
AAGCCATGCCGTTTCAGAGCATCTTCGATCAGTCCGAATTTATCACTTGAACCGACTTCCAGATCGCCGCGGATACCATCCAGATCAGATCCCAGTGCAATCACATCCGTGCCCGCAATATCCGCCATATGTCTTGCATGCACTGCCATGAGCTCCGCGCGGGAATCCGTTCTGGTGATGTCTTCATTCAGAAAGGCAGGCGCAAAGTTGATTCCGGTTACACCGCCGCATTCGGCCAGTTTTTTCAGCTGTTCATCCGACAGATTGCGCTGATGAGGCGACAGATTTCTGCAGTTGGAATGCGTCGCGATAAACGGTTTTGTACAGATATCCGCAACGTCCCAGAACCCGCCTTCGCTCAGATGGGAAACATCCACCAGAATTCCGAGCTCCTGCATATATCTGACCGCATCCTTTCCGAACTCCGTCAGACCTTCTGCCATAACTTTTGGATCCGTTGAATTCGGTGCGCCGAAGCAGTTATGGAAATTCCACGTCAAGGCTATCGCTCTGACGCCCATGTCATAATAATGCTTCAGCTTCTCCATGGACCCGTTCACGGAACGGCCGTCCTCAATGGTGAAAACTGCCGACATCTTTCCTTCCTTATCATTATTCAGAATATCGTCCGCATTGTATGCCATGGAAATAATGTCGGAATGCGCATTCACATTTTTCAGCAGCGCATCATGCAGTGTTTCGATATATGCATCATCATCTATCGGATCAATCCCGAAGTGCTCATAGGTACCGGGAGAAGGAAGGAAAGCCGCGAAGAACTGGGCCATCTGCCCGCCCTGACGCATCCGTTTCAGATCAACCATGGTATGCTGTGACTCATAAAGATTCATATTCTCTTTATCTTTGAACAGCAGCACCATGAGCGTATCACAATGCATATCAATAAATTTCATTATCTTTGCCTCCTGCGGATTATTACTTTCCCAATTTCCCGTCTTTTTCGATGACTGCCATAACGGCATCCATAATCATGCCGGCAAAACCGTTTTCTTCCAGTACTGTTACGCCTTCGATTGTAGTGCCGCCCGGCGAACAGACTCTGTCTCTCAGTACGGACGGATGCTCTCCGCTCTGCACAAGGGTAGTCCCGCTCCCGCGAACGGCTGCCGAAGCAATCTTCATGGCGGCATCTCTCGGAATGCCCCCTCTGACCGCTGCCATTGCCAGCGCATCGGCATACATGAATGTAAATGCCGGGGAAGCTCCCGCAACAGCGGAGAATACCGCGAATTTATCCTCGGCAATCCGTACGGACTCTCCCACGGAAGAGAATATCTTTTCCGCGGTCGCAAGATCCTCTTCCTTTGCATATGCACCCGCACAGATTCCGACAATCGCATCCTGGAAGGCCGCATTCAGGTTCGGCATCGCCCTAACCACTCTTGTTTTACCGCCTGCTTCCCGCTCAAAATAACTGCACGGAAGTCCCGCGGCAATTGACAGCAGAAGCTTATCTTCACACCCGCACTGTCTGATCTCATCCATGACCGTCTGCATGAACTGCGGCTTGACAGCCAGAATGATAACATCTGATTTCTCTGTGACTTCACTGACGGAAACGGCGATTTCAATTCCTGTTTCCCTGCGTATTTCTGCGGCTTTTTCCGTATTTACATCAAAACCGAGAAGATGGTCATTTTCAAAACGGCCGCTTTTCACCATACCGCGAAGTATGGCTCCGCCCATATTGCCGAGTCCGATCATACCGTAATTCATAACAGACCTCCGAATCAATTAATCTAATTATGACATAATACGGCTCTGTATATCCGGAAAATATCAAAGGATCAGAGCATTGAGCCCTGATCCTTCATTCTGCTTATTCAGCTTCTTCAGCAAATACTTCTGCTTCGATTTCAACCTGTACAGGTTCCTGATCGTCTTCGTCAGTCTCACCGCGCAGGATCTCATCCGGGAGTCTGGTTTCCGTAGCTTCCAGCAGAGCTTCTGCCTTCTGTCTGCGGATTTCCTTCAGTTTTTCGGCTCTCGCATTGATTCTGTCAGTGGTAACGCGCTGGTATTCCGGACGGCCGGTTCCGGCAGGAATCAGCTTACCGATAATAACATTTTCCTTCAGACCGCTGAGCGTATCAACCTTACCTCTGACTGCGGCATCTGTCAGGACACGTGTTGTCTCCTGGAAGGATGCGGCGGACAGGAAGGAATCGGTTTCAACTGCGGACTTGGAAATACCGAGCAGGATCGGTCCGTACTGGATCGGCGCCTTGTCTTCATCCAGCAGCTGGCTGTTGCGTTCATTGACACTGTTGATGGAGAGTGTCTGTCCGAGAGACAGACCGGAATCTCCGCCGTCAGTAACAACGACCTTCTTCAGCATCTGCTTGATCATGACTTCAAGGTGCTTGTCGGAAATATCGATGGACTGTGTGGAATATACCTTCTTGACTTCCTTCAGGATATATTCTTCCACAGCTCTGACACCGGCAACCTCAAGGAGTTCCTTCGGTGCGATCTGTCCTTCTGTCAGCGGTTCACCTGCTTCAACATGGGAACCGACTCTCAGATCGGAAGATACAGCCTGTGTCAGGTCGCACTTGTGCTCGATGGATTCCTGTTCGTTGGAAACAGTAACGATCATACCCTGATGGTTGTCCTGTTCACGGATATCGGAGATTTCACCGCTGATCTTTGCAATCACGGCAACTCTCTTCGGTGTACGTGCTTCAAACAGTTCTTCAACACGGGGAAGACCCTGTGTGATGTCACCGCTCTGGTTCGCAACACCGCCGGTATGGAAGTTACGCATGGTCAGCTGGGTACCCGGTTCGCCGATCGCCTGGGCAGCCATGACGCCGATTGCTTCACCTGTTTCAACAGGATTGCCGGTAGCCATGTTGCGGCCGTAGCACTTGCAGCAGATGCCGTTCGGGGATTCACATGTGAATACGTTGCGGATATATACCTGCTTGACGCCGGCATTGACAATTCTGTTTGCCAGTTCATCCGTCAGATATGTATCTGCGTCAACAATAATTTCACCTGTTTCCGGATCGGTTACTGCTTCGGCGGTATAGCGTCCGTCGATTCTGTCGAAGAGACGTTCGATCATCGAGTTGTTCTTCGGATCGACGATATCTTCTACAAGGTATCCCTTGTCTGTTCCGCAGTCTTCTTCGTTGATAATCACTTCCTGGGCAACATCGACCAGACGTCTTGTCAGATATCCGGATTCAGCTGTCTTCAGAGCGGTATCGGTCAGACCTTTACGGACGCCGTGTGTCGAGATAAAGAACTCGGACACGGTCATGCCTTCACGGAAGCAGGAATAGATCGGGACTTCGATAATACCGGGCTGGTATTCCTTACGGGACTTGGACTGCGTCGGTCTTGCCATCAGTCCGCGCATGCCGGCGAGCTGGGTAAAGTGGTTCTTGTTGCCTCGCGCACCGGATACAGCCATCATGTTGATCGGGTTCATACGCGGCAGGGATGCCATCAGCGTATCACCGACGTTGTTCTTGACCTGATCCCACAGAGAGGAGAACGCACGTTCCCATTCCTGCGGCGTCAGCATGCCTCTGTCACGCAGCGCATTCAGCTGATCGGACTTCTTGCGTCCCTCACCGACGATTTCATCCTTATGCGGAGCGACACTGATATCGCTCAGCGCAACGGTCATGCCGGCCAGAGTGGAATACAGATAACCCATATCCTTCAGGGAGTCCAGAATATCACTGGTACCGTTAATGTTGTACTTATCGAATACGGCTGCGATCAGATTTCCGAGGTCCTTCTTCTTGAATTCGGAAGTGACCTTGCGGCTGTGAATCTCCTTGCGGATGTCTGTTCCCATCGGAACAAAGTCATCGTTCGGAGTTACTTTCAGGTTTTCTCCCGTAGCTTCGTTGATATACGGGAAGTCTGCAGGCAGAACATTGTTGAAAATGATCTTGCCTACGGATGTCAGCAGATAGCACTCATTCTGATACTCGGTGAAGCATGTCTTATTGAGTGTCTTTGCCGGCAGAGCGATTCTTGTGTGCAGATGCACGGAACCGGTCTGATATGCCATCAGTACTTCATTGACATCCTTGAAGATATGTCCTTCATTGTCACCGTATCTTCTCCACTTTTCAGCTTCGTTCGGAAGACCGAGCTTCTCGAGCGCGTCAGCCTTGGCGTAGAACTCATCCGCAGTCTCTTCCATGTTCAGATAGAAGTTACCGAGTACGAGGTCCTGTCCGGGAGTAACGATCGGCTTGCCATCCTTTGGACCGAGGATGTTGTTGGCACCGAGCATCAGGACTTCCGTCTCTGCTCTTGCCATTTCACTCAGCGGCAGATGGACAGCCATCTGGTCACCGTCGAAGTCTGCGTTGAATGCAGGACATACGAGCGGATGGACACGGATTGCATGACCTTCAACCAGCTTCGGGAAGAAGCTCTGGATACCCAGTCTGTGCAGTGTAGGTGCACGGTTCAGGAATACCGGGTGACCTTCAATCACCTGTTCAACGATATCCCATACACGGGAATCCTGTCTGTCGATGAGCTTTTCAGCTGTCTTCGGGTTTGTGGCAATCTGCTGGTTGACCAGTTCGTTGATGACGAACGGCTTGTACAGCTGAATTGCCATTTCCTTCGGCAGACCGCACTGCCACATTTTCAGTGTCGGTCCGATTGCAATAACGGAACGGCCGGAGAAGTCAACACGCTTTCCGAGCAGGTTCTGACGGAAACGTCCCTGCTTACCCTTCAGGGAGTGGGACAGCGACTTCAGCGCACGTCCGCCCGCACCGGTAATCGGCTTGGAACGGCGTCCGTTGTCAATCAGGGCGTCTACTGCTTCCTGCAGCATTCTCTTTTCGTTCTGAACGATGATTGCCGGAGTACCGAGTTCCAGCAGTTTCTTCAGACGGTTGTTTCTGGTGATAACACGGCGATAGAGGTCGTTCAGATCGCTGGTTGCGAATCTGCCGCCGTCCAGCTGCAGCATCGGTCTCAGATCCGGCGGAATAACCGGCAGAACTGTCAGCACCATCCATTCCGGCTTGTTGTCGCTGTTCCGGAAAGCTTCGACTGTTTCCAGACGCTTGATCAGCTTCTTGCGCTTGTCACCGTTTGCCTTTTCCAGTTCTTTCTGGATCATTTCATATTCTTTATCCAGATCGCACTGTTCCAGCAGTGTTCTGACTGCTTCCGCGCCGGTTGCGGCAGAGAAGCTGCCCGGTCCGTAAATTGCGTTGTTTTCACGGAATTCACGTTCGGAAAGAATCTGCTTGTAGGCAAGTTTTGTGTCGCCCGGATCAGTAACGATCCAGGAAACGAAGTATACGACTTCCTCGAGCTGTTTCGGAGGTACATTCAGAAGCAGGCTCATTCTGGAAGGGATACCGCGGAGGTACCAGATGTGTGCTACCGGAGCTGCAAGCTCGATGTGTCCCATGCGCTCACGGCGGACGCTGGATTTGGTAATCTCAACGCCGCAGCGGTCGCAGACAACACCCTGGTAGCGGATCTTCTTATACTTTCCGCAGGCGCATTCCCAGTCCTTCTGGGGACCGAAAATACGCTCGCAGAACAGACCGTCGCGCTCAGGCTTCTGAGAGCGATAGTTGATTGTTTCAGGCTTTTTTACTTCACCGTAAGACCACTCACGGATACGATCAGGTGATGCGAGACCGACTTTAATTGCATCAAAGTTATTGATATTCATCGCGTTTCACCCTCCTTAAAACTGTTCCGAATCGTCAAAATCATCGAATCCGACTGCTGCAGCTTCAGGAATTTCTTCCTCAAGGTCTGTGCGGATTGTGAGATCAGAATTCGTTTCGGCATCGTTGACAATGTTCTGACGGCTCAGGTCGAGTGTTGTTTCTTCCTTCAGCTCTTCCTGTTCCATCTGCTTCAGATCCATTTCCTCGCCGTCTTCTCCGACCATCTTGACATCGACTGCCAGTGCCTGGAGTTCATGTACGAGGACGCGGAACGATTCGGGAATACCCGGTTCCGGCAGATCCTTGCCCTTGACGATTGCCTCATAGGTCTTTGTACGGCCCATGATATCATCGGACTTCACTGTCAGGATTTCCTGCAGCGTGTGGGCTGCGCCGTATGCTTCCAGAGCCCAGACTTCCATTTCACCGAATCTCTGGCCGCCGTTCTGCGCTTTACCGCCGAGAGGCTGCTGGGTTACGAGGGAGTAAGGTCCGGTTGCACGTGCGTGCAGCTTATCGTCAACCATGTGAGCCAGCTTGATCATGTACATGACGCCGACTGCGATACGCTCATCATACGGTTCACCGGTCATGCCGTCGGTCAGCAGATACTTGCCGTCCGGGGATGTTCCGGCTTCCGCCATGATGTTTCTGAGATCTTCGTTGGATACACCGTCGAATACCGGTGTTGCGAATTTGCAGTTCAGGGATCTTGCGGCCATTCCCAGATGGACTTCAAGCACCTGACCGATGTTCATACGTGAAGGAACACCGAACGGGTTCAGCATGATGTCGATCGGAGTACCGTCCTGCATGTAGGGCATATCCTCGATCGGCATGATTCTGGAAATGACGCCCTTGTTTCCGTGACGGCCGGCCATCTTGTCGCCTTCAGAGATCTTTCTCTTCTGGACAACATATACCTTGACTACTTCATTGACTCCGGGCGGCAGTTCATGATCATCCTTGCGCTTGAAGATGCGGACGGAATGAACGATACCTGCACCGCCGTGCGGTACTTTCAGTGAATTGTCACGGACTTCCCTGGACTTTTCACCGAAGATTGCCAGCAGCAGCTTTTCTTCCGGTGAGATTTCACTCTGGCCCTTCGGCGTAACCTTTCCGACCAGAATATCTCCTTCCTTGACTTCGGCACCGACCATGACGATACCTCTGCCGTCCAGGTTGCGGCATGCGCTTTCTGCGACGTTCGGGATATCTCTTGTGATCTCTTCGGGGCCGAGTTTTGTTTCGCGGCATTCAATGTCGTATTCTTCGATATGAACGGATGTGTATACGTCTTCACGGACCATGCGCTCGGACATGATAATCGCATCCTCGTAGTTGTATCCGTGCCATGTCATGAATGCAATCAGGACATTCTGACCGAGTGCCAGCTCGCCTTCCTGCATTGCCGGACCGTCCGCAAGGATATCTCCGCGCTCAACTCTCTCGCCGTCAAAGACAATCGGTCTCTGATTCAGGCAGGTAGAAGAATTGGAACGGCGGTACTTTGTCAGTTCATATGTATGTTCTTTTCCGTCATCCTCGGTAACCACGACCTTGGATGCGTCTACATATGTAACGACGCCCGGTGCAGTCGCAACGCATGCGGCACCGGAGTCACGGGCAATTCTGTGCTCCATACCGGTACCGACAAACGGGCTGTGCGGGTTCAGCAGCGGAACTGCCTGACGCTGCATGTTCGCACCCATCAGGGCACGTGTGCAGTCATCGTTTTCCAGGAACGGAACGCACGCTGTCGCTACAGATACGATCTGACGCGGCGATACGTCGGCATAGTCGATTTCTTCACGGGAAGCCATGACGGTTTCACCGGCAATTCTCGCAACGATTCTGTCGCCGACCAGCTGGCCTTCAACAATCTCGTTTGCCTGCGCAATGACATGATCGTTTTCTTCATCCGCAGACATGTAATGAATTTCATCCGTTACATAGCCGTTGTTTACCTTGCGGTAAGGCGTCTGAATAAATCCGTATTCATTGACTCTCGCATAAGTAGTCAGGTAGGAAATCAGACCGATGTTCGGACCTTCCGGTGTTTCGATCGGGCAGATTCTTCCATAGTGCGAGTTGTGAATATCACGGACTTCAAATCCGGCACGTTCACGTGTCAGACCGCCGGGACCGAGCGCTGAAATACGGCGCTTGTTCGACAGCTCTGCCAGCGGGTTCTGCTGGTCCATGAACTGGGACAGCTGGGAACTGGAGAAGAACTCCTTGATCGCCGCTGTCAGCGGACGGATATTTGTCAGCTGCTTCGGTGTCAGGTTGGAAGCATCCGCAATGGACATTCTTTCCTTGACGACACGTTCCATACGGGACAGACCGATGCGGAACTGGTTCTGAATCAGTTCGCCGACCGTACGGATACGGCGGTTGCCCAGCATATCGATATCATCAGCCGATCCGATGCCTTCCAGCATGGTCAGTTCATAGTTGTACAGCGCATACATATCAGGCATTGTGATCGTATGCTTTTCGTTCAGCGGATCGATGCCGATCAGCTTGACTTCGTGTCCGTCAGCCGCAAGAATCGTGACTTCCTGAACGCATGCACCGACCAGCCAGTAGCTGACCGGACGGCCTTCCATCACCATCTTCACAACTGCTTCTTTCTTCGCATTTGTAAGAGTGGGTGCAGCCGCATCGGGAATGTAGCGGTCAAGCAGATCATTGCCTTCTTCATCCGTTACATCATGTCCGTCTGTTGTGAGACGGCCCGGAGTGTACAGGCGCTGTCCGAGTTTCAGAACAGCATTGACATTGTCATTTGTCAGTTTCACTTCACTTGCGATAATGCCTGTGTATACCGTTACTTCACTGAATTCGGAAGCGATTACCTTCACATCTTCCGGTGTCAGAACAGTGCCCTTTTCATAGTGGGCAGCTGCGCTCTTTCCTTCCAGATCCGTTGCCAGGATTCTGCCGACAAGTGCATTTGTCCAGGATGTTTCCATCACTGCGGTAACCGGATGGGAGAATGTATGGTTGAACGGCAGTGCACGGCAGCTGATTCCCTTGTTGATTTCGGGACGCAGCGCGTTGCGCTCATTCTTGCCGATATGCACATTCTTTTTGAAGATGACGCTGCCGTCTGCACCGATCAGGTCTTCCGCCAGAACATGGCCTTCCATACGGTCGAGCACATTCAGCTTCTTGCGAACCTTGTAGCGTCCTGCCTTGGTCAGATCATAACGTCTGTAATCAAAGAACTTCGCATCCATCAGATTGACTGCACCGTCGATGGTCGCAATTTCATCTGCACGCTGGTTTTCATATACAGACAGCAGAGCCTCGTTGGTCGTCTTTGTCTTGTCTGCGTTCAGCGTGTTGCGGATTTCCTCATAGTCGCCGAATACGGATGTATACAGCAGCATATAGTCATTGAGGTATTCTCTCTGCTCTTCCGGAACAATGACATCCGGATACAGATCGAAGCGGAGTGCCTTCAGGAACTTCTGCATATCTGTCGTATCGAACGGGTCGTCCGTACGTTCCAGGTTCAGTGACATTCCGATCGCCTTGAAAAGAATGGTGCTCAGAACCTTTCTTCTGCGGTCGATAGAAACGTTCATGATTCTTCCGAGTGCGGCCTTCTTGTCATCCGACATGAATTCCAGCCATGTTCCGCGGGAAGGAATCAGTTCGCATGTGTATGTATCACGACCTGTGCGGTCTTCGGAGACTACATCAAAATACGCACCGGGAGAACGGACGATCTGGCTGACGATAACGCGTTCCGCACCGTTGATGATGAATGTTCCGGTAGGTGTCATCAGCGGGAAATCGCCGAGGAACACCTCTTCCCACTGCGTCATGACTTCACCGGTATCCGGATCAACGATTTCCAGCTCCATCTTTGCACGCAGCGGCGCACAGTAATTTGTTTCTCTGTATTTGCATTCACTGATCGAATACTTCGGCTCGCCGAATTCGTAGTCAATGAACTTCAGCCGGATATTCCCGGCATAGTTGTAGATAGGATAGATATCATTGAATACTTCTCTGATTCCATCCGTGGTAAACCACTCAAAGGATGCTGTCTGAATCTCTACAAGATCCGGGAGATCCAGGCCCGCACTGACCTTTGAATAGTCACGGCGGGTCGCTTTGTTGCCGTAACGCACAACGTGGTATGTTTCTTTATTCTCCATTGTTCGCCATCCTTTCGCCTGCATCGCCTTTTTATACGCCGAAAAGGGCACACTGACCCTTACCCTTAATTCTGCGACTTAATCAACTTACTATATTAACAGTTATATTTTGAACCGTCAACGCCTGATTCCCTTGAGAATCCAGTATCCGCGGTCCCGGTCGACCACCTCGCAGCTGCCGAATACTTCGGTTATTTTTTTAACCGCACTTTCGGCACCCTGCTTTCTGCGGATTACCGCCAGAAGCATGCCCCCGGCATTCAGATGCCCGTACGCTTCTTCCAGCATTCCGTGAACGACAGCCTTTCCTGCACGAATCGGAGGATTCGTCAGAATTGCATCATAGGTATCATCAAGTCCGGCAAAGCGGTCAGAGAAAACCGCCTTGACCGTGACATTGTTTTTTCCGGCATTGAGCTCTGTGAGCTCCAGCGCCCTCGGATTGACATCGCTGCAGGTGACAGAGCACTGCGGGAATAATGTTTTCACCGTTATTCCCACTGTCCCGTATCCGCAGCCCAAGTCCAGAACACTTCCGGACAATGGCGCGCATACGGCGTTTTTCAGCAGAATCAAAGTTCCTGTATCAACCTCGTTCTTGCTGAAAACACCATCATCCGTAACAAATGTGAATGTACGGCCCGAAAACCGGAAAGTGATCTCTCTCCGGTTTGAACTGAGACCGCGGTTATCGGTAAAGTAATGAGTTCCGTTCATCGCGCATCTCCTTTCTTAGGGCCGAAAAGCCGAAAGTGTATTTCGGCTTTTCAAAACGATTTTTTGATTCAAATCTTATTTGAATTCAACTGTAGCTCCTGCTTCAACAAGCTGCTTCTTGATGTTTTCAGCTTCGTCCATTGCGACATCCTTCTTGATTTCTGCAGGGAGGTTGTCAACGAGCTTCTTAGCATCAACAAGTCCGAGACCTGTGATAGTACGAACGACCTTGATAACGCCGACCTTGGAATCACCGAAGCTTGTCATAACAACATTGACGCTTGTCGGTCCCTGAGGTTCAGCAGCTTCAACCGGTGCTGCAGCAGCAACCGGAGCAGCAGCGCTTACGCCGTATTTTTCTTCGATAGCCTTAACGAGCTCATTCAGCTCGAGGATTGTAGCTTCATCAAGATAAGCAAGAATCTCTTCCTGTGTTAACTTTGCCATGGATTTTTCTCCTCCTCTTCCTTAGGCAGCTGCCTCAGCAGCTTCTTCTTTCGGTGCCTCAGCACCGGCACCGCCGCTTCTCTGTTCAGCAAGCGCATTGACAGCTCTTGCGAATCCGGAAACAGGTGCCTGTAATACAGATAACAGCATGGACAGCATACCTTCTCTGTTCGGGAGCTTGGAAAGCTCATCAATTGTCTTGGCATCAACAACCTTGCCGTCGACAACACCGCCCTTGAGAATCAGCGCCTTATGCTTTTTAGCAAACTGTGCCATAACACGGCTTGCTGCGGTTTCGTCTTCACCGAATGCAATCGCGTTCGGACCTGTCAGAACGTTCTTCAGATCTCCGAATCCTGCTTCATCTGCAGCTTTGGATGCCAGCGTGTTCTTGTAGACTTTCATCTCAACATGCTCGGCAAGCATTGCCCGGCGCAGTTCGGTGACTTCAGCAACGGTCAGACCACGGTACTCAGCGACAACAGCAGATCCTGAATTTTTCAGTTTATCTGCGATCTCGGCAACGACAGTTTTCTTGTTTTCCAATACCGCCTGATTCATTCCTTCACCTTTCTAACCTTTCTGTTATCGCGTACCTGAATAATATAAAGCCCCTGCTTCGACAGCAAGGGCATAAAAGTTCAACTAATACAGATTGACTTTCTCTACCTCGGTAACCTGATTAAGCTTTCGCCGTTACTGTCTCTGGTATTTGATAACGGTTAATATATTAGCTTTCATCTGTTCCTTTGTCAACAGCATTTTTATCTTAGATCGGCGGCTGAAATGCATTATACAGAAAGCTTTTTTGAGTCCCTCTTCCGCGATCCATCTCACTCCCGTCAGTCAGCACTGCAATCAGTCTGTCTTTCGATATTATCCATGCGTTTCAGAACATACTGAACTTTATCTTTCTTTTCTTCTGCCGGGTATTCTTTTCCAGCATTTTTTCGAGTTCCCGGATTCTTCTGTCTTTCTCATCCAGCTCTGCCTGTATTTTTCTTCTTTCCCTTACTGCTCCGGCTTCCATTCCTTCTTCGTATTCTCTCTGCAGTGTCTCACACATCTTCTCTACCTCAACTCTGTCTTCCTTGATTCTTTTTACTTTTTCTCTGATTTCATCGTCATAAATATCATCCGTATTCCTGCACATCAGATCATGGATGATTCTTCCCAGTTCATCATCCCCTTCATATGTGCAGTTCACAAAGATCATCCTCGTTCCGTCATCGATTCTTCTTCCTCCGTTCAGGCATCTCGGCAGTTCATAGATAACTTTCCCTTCCCCGAAGCAGTCCGTTGCACAGAACATGATCACCGTGCTGTCCGTCATGTTTTCCCAGTTCGTTTCTCCTCTCAGCATCGCATGGTGATCAATCAGTCCCACATTGAACCGCATCCGCTTCGGCTTCATCCCATGCGGGTCATTCTGTACTTCCGCAACATATCCGTTTCTCTCTGTATCCTTCGCTTCCGCATCACATCTTGTTTCCCTCCCTGCTCCGTTGGTAATCGTCTTCTCTACTGTTACTTCCGCAATCTCAACATATCTTCCGAGCACCGCCGAGATCAGTTTCGAGATCAGCTTCGGCTCATCCATGACATTCCGGAACAGCAGGTCATCCATCAGGCACATATTCTGTACTTTCGATTCATAATCACGTTCTTCTTCCTTCTCGGGTACTTCTTTATCAATCAATTCATTCATGGGCTGATGCACCCTCCTTTCTTATAATTCCGGAAGAATGAACGTGATGATATCTGTGAAAATACAAAAGACATCAAAAGATATTCCGTCTGGCAGTCTTCATTTGCTGGTTTATCTTCTGATGTCTTCTTTGCCTTTATTCAATTGTCTTTGATGCAGTTACATATTAGCACAATTCATGCATCTCCGTTGATTTTCTTTCACACACGATCTTTAACCGGAAGCCGGGATCCGGAACCTGCAGTTTCCTGCAGATCCCGGACACTCAGCTTATCGTTCCCCGCTGTGCTCAGTTTCCTTTTCTCAGCAGCCGGATGCTCGTCAGCATCACCGCTATGCTGAGGCTGAAGATTCCCGCCGGAACGGCCAGACGCAGTCCGCCGCCGGTATTCGGCAGAATATCGATGAATTTCACGCCTCTGCGGTCATACATCGTGATTGTCTGTGTCTCAGCAACCGGTGCGACAGTGAATGTGATGGAGCCGGCTGTTTTATACCCGTCCGGAGCTTCCGTTTCAATCAGCGTATAGGTGCTGCCGGCAATCATGTTTTCCAGAATGTGCGCGCTGCCGCTGCTGACCCATTCGTCGACCGTTTTTCCGGATTCATCGATTACTTTCAATGATGCTCCGATGACCGGACGGTCCGTACCGTATTCCAGCTTTTCGATTCTCACATCCAGCAGATCGTTTGCCACCCTGATCGTGTTCTGTTCATCCATTTCAGCACAGGTCACTTCTCCGCCGGCACCGGTTTCGATCACAATTCCCTGTCTCAGTCCGGCGTACCCATCCGGTGCTTTCCGTTCTGCCAGCACATATGTTTCCGATGCACGAAGATACGGTCCCGCATCGAATGCAGTGCTTCCGGAGATCCAGCTGACGATCACTTCATCCCCGGTGTGCAGAACCATTTCCGCTCCCTGCAGAGGATTTCCTTTGCGGTCTGTTTTCAGAATGAACAGATTGATTCTGCGGTTTGTGAACACCCAGTGATGATCATCATGCTCACAGACTGCACCGAATCCTTCCGGAATGATTTCCTTCACTTCATAGGCATATCTGTTTCCGTCCTCATCATATTCTTCCAGATCCGCAAAGACTCCTTTCCATTCATTCTGGCGGTTCAGAGTCATGCTTTTCACTTCCTCTCCGTTTCGTTCCAGAACAAACTCCGCTTCATCGAGCGCCTCCGCTTCCCATTTCTTTTCCACGGAAATATCCACAGTCTTTCTGCGGTAAACATTGACTGCAGAGACCTGCAGGATTTCTCCTTCCGTGCTGATTCTGATTTCCTGTCCGGAGAATTCGACATGATCCCATGCGTAAACCGGATTCAGATCATCTTCTCCTGGAGTTCTTTCGCTGATCCGGTACGTTCCGTACGGCAGATCTTTCACAGTTACAGACTCCCCGGACTTTACTTCTGCTGTCCATACAGATTCCGGGTGTTCTGTATCAGCGATCTCAAATACCGCTGTCCGCTGCGTTTCCAGCGTATTCCCGTCCTCATCCTGCGTCTGCTTTGAAATACGGAGGCTTCCGCGGATCGTTTTATTCCGGACCGACAATGTATTTGTTTCACTGTTCCATTCAACTGCAGGATCCTCCTCAGTCTGAAGCCGGAACAGTTTTTTCAGGATGCGGATAATTCCTGTTTCCGCCGTTTCATCCCTGACATAAACACTTCCGTCTTCCTGTATCTGAATTAAGATGCTGCCGGCATGCTTCAGATATCCTTCCGGCGCCTCTGTTTCTTCCAGAATGTATTCGCCGGCACTCAGGTGATCCGCAGATGCCGTTCCCAGTTCAGTCGTCAATGTCTGAACGGGAACTTTTTCCCCTTCATTCACCGCATACAGCGTGAACTCTGCGGGCAGCGATTCAATGACAGTACCGTTCTCATCACATTTTTCCACTGTGAATGCAAAATCCCCTTCCAGCCGGATTTCTGCCGGAATCCATGTATTCTTCATGATCATCACATCACCGTCTGTTTCCGTTTCGCTCAGCCAGGTTCCGGCTTCATCCTCTTCATGCCCGTACCGGCTGAATAATGTCCTCCCTTCTTTTTCTTCTTTTTTAAATCCGGTGACCTCTGTTTCACGGACCGTATAGCTGAGAAGATGCATATCCTCCTCATCAAACACCGGGAAATCTTCGGTCATGATCTGCCAGATTCCGTTTCCGGACACGGCATTTGCGGCAGTCATTTCATACGTTTTTAACAGTTCCCCGTCGCAGTACACGCCGGCACTGATGGCGGACGGCAGTTCTGTGCCGGAGGAAGCCCACTCCTTCCGGATCATCAGCGGCTTTCTGCCCGGAGCCAGTCCGATATCATTTCCGGAGGATACATAGCGGTATGCTCCGATCCGTTCCGCATCCGGCAGAGCAATATCCCTGACTTCCACGGCGCACAGCACATCATTGTCATATACCGGCTCTCCGTCGGAATCATGTTCACTGTCAGAGGCATGCAGCGGTGATAAAAGCATATTCCCGATCGTTTCGGATTCCGCACGGACAGTGTATTCACCCGGACCGGCAGATTCGAAACAATACTGTCCTTTTTCAAGCGGTGAGACTGTTCCGCTTTGAACATTGATGCTCTGTCCGGTGCAGATCTGTGCAGGCTGACCGTTTCTGAGCATGACCAGTTCATAAACGCCCGCCTCATTCTTTTTCAGCAGAGTCAGCGTTATGCTGTCCAGCAGTTCTTCACCCGCTTCCCTGATGCCGTCAAGATCATCGTCCTGCCAGATCAGACCGCGGATTGCTCTTGCCGCAATATATACCGTGGACTGACCGCTGTCTTCCCCGCGGAATACGCGGTTCGTGAGCTGCTGTGATCCCTGTGCATCCGGAGCACAGACCGCAATATGAAACCGGCATGTTTCCTGTGACTTCAATGTGCCGATGACCGCCGCGGCAGTGATGTTTCTGCCTGTATTGTCATCCGGCGCAAAAACATAGTCTTCTCCTTCGGCAGTGACTGTTCCTCTGATCCATTCACTGCGGGAGCGGATATATGAGGCATCATATATCCCGGCGTTTTCAGCTGATATCTCCCGGCTGTATGTATACCAGATCTCCCAATCGCCGATATTGGATGCAGTTTCCCTGACGCCGTCTGCGCCGTGCTTCAGGATCCTGAGCTCTTTCAGAATAAGATCACCGCTGTATCCGTCCTGCGGCAGGATATCCACAACCGCGGAATCATTCAGATCGGAAGCGCCGTTGTTGCCGGCTGTTACAGTCCAACCTGCATCATCTCCCGGATCAATAAATCTCCGGTCAGCTTTTTTGGATACAGCCATTGCCAGCTGTCTGCTCAGCCGGATTCCGTATTCGCTGATATTTTCGTTCTCGGCACTCAGAGGACGGCGGTCACCGTCCGCGCTGATTTCCGCCCTGACAATCAGCTGGGTCTGATCCGCAGCTTCGGCATAACCGTTTTCTTCGTCGATCATTGTCCCGAAATAAATATTCTTCATTTCCGTTCCGGGAATGATGTTCTCCAGTGTCCAGACAAGCACTGTTTCGCCGTTTTCCGTCCGGGAAATTTCAGGCTCCAGGATTTCCCCTGTGCATGCACCCTGCACGCCGATTCCTCTGCTCTGATATTCCTGTTCCTGCGCATACCTGGACCCGAACGAATTGCTGTACGCCAGCTGCGGCGGAAGAATTGCCCTGATTGTGACATTGACCGGATTGCCCGGCAGTGTTTCCGCATATGTCACCAGTGAAGGAGATATTCTGTATTCGACATACCTCTGATCCGCATCCAGACTGTAGATTCTTGCGGGTTCACCTGTACCGCTCTGTTTCTGGGCAGCCGTGATCGTCACCTCACTGCGGAACGGAGTCACATAAAGGGAATCTCCGTCATGATTATCACCGGAGTGCCCGCCGGTAAATGCACCGTTCTCCCAGACAGCCTTTACATAGTCATTCATTACATCCTGCCTGTCTGCCTGCGGCAGGGAGAAATTCAGATTCTCCGTTCCTTCCGGACGAAGCGGAATCTCGCCGCCGGCAGCCCTGACTCTGTCCATCAGCCACCAGCTGGTTGAAATCCTTATCTGGTAAACATGTCCGGGCGTATTCTCATCGGAAGCTGCAGTCACGGGGATGTAAGAAAGAGCAGCCTTGTTCGTAAACTCTTTATCGCTCAGCGGTTTGCGGAACTGCTGAAGAATACCGATGCAGGTATATCCCTGACTTTTCAGTTCATTCAGATCGCTGAAATAAATCAGATCGGATTCTTTTGCCTGATTCATTTCATTGTCATCCGTCCATCCGGTTTTATCCGGCTTGGCTGCATACATCCAGGTATATGTACCTTTGGACATATACCCGCGGTCATAAACAGATGGTGCTGACGGATTTCCGTCGGAATCTTCCGGAAGAATTCCTTCATCATCAAATTTCAGCAGACTGTTTGCCGCATAGATCACCTTTGCGCTGTCGCCTTTCGGATCACACCAGAGTCCCCATGTGATGCCGATTGTCTCTCCTGCCGCGACTGCATCTTCTCCGGTGTGCAGGAAGGAACCCGGTTCTTCATTCTGATTCACATCGCCGTATCCGTCGGAAGCGGCGTAATGAATGTTCGGAGAATAAACGCCGGCACCGGAAATAAATGTTGTCCAGGAAAGCGTATCATCCGATCTGTTTCCCTGGTTGGACCTGTCGCCGGGATCGGAAGGAAGTGCCTGGGTAAAATGGGATGATGCTTCAAGATTCATATCAGTGACTGTCAGTTCCACGTTGCCTGTATCACCGTAGATTTCCGTCACATCCTGTCCGTCATTCTCCATCGGAACAACGACATACACTTCTCCTGCCGATATGCATCCGATTCTTGCAGTAAAGACTCCGTCCGATGCTTTCCAGTAGATGTTCTGATTTTTCGGCGCGGCACCGCTGTTTCCGTTCGGGAACCATGCGGGATTGACGGTGTATCCGCTGGGGTGATCATCATCCTTCGGCCAGATTGTAAATGTCACAACGCTTCCGTTCTGTTCCGCGCTCCAGTCGCCGCCGTTCCAGCATCCGTTCGACCCGTCCGCGGGCATTGTGTCGCCGCGTTCATTTTTCCGGTTCAGCGGTGCGAGCGTGGCGTATGTCAGGCCGTAGCTTTTTACATCCCTGCCGTCTGCCTGCAGATCGGAATAGGGACGTTTGTTGCCTTCATAGCTCCAGACAAGGGGCACCATGCCGTCCGCATTCATGGAATTGGTACCGGAGGCATCGGAAGAGCGGCGGAACGCTGCCTGCATATCCACGCTTACGCGCAGCGGTCCGTCCGGTATTGCGCATCCTTTCAGATCTGCTCCGGTTCCTGAGGCCCCGACGCTGTAAAGCTGGAAGGTGACGGAATAACCGTAGATTCTTCCACGGATACTGCCGGCATCTTTATTCAGGGCAAGTTCATTTCCGGTCGAAAAATCAAAGATATCCAGGCCTTCCGTATGCGTATGCTTTGCCAGCACGGCATTCATCCTCAGCTCGCAGGTGACCGTTACCTCCGGAGAAACAGCTTCGGCCGCTTCCGTCCGGTGATGTTCCGGGCATGCTTCATACACACCGTTTTCATCCGCAGATATGTGATTGTGGTCCATCCAGCACCGGAATACCGGCGTCAGAACCGTACCGTTTGCGGCACCGAGTACATGAATGACTGCATTGACCGTGCCGCTGCCGGGGAAGGCGTTTTCTGCTGTTTCATTCGGTGTCATCCACCGCTTCACCGTCATGATCTGACACTCTTTCAGAGTTCCTGAAATCATCTTTGCTCCCGAAGAAAGAACATATCCGGATGTCCCTTCCGCAATCTGGTCCAGACTGTCTGCCTGTGCTCCTGCCCAGCCCATGGACTCCGGATGAAATAACGCTTCATCTGCAGAGCAGGGCAGAATCATTTCAAAATACATGTAGCCGTTTCTGACGGAATCATAAAGTCCGTAGGATCCTGTCCGGTAAGAAAGCGTATATGTCAGCGTATCAAATGTCCGGATGCGGTGATTCTCTGCGCTGCTGTCTTTTCCGTCGGTATCCGCATCGTCAAACGGACCGATTCCGTCTTTCATATCCGATATCCGCAGTGAATCCGCATAGATCAGATCATCATCCAGATTTTCATGTTCTCCTCCATAGCTGTTCATCAGAAGTTCGCACAGCTCCAGATAAAGCCGGTACTCCGCATCATGACTTCCGGTCCACTGATTCCGGGAATCTTCCGAAAGCTCCGACAATTCCGAACGGATTCTTCCAAGCAGGCTTCTGACTTCGTTCTGCTCTTCTTCGCTCATTGAAACTGCCGCCTGTACCGCCGGAAGATTCTGCACCATCTCATTCAGGGCACAGAACCTGTCGGCAGTCACCCGGATCTGAGGCATCGGATCAAATGCCAGATCCCCGTTTTTGAATTCCGCAGTGAACACATATGTTCCTTCCGTTTCCGGATCATATGCTTCACACACCCACCGGACTTCTTCCGGTACCGGTTCTTCCGAGCCGCCGTAAAGGACGGGCAGTGTTTCCGGAAATCCCAGTTCTTCCTGCGCGGTGCCTGTTTTTACCGTAATTTCCGAGGGATTGGGCTGACCGACGGAAATGATGCCGGCTGCCTCCGCTTCATAGAAAAACACAATCTCCGTTTCATCGGTTTTCATGAAAGCGCTCTGTTCTGTCGTCAGAAGAATTCCGTCCTCCTGCACGGATATTGTCTGCAGCGCAATTCCGTCAGCTTCCGCAGTCCCGGTAAACCGGTATCCTTCTGCCTCCGGTGCCAGATCAGCCGGATTCTGTTCTCCGGTGACTGTGATCTCACCGCTTTCCTCATGATCCCCCAGCCGCAGAATCACGCCGAGTGTACCGGTCAGTTCTTCCGCCTGCACCGGCAGGATGCCTGTTATCAGGGCGATTGCCGCAAATAACAGCTTCAGTTTCTGGTACATTGAATGCTTCATTTTTTTCCTCCTTTTTTGTCCGACCGTGAAAGGCCTCTGTTAAGAACATTTGCTAAAAAATTTCAAAACCACCGATTTTGGAGAAAAAAAATTAAAAAAAATGCAAAAAAAACCGATTCAGACATATCTGAACCGGAATTTTGTGCATCAATCAGTCAACGGAGACCTTGACACCGGGACCCATTGTTGTGGAAATTGTGATTCCCTTTATATAGGTACCCTTGACAGCAGCCGGCTTTACACGAACCAACTGATCATAGATTGCCTTGAAGTTCTGAGCCAGAGCTTCATCGGAGAAAGAGCACTTGCCGATCAGGCAGTTAATGTTTCCTTCTCTGTCAACACGGTACTCAATCTTACCTTTTTTGATTTCCTCAATGGCCTGGGCAACATTTGTTGTAACAGTTCCTGTCTTGGGGTTCGGCATGAGGCCTCTCGGACCAAGCAGACGGCCCAGCTTACCAAGCTGACCCATCATATCAGGTGTTGCAACGATGATGTCGAAATCGAACCATCCGCCTCTGATCTGTTCGATCATATCTGCACCGCCGACATAATCAGCGCCTGCATCCTTGGCTTCCTGTTCCTTCGGTCCCTGTGTGATAACGAGAACCTTTCTTGTCTTACCTGTGCCGTTCGGCAGAACCATCGCACCGCGGATGTTCTGATCAGCCTGACGGGGATCAACGTTCAGGAAGAAGCTTACTTCTACTGTTGCGTCGAACTTTGCAGGGTTGACTTTCTTTGCCAGTGCAATACCTTCCGCATAGGGATACTGTCTGTTACGGTCAATCTGGGCTGCAGCCTCTCTGTACTTCTTACCTGCCATAATCAGTTGTCCATCCCTTCTACTGTGATACCCATGTTGCGGGCTGTGCCGGCAATGATCTTCATTGCGGCTTCAACGCTGTTTGCGTTCAGATCCGGCATCTTGTACTCAGCGATTTCGCGGAGCTGATCAACAGTGATCTTTCCTGCCTTGACAGTCTTCGGTGTTCCGGAAGCTTTCTGGATACCGGCTGCCTTCTTCAGAAGGAATGCTGCAGGTGTTGTCTTGATTACGAAGTCAAAGCTCTTGTCTTCATAAGCAGTGATGACTACAGGAACGATATCGCCCTTGCGGTCCTTTGTCTTGTCGTTGAACTCCGTGCAGAACTTAGGCATGTTGATACCTGCGGATGCCAGAGCCGGTCCCGGTTTGGCGCCGCCTGCAGGGAACTGAAGTTTGCAGACTTTTGCAACTCTCTTTGCCATGTGGCTTACCTCCTCTTAAGAAAGTCCACATGCAGTGGTTCCACGGACTTTTGTCCTCCCACGCATGATGCGCACACAAAAAGCGTGTGCTCAGTTATCTTATTATCAATCAGGGCAATCGTCAATCATTTTTTCAAAGCTGCGTCCATATTTCATCAAAGATCAGCTTTTCAAGCGTTGCTGCATCGCGACATTCCGCCATGGTGGTGACGACCGCATCCTTATCCCTCATGATAATGCTCAGCTGACTGTATTTTCCGTCTGCCCGGAAAGATCCGTGCGGTCCTGCCCAGAACAGATAGCCGTAGCCGTATCTTCCGTTTTCCGCTTGGACGGAAAGGCTTTCCCTGACCCATTCTTCCGGAATCAGCTGACGTCCGTTCCAGTTTCCGTTCTGCAGATACAGCAGTCCGAGTCTGTCCAGTTCGCTCAGCGACAAAAACAGTCCGCCGGCACCGAATGTATTGCGCATCGGATCTTCTTCCCAGATGGGCCTGCGGATTCCGAGCGGCTCAAACAGCCGCGGCATCAGATAGGATACCAGATCGCATCCCGCTCTTCTCTGTACAAGGATGCCGGCAAGATACGGACCGACGTTGTTATATACAAAGTGTGTTCCCGGCTTATATGCAAACGGCAGGGAAAGCGACAGTCTGACCCAGTTCTCCTCCGGGATCAGAGGACGCTGTGCACCCATCAGATTGCCGGAAGCCTGACCGAGACACATTGTCAGAAGATCCCTGACTTCTGCACAGGCAAGATTCTCCGGTACTTCATCCGGAAGCTCATCCGGAAATGCTTCCGTCAGTTTTTCATCCAGGCGGAGCAGTCCTTCCCTGACGGCAATTCCCACCGCTGCAGAAGTAAAGGACTTCGAAGCAGAGTATACATTTCTGCGGCAGTTGTCATCCCAGTATGCCTCGTCCAGCACTTTGCCGTGCTGTGTGATCTTTACGCCGAGCACCCGCAGTTTCTTTGCTTCTTCGTGGAACCGTTCAAAATCATATTCTGTCATACCGCACCTCACTGCCTCCACTGTAACAGAAAAATCCCGTCATCACACGGATAACGGGACTGTCTCACTTATTCTGTCACTTTCTGAAGATCGTTATAGTTGATATCTGTCGGTGTTTCACGGCCGAACAGCAGAGTCATGACGCTTGCGACCTGTGTCTGATCATTCATTTCATTGACTCTTCCTTCCATGCCGGCAAACGGTCCGTTCAAAATACGGACATTATCACCGATGGTGAAGTCAACGACAACTTTCTTATCACTCTGGCCCATTCTGCGCAGAATCGCTTCAATCTCATCCGGAGATACGGGGAACGGCTTTGCGCCGCCGCCGGAAGATCCGATAAATCCGGTGACGCCCGGTGTGTTGCGGACAACATACCATGCTTCATCAGTCATCTTCATTTCGACAAAGACATAGCCCGGGAAAATGTTCTTCATTTTCTCGACTTCCTTGCCGTTCTTGATTTCGATCTCAGGTTCTTCTGCGACAAGAACACGGAACAGTGAGTCCTGGATTCCCATGGATTCCACACGCTTTTCCAGATTGTCCTTGACACGGTTTTCATGGCCGGAATATGTGTTGACTACATACCAGCGTTTTTCATGTTCATCGTCAATGACGGGATTCACTTTCTTATCTTCGCTCATATCAGCCTCCGATACCGATCAGGCCCAGAAGTCCTGCGGTCATGAAATCGCACAGAACAAAGAACAGCGCAAAGAATGCAGTGAAAACTACAACCTCACCTGTATTTGATGCAACATCTGCACGCTTCGGCCAGCGTACACGCTTCGCTTCTTTTTTTATGCCGTTCCAGCTGAATGTCTTATCCATAGAGATGCCTCCTATCTGGTTTCCTTGTGGAGTGTCTTACGCCCGCATTTCGGACAGTATTTCATGAGTTCAAGACGTTTTTTCGCATTCTTATGCGGAGTGACGTAATTCCGGGACAGACATACCGTGCAGGCCAGAATCACTTTGTCATCTTTTGCCATGATTAAAACTCCTTAGCTGCCCAACTAATTTACCACAACTGCTGTGAACGCGTCAATCACCATGCAGTACTGTATTTATCACCTTTTTGCGTATTCTTTCTTTTCTTGATCCAAACTGACGCTCTGTCATGGAGAGTTCCTGTCCTGCCTGCCGGTAGGTTTTTCCGTCCATCCATGCACTCAGTACCTCCCTGTCGCGCGGTTTCATCCTGCTGATGATATGATCCAGCCGTTCCGCCGCCTGATTCATGCGCATCGCATAAACAGGTTCGGAAAGACGGTCCCTCTGTTCCGGCATTCTCGTCTCACCGTCCGGATCCGATGTATAGTCCTCCAAAGGAACTGTACGGTGAAACCGGACACTTCTTGATGTGAGATTTCTTCTGACAAAACAGCACAGACGGTTTCTGACAACCCGCATGCAGAAAGTGGTAAATCCGGCTCCGATATCCTCCCGGTATGCGTTGACGGCATCATATACGGAGATGTAACTCTCCATCAGCATATCCTCACGGTATATTTCAAAGCCCTCATTGGCGGAAATCAGACGGTTGACTTCCACCCTCAGCAACGGTTCGATCTGATGCAATAAAGCCGGAAAGGCGTCTTCGTCTCCTGTCCGGCTCAGATAAATCAATTCATAAGGATTTTCCATAACCCGCTCCCATCTAGCGGGGAAAACGTCCGTCCGTAATCCGATACATCAGAATACCGGCACTGACTGCCGCATTCAGCGAGGAGATGGTTCCCCTCATCGGCAGAGAAACAATGTAGTCGCACTGTTCCCTCAGCAGTCTGGAAATGCCCTTGCCCTCATTTCCGATCACCAGCACCGTGTTGAAGTCATACTTCAGATCACGGTAGTCCTGTCCGTCCATGTCGGCCCCGACAATCCAGTATCCCTTTTTCTTCAGATCTTCTGCGGTTCTTGTCAGATTGGTAACAGCTGCGCACTTCACCGTATCAATGGCTCCGGCGGATACTTTTGCGACTGCCGGCGTCAGACCGACCGCATGCGTCTTCTTGAAGATCACTCCGTCGGCACCTACAGCATCCGCTGTACGCAGCACCGCTCCGAGATTGTGCGGATCCTCCAGCTCATCCAGCATGATCAGGAATCCGTATTCCGCATGCTTTCCGGCAACCAGCTCATCCACGGAATACAGCGGGTAATCTTTTACCTCTGCGGCGATTCCCTGGTGGTTGCCGTTTGCTGTCATACGGTTCAGCTCATTCCGGTTTGCCCGTTTCACCGGGATTCTGTTTTTCGAACAGATTTTTTCCGTCTCTCTGTCCTCACCGGAAAGATAAACGCACAGAACTCTGGAAGGATCTTTCAGCAGCTGCTTTACGACGTTTTTCCCGTACATCAATTGTGACATGCTAATCCTCCTTCAGTGTCCTGACTTTGTCCCAGATCATCCCGATTCTGTCCCCTTTCTGTTCCAGATACAGGGCGCCGATCATCGCTTCAAATCCGGTGGATTTCCGGTAAATCCCGACCGGCGTATTGTGGGGAACCGTTCCGGCATTGGCGTTTCTGCCTCTTTTGAACCAGTCTTCCTCTTCTTTATTCAGTATTCCTTCTTCGTGCAGAGCATCATAGAAAGATGCCTGTGCCTTTGCGCTGACATAGCCGACTGAAAGCTTCTGCAGATCCTTTCCTTTGCCGAATCCGCATTCAATCAGATATGTTCTGACCATCAGTGACCATACTGCATCACCGAGAAACGCCAGTGTTCTTCCCGAACAGTCCTGCGCTCTCACAGCAGTCCTTTCTGTGCAAGCTCTCCGCGGTAAACATCCGCACTTGCAAAATCCTTATTTTTCTTCGCTTCGTTCCACTTTTCAAACAGTGTGATATCCCCGTCGGTAATCACCGGTTTTTCCACAGTAATCCCCAGAACTTTCAGCATTTTCTCCACACCGTTACGGTATTTTCCGACAGTCTCAAAATCGATTTCACGCTGTCTCAGAGCACCGTTCAGCTTCTTGACGGTATCATAGATCACCGCATATGCATTCGGTGTATTCATGTCATCATCCATCTGATCCAGGAATGCACGGTACGCTTCCTGATCAAAGTCTTCCGTGAACACAGCGTGTGCCAGGGCGGCCTTGATATCCGCCTGCTTCAGCGGATTCAGGACACGGTCCAGTTCTTTCCTTGCTGTTTCGATTGTTTCATCGGAGAAGTTCAGTTCCTTGCGGTAATGCACGGAGCTCATCAGCCATCTGGTCAGATTGGTTCCCAGTCTGTCGACAATGTCCTTCGCCCACAGTACATTTCCGAGTGATTTGGACATCTTGATGCCGTCGATGTTCACCATTGCATTATGTACCCAGTAATTGGCCAGACTGTTGCCGTGGCAGGCTTCCTGCTGGGCTGCTTCATTCTCATGGTGCGGGAATTTCAGATCCATGCCGCCGCCGTGAATATCGATCTTTTCACCGAGGTTGTCATTGATCATGACTACGCATTCCGTGTGCCATCCCGGTCTTCCTTCACCCCAGGGACTGTCCCATTTAATGCCCTTGTCAGTCTTTTTCCACAGTGCGAAGTCATAAGGATTGCGCTTCTGATCATTTGTTTCGATACGCGCACCGGCTTCCAGCTGATCCAGTTTCTGATGGCTGATTTCGCCGTATGTTCTGACGGAATCCACTGAAAAATAAACATCTCCGTCCGCTTCATAAGCGTGTCCGCTCTTAACCAGCTCATCGATGAAGGCGATGATCTCATCCATCGTTTCCGTCACTCTCGGAGTAATGTCCGGCAGTTCCGTATTCAGCTGACTTCTGACTTCCTGATATGCATCGATATAGCGCTGGGCAATGACCTGCTCGGTTGTATTCTCTTCCAGTGCCTTGTTGATGATCTTGTCATCCACATCGGTAAAGTTCGAAACATACGTTACCGTATACCCTTCCGCCTCAAAAAGACGCTTCAGAACATCAAAGACAACCATCGGACGGGCGTTGCCGATGTGCGCATAGTTGTATACGGTAGGTCCGCATACATACATATCCACATGTCCTTCATGAATCGGTACGAAGTCTTCCACCTTCAGTGTTCTGGAATTGTACAGTCTGATCATAATCTCTCCTCCATAAAATAAGGGACCCGCAAAAAGACGCCTCAGCGTGGTCCCACTTTTCTTTCTTCTCAGGCAGTGTAACGTACTGCATACGTCTCGGATTGGGAGCCCTCCGGGGTGCATCTTTCACAGGCATGACCGGATGCTTTCACCGCCGCATCCTCTCTGATGATCTGTTTCTGCTTTCCTTCCCCTTCAAAGGTATGCACATATTATAAAGCAGTTTCCCGATGTGAAACAAGAACAATCAGAGGGTCTCCAGTTTCTTCAGAACATCATCCACCGAAGGCATGTCCATCAGTTCGGATGCATAATGGGCGAAGCATGCTTTTCCGTTTTCATCCAGAATAAACAACGCCGGAAGCTGCTGTTCATTGCCTTCATAATCACCGTGCGCAAATCCGGCTGCTCTTGCGGCCGCTGCCTTTTCCTTCAGCCTGTCAGCACCGTTTCCTCTGAGTGCATCCATGGATTCCGCCGGAACAATATTCAGCCTGCGGTAGATATACTGTTCCGGATCCGCAATGATCTCAAAGGGCAGAACCGTATCCGTGCTTTCAAGATCCCTTTTCAGATGGGCGGTATCACTCTGCATGACGACAAGTACCTGCGCGTCTCTGTTTTTGAATTCTTCATAGCGCTTTGCGATCATATGCACATCAAAGCGGCATACCGTGCAGCCGATGTAGCGGAGTACCCAGAGCACGGTTTTTCCTTTCAGAAGTTCATGAAAATGTTCATGATGTCCGTTCTGCGTATCAATCCGGAAATCGGGAATTGTATCACCTTCCTGAAGACGTGACCCGTATCCGGCTGTCTCATCCAGAATCTTCAGAGATTCTTCCGCCATCGGCAGATCCGCACAGCTTTCGGCATAGTGCGCATAGCTGACAAACCCGTCCGGTTCAATCACAAACATCGCCGGCAGCTGAAGCTCATTTCCTTCGGAATCCCCGTGCGCATATCCCGCTTCATCCGCAGCCTTCCGTTTTGCGGCCCAGGCTGTCTGGTCCTCTCCTCCGCGGAACGCTTCCTTATCGGATGCCGCGGGAATATCCAGTGCATGATAAATCGTTTCTTCCGGGTCGGAGATGATCGTAAACGGCAATGATTCCATGCTGAGCGCATCCTGCAGGTGTTTCTGATCACTCTGGAGCACGACTATGATCTGCGCATTTCTTTCCTCAAACCGCGCATATGCTTCCGCCAGCACATGCATGTCGATCCTGCATGTCGGACAGCCGACATAGCGCAGCACTCTCAGCAGCGTACGCTTCCCGCGCATCAGTTCATTCAGATTCACATCTGATTCAAACGCCGTATTGACTGTGAATTCCGGGAAACGGTCTCCCGCTTTCAATCTGTTCATAATAACCTCGCTTATCCTGTCTTCATTATTTCAGTATCCCGCCAAAAGTACAGTCACCTGCACACAAAAGAAAACGGAGAAATATCTCCGCCTTCTTCAGTTCCGTTCGATATATGTGCTGTAAATCGTATCGCCGATCTTCAGCCAGTCTTCCAGATCCATCATCCAGATCCTGTCATTTTCCCCCAGAATTTTCTGACGGATCAGGCGCACCAGTTCATCATCCGTATACGGTCCGTAATTCTGCTCATCGCCGTCTTTATTGTAATACCACAGTTTTTCCGACTCACTCATCCGCCTGTTCCCTCCGATGAACCTTCGCTTTCCCCGGATACCGGTTCCGGTGTCGGATATACGCATCCGGCTCCGTCATCCCATGTACCGCCGCCGTTCTGACAGTCGCTGATATTTTTCTGACGTTCCTCTTCAGCCTTTCTGGCTGCTTCCTCTTCTGCTATCTGCTGCGGTGTCTTGCAGGCTCCGTCCTGCCATACGTTTCCGTCCCTTGTGCACACATATTCATCCGTCACAATTTCAATGATGATATTGTCTCCGGCCATCGGCACACTGGCGGTTCCTTCGGGATTTGTCAGATACTGTCCGCCGCTCAGTTTGTCACCGGCTTTATCGAACAGCTGCTGCAGCGTATATGTGCCTCTGGGAAGCTGGATTGCCCTCGAGCCGCTCCATACACCGTTATATTTGATAATGACGGAGTATTCGCTTTCGGTATATGTGAATTTAATGCTGGCGGGTTTGCTTTCCTTATAGTCTTCATCCCCGTCTGCCGGTCTTGCGGTCACAACGATCTCATATTCCGTTCCGTCCGTCAGATTTCCCTTGTATTCCGCGGAATTGGTGCTGACCAGCAGCGCCTGATTATCCGAGCCGACGCTGACTGTATAGGAGCCGGCATGATCTACGGCATCCCAGGTGATCTTCAATGTTCCACCGGCACTTTCCGCTTTGATATTCGCAGGAGTATCCAGCGGCTTCACTGCTGAATGATATTCAAATCTGCCTTTCAGCGGATCACTGTTGTTCTTTTCGTTTCCGTCCGAGGCAACAACCTGAATCGTATAGGATTCTCCGTCTTTCAGATCCTTGACCGGTACCGCGGCCTTTGTGCCGGAAACCTCAAGTTTGATCTCCGGATCGGAGTCGACGGTTACGATATACTTCTTTGCTTTATCAACGGAATCCCAGGAGATTTCCCAGGTATCTTTTTTGGCTTCCGCCTTCAGATTCTTCGGCGCATCGAGCTTTGTCACAACCGCGGAATACTGATATTCCATGACTGCCGGATCACTGTCCTTCTTGTCCGAACTGCCGCTGGCGGTAATGGTTACCCGGTAAGTTTTCCCGTCTTCAAACGATTTTGCCGGGATGCTTGCCGAATTGCGCACCGATCTCAGGGATGTTTCCGGGCTGGTATTCACTCTCACCATGTAATAGGAAGCTCCCTGTACGGCATCCCATTTAATGGAGACATTATCGGCCTTGATTTCGAACTTCACGTTTGTGACTTTCGCCAGTTTTTCCGAGTCATCCGTATCCGCTGTATTTACAGCTGCATCACCGTAAACCTTGTTTGTATTGTCTCCGGCACCGATGATATTGCCGTTGACGTCCACCGCGACCAGCGTTCCGCCTCTTGCGGCAATGTAAAGCACGTTGCTGAGAGATGCGGCTTCTTTTGAGAATGAATCATCCGAGGTCGCAGTCACAATCTTTCCGTCCGATGTCAGTCCTGCTGCGAATCCGGTTCCGCTGACCGCATTTTTGATTCCGGACCATGCTGAAGTATTCGGTGCGGATGTGCTTCCGGTCGGATAGCATGTGACCCGTCCGCTGCTGTCTGTAATCACCACCTGATTATCACCGACCGAAACGCCGCTGATATCGCTCAGACTTTCCAGTTCGGAAGCAGAGGACACATTGCCGGATACAACCAGTCCGCCCCTGCGCTTCTTTCCGATGGTAAATCCGTTGCCCGCATATACGGACTGAATATCTTCCCACTCGTCCACAGCACAGGCTTCGCTGCTGCCGGTGCAGATCACAGTGCCGTCCTCTTTGACGCCGGCAATATGCGTATCCGCTGCCGCAATATTGACAATTCCCGTCCACTTTTTCGCTTCGTTATAGGAAGAACTGCCGATCAGGACAACCTTTCCGTCCTTCTGCAGTCCTGCCATCCAGCTGTTTGCGGCACTGACCTGTGCCAGATTGCTGTAGCTGCCTGTATTGAGATTTCCCATGGAAGTCAGTGTACCGTCATCGTTCACAAAGGCTGAGAATGTTCTGCCGAGTGCCAGACGATTGACATCGCTGATTCTTACGGTAACGGCATCGTCTGTATCGCCATCTGTGCCCGAACAGGAACGGAGACTGGAAAGCACAACAAACAGCAGTACCAGTATTGCGGCCGCAAGGATAAAAAGTTTTCTGTCCAGATGAAGGCCGGAAGACTCATCTTCCTCTTCCTCATATTCTTCTTCATATACGTCCTGCTTCACAGGTTCCGGTTCGCTCTGCACCTCCTGCAGACCCGTCGCATCAAATTCAAGCGTATGGGAAATATCATCCGCCTGCGGTTCCACCATCAGGTCGTCATTCACAGGATCGATATAGTCCGTATAACTCTGCACGGAAGGCTGAGGCTGTACGGACGCAATCGGAAGGATGTTGTCCGCGATATCTTCTTCCAGCGTATTCTCCGATGCCGGACGGTTCAGGTTCTGGAACGGAATCTGCACACTGTCATAGATCTCATCGGCACGGGGCAGACGCACTTCCCTTGTGTTATCAATAAAATCCGCCACAGGTACCGAATACAGGGCGGCCAGTTTTCTCAGCTGATCAATGCGGCAGAGCATACTGCCGTTTTCCCAGCTCATATATTCCGCCACAGAAACATTCAGCTTTGCGGCGATATCTGCCTGCGCATATCCGAAATGCTTGCGCAGGAGTGTCAGTTTTTCAGGAAGCCGATTGGTCATAACTCTTCACCTACTTGCAATCATTTTATGCGGATGTGTCCTGTAATTCAAGAAACAGTCTTCTTAAGAATCGTTTATAACGCGGTTTTCAGAGGTTTGATCGAATATTTATTGCCGCAGCGTCTCAAATGTCATATTTTTCTTTCAGCCGGTACATGGCGCCGAGCAGATTGGCATCATTTCTGTATCTGCATGTACGGATATCCGGAAGCGGACAGAGATCCAGATCCGCAGGCTTATATGCTTTTACCGCTTCCCGAACCATATCAATAAAGATCTCCTGCTCACTGAGTCCGCCGCCGATTGCGAATGCGTCGGGATCAATAATGCACTGGATATTGAATATCAGCATTGCCAGATCCTTCGCGGCTTCCCTGACGGCGTGCCGTGCATGTTCGTTCCCCTCCCGCATGCCGGCAAACACCTGCGGGCAGTCAGCTGCCTTCAGTTTTTTTCCGCTCAGCTGATTATAGCGGGCAACAATCCCGCCCGGCGTGCAGAGGGAGGCGTATCTGGCGCCTCTGTCATCTTTGTCCATAATCGGGTCTGCCGGATCAAACAGCAGTTCGTTATGCCTGTAGCAGTAGGACAGCTCTCCCGCAAACAGTCGGTTTCCCCGCACAATCTTTCTGTTAATGAATACCGTTCCGCCGATTCCGGTCCCAAGGGTAAGAATCACTCCGCTTTCCGCATCGCTCAGCGCACCGCTGACCATCTCCGCCGCCGCGGCTGCCTTTCCGTCGTTCTCCAGTGATACCGGAAGATTCCCGCAGAGCCGGGATACTGTATCTGTAAAAGCAATCCCCGTACAGCAGCGGATTGTGCCGGCTTTAATCACGCCTGCCTCAATATCAATAATGCCGGGCATGGAAAAACCGATGCCGGAGATATCCGGATCCTGCAGATACAGCTCCCTGATTTTTGACAGAAATTCATCCAGGTCCGTGCGCGGTGTTTCGTATTTTCCCTGTCGGAGAAAACTGCCGTCTTCATTGATAAAAGCATATTTGACGTACGTTCCGCCGCCGTCAATGCAGAGATACCTTTTCATATCATCATCCGTCCTGACTTCAATTATACAGAGACATCGGCCACACAAAAAGGCGCTCCGGAGAACGCCTTCATGTTTAACAATTATGAACTCTTACTTAACGTTGGAGAAGTACTTAATTGTACGAACCATCTGAGATGTGTAGGAGTTTTCGTTGTCGTACCAGGAAACAACCTGTACTTCGAACAGACCGTCAGCTACCTTTGTAACCATTGTCTGTGTAGCGTCGAACAGGGAACCATAACGCATACCGATGATGTCGGAGGATACGATCTGGTCTTCGTTGTATCCGAAGGATTCGTTAGCTGCAGCTTTCATAGCAGCGTTGATTCCTGCAGGAGTAACGTCTTCACCCTTAACAACAGCTGTCAGGATTGTTGTGGAACCTGTCGGAACAGGAACTCTCTGTGCGGAGCCGATCAGCTTGCCGTTCAGTTCAGGGATAACAAGGCCGATAGCCTTTGCTGCACCTGTGCTGTTCGGAACGATGTTAGCTGCGCCGGCGCGGGCACGACGGAGATCACCCTTACGCTGCGGGCCGTCCAGAATCATCTGGTCGCCTGTGTAAGCGTGAACCGTGCACATGATACCGCTCTGGATCGGAGCATACTTGTTCAGTGCGTCTGTCATCGGAGCGAGGCAGTTTGTTGTGCAGGATGCTGCAGAAATAACTGTATCTTCCGCTGTCAGTGTTTCATGGTTTACATTGTAAACGATTGTAGGCAGGTCATTTCCTGCAGGAGCGGAAATAACAACCTTTCTTGCGCCGGCCTTGATATGAGCTTCAGCCTTTGCTTTGGATGTGTAGAAGCCTGTGCATTCCAGAACAACGTCGATCTTGAGATCGCCCCAAGGCAGGTTGTTCGCATCAGCTTCCTTGTAGATCTGCAGTGTCTTGCCGTCGACTGTAATTGTGTTTGCTTCGTCGTCAGCTGTTACTGTGTGGAGACCTTCTCCGATTTTGCCGGCATATCCGCCCTGTGCTGTGTCATACTTCAGCAGGTGAGCAAGCATGGAAGGCTTTGTCAGGTCGTTGATAGCAACGACATCATAACCTTCTGCACCGAACATCTGTCTGAAAGCGAGGCGGCCGATTCTGCCGAATCCGTTAATAGCAACTCTTACATCTGTCATCTCAATTGTGACCTCCTTTTGTTGCAACTAAAATTATAAAATGAAGCATGTATATAGTCAATTGTGAAATCTTTGATATATATGCATGCTTCATTGATTTTATGCATGTTTATACGCTTTTTTTGTCACATGAACTCATTCATATTCAGCGGTTTGCGGCTGAGGGCAAACGCCTCCTCCACAGTGTTCACGGAAGTGCCGTAAAGCCGGGAGAACAAAGCGGGATCATTCAGTCTTGCCATGGTGTGTCCGTAGTCCTTCCGGGCCGCATCCGGGAAGATTACTTTCATGTTTTCTGCCTGCGATACATGCAGGTGGACGGAGTTGGTGCTCATCAGGGCGGCGTTGACCAGCTTCAGAAGCGCCGTTGAATTGAGATAGATGCATTCCTCTATCTTCACCTGCCGGCCGTCACTCAGCAGTGTGGCATAGCCGGCAATCTGATTCTTTGTATTGTAGAATCCGACAATCTTTCCGCCTTCGGCTTCAATTTCCTTCTTCAGATTCACAAAGTAATCCAGATCCCTGGTATAGAAACCGTTGAACTTCCGGATGAATGCGGAATACACCTTCAGCATATCGATCGGTGAAGGGTCATAGGCGCATCCGGAGGAAGATACCTTTTTCACCAGATCACGGTACAGCGTATAATCGCTGCGGTAATAAACCGTACGGAACCCGAACGGTTCATACAGCTTCGGATCATATGCCTGGATAAACGTGATCAGCTCAGAATGCGAGCAGGCATCCAGAACGGTATGCATCAGTTCTCCCATTCTGCCCTGTCCTCTGTATTCCGGAAGAGTGGATATTCCCATTAACATGCTGGCTTTCAGAACTCTGCCGTTGAACATGAACTCATGCGGAATCCGGCAGACTGCCGCAACGACACGGCTGTCCTCCACGTCCGCATAACCGTATTCCGGCCGGTAGACATTCCGGAAAAACCATTCTATATAATTCGGATCTTCATTTTCAAAGCATCGCTTCCAGCAGTCTCTGATACTGCCGGTCAATGCCGGATTGCTTCTCTGGATCATAGGCCTTCCTTTCAGCCGTGCATGCTTTCGCTTTCACGGTTCTTCACGGTAAACTCCGCGTCGATGATATCCCCTTCATCCTGCTTTTCTTCCCGTACCTGACGGGGAGCTTCATAATAGACTGTCCGGTTCATCTCTTCCTGCGCCTTCTTTATTTCCTTTCTGATCCGGAAATAATGCCAGGCGATGACCGCAGCTATTACCAGCAGCACCGGCCAGAAATATCTGACCGCTATATAAACGGCGAACCCGAGTCCGATCAGTCTCAGAATTCTGCCTGCCGCATTGTCATTCATCCGCTTTTCCCTCCGCTTTCAGAGCAAGATCGTGCAGTTTGACAAACCGATGCTTCATTCCGGATTTGGAAACAATGTTTCCGGTCTTTGCCTGATACTGCTGGGCAAGTTCCATCAGTGACGCATCCGGATCCGCCAGCCGCAGTTCCACGATATCTCTCAGTTTCTCATCCAGCTTTTCGATCATTCCGGCATCCTGCAGAATCCGGATATCTTCCAGCTGGGCATTGGCCGCCTTCATGCTTTTGAAGTCATTTGCCATATCCACATTGGCAAGCCTGGTTACGCTGTTGGCAAAATCGCGGGAGATTCTTGCGTCCTCAAATTCCATCAGACACCGGTCGGCGCCGATGCACCTGAGACAGTCCGCAATCTTCTCCGCCTGCTTTACATATACAACCGGTTTCCCTCGTCTCTCAATAATCCTTGCGGGAATATAAAACCTGCCCATCAGATCCACCAGAAAGCCTGCCTGCGCTTCACTGGAAGCACGGATCTCCAGATGATATCCGGATGTTTCCGGGGAATTGACGCTTCCGTCCGCCATAAACGCACCGGCAAGATATGCCCGGGCACAGGCGTCTTTTGAAACGATCTTCTGCAGCGGCTTTTCCAGCAGTCCGCGTGAGGAATACAGTCCAAGATCTTTCAGAATGCCGGTCACATTGCCGTAGAAACGGAATCCGTAAATCAGATTCTTCTTCAGGTTCATCCTTCGCTGTACAAATGTCTCGATCTGTACATCATACAGATCGTTCATCATGCGGTAGATCGCTCGGGATACCGGCGCACTGGAGGTACGGATCACCAGGGCTGTTCCGTCGGATGAGATCGAGATGGAGGAAAGCATCAGCACCAATGCCGAAAGCTGCGCACGTGTTTCTTCTCTGCCCAGCGTTTCCAGTGAGATCTCTGTTTTAACATCCGACGTAAATGACATTACTTACCTTCTTCCAGCAGCGTTTCAACTGCTTTCTTTATTTTCATGGAATCATGCCGCACCAGTTCATCGCTGAAATCCAGCAGATTCATTCTGCGCACTTCATACGAATGACTGTCTTTCGACAGATGCACGGCAGTGCTTCCCTGTTTCTCATATTTTTTCAGCAGATGACCGGGAATATCATCATCCGCAACAATGACCATATCCACCGGTGCACCATGCCGGTTCAATGCCCTGACATGAGATTCGACATCATATCCGTCCGTCTCTCCGGGCTGTGTCATCGCATTGCAGAAATAGACACGTCTCGCCTTGCTTTCATGCAGGGCTTCGGTGATCTCGGGAATGATGACATTCGGCAGGATGCTTGTATAAACGGAACCGATTCCGTAGATGATCATATCCGCATTCAGTATCGCTTCTACCGCTTCCGAAGTCGCATGTACCGGCTCTTCATAGAATACCTTGGAGATCCGGTTGGATACGGTGGGAATGTTGGCTTCACCCTTGACGATGACTCCGTCTTCCATCAGTGCAAACAGCGTGATGACCTGGGTGGTAGCGGGGATAATTCTTCCCCGCACATTGAGCACCTGCTCAATGGTCTGCACAGCTTCCAGGAAGCTTCCGGACTGCTGGGTCAGAGCTGTCAGGATCAGATTCCCGAGATTGTGACCGGACACATCTTCTTCCGTTCCGCCCGGGTCTTCAAAACGGTAATCCATCAGATTGCCGAGCACAGTCTCACTTCCGGCAAGCGCAATCATGACATTGCGGATGTCGCCCATGGCCGGGATATGAAAGTGGCGTCTCAGTCTTCCGGTGCTGCCGCCGTCATCCGCAACCGTAACGATTGCCGTAATATCCAGATCAGGTATGTTCTTGATTCCCCGGCAGATTGCGGACTGGCCATGTCCTCCGCCGATGACTACTACTTTTTCAGGCATTCTCATATTCCTTTACATCACGGTGGTCAATATAGCAGTTATATGTACCGCTGTAGTGACGGTAAAGATAATTGGCAATGGATACGGAGCGGTGCTGGCCGCCGGTGCATCCGATTGCGACGGTAAAATGGTTTTTCCCTTCCTTTACATATTCCGCAAAGGCATAATCCGTAAAGGAAATCAGACGTTTCAGGAATTCCTGGGTCTCCGGCTTGTCAATAACGTAGTTGTAGACACATTCATCATTGCCGGAATACGGTCTCAGTTCCACCTCCCAGAACGGGTTCGGAAGGAAACGGACATCGATCATGAGATCGGCATCCAGCGGAACCCCGTTTTTATAACCGAATGACAGAAAGGAAATGGAGAATGAAGGAACAGCACTCCTGGCAAAATACTTTTCAATCTTGCGTTTCAGTTCCTTTTCCGACACAAAGGTTGTATCGATTGTGATCACTGTTTCATTGATATACTTCTGGAACATCATGCGCTCCACTTCGATCGCTTCTTCCAGCGTATTTGCCTGGTTGCTGAGAAGCAGCGGATGTGTTCTTCTGGTGCTCTTGTAGCGGTTCAGAAGCGTTGTGTCCGATGCGTCCAAAAACAGTGTGAATACTTCGATCCCCTCGCCTCTGAGCCCTCTCTGGAACTCGGGAAAGTCCTGGGCAGACGTAGATAATGTGATATATCTGTAGCGCTGATCCGTACTGTTTTCAATCATGTCCACCAGCAGGCTCAGCATCTGCACGGGAAAATTATCAATGCAGTGATAGCCCATATCCTCAAGGAATCTTGTGGCCGTGCTCTTGCCGGCACCGCTCATCCCACTGACCAGAATGACTCTGCTTGTATAATTGGTTTCTGTCATAATTCATCCACTCTTTTCCGCAGACTACATTGTAACATGCGCGCTCTTCATTCACACTTGTTCTGAGATGAATTTCCGTTCCATAACAATCAGATCTCCTGTCGGTTTCATTCTGTAATACCCGCAGAATGCCTCAAGATCCGCATACCCCTTCCGGAACATGATGTGAAGCGACGGCAGATGCCTTTCCGCTGTCTCTTTCCGGGCAAAAGCCAGTGCTCCGGAGAGATCACCGCACATAAATCCGATATGCAGACCGCGGTGTTCCAGCATTCTTGCCCCAAGCACCAGCGTTGTCTCCTCATCCGTTCCGTATACGAAATTCTT
Organism: Erysipelotrichaceae bacterium; assembly: GCA_015058875.1. Classification (GTDB taxonomy): domain Bacteria; phylum Bacillota_I; class Bacilli_A; order Erysipelotrichales; family Erysipelotrichaceae; genus Bulleidia. The sequence goes on along the minus strand of SVBN01000022.1, from coordinate 2,163 downwards.
TTCCGCAAGCCAGCGGTAAAGATCATCCGAGAATTTCATGAATGTCCGGTTGAAGCAGAGATATTCTCCCCATTCCCGATGCCACGGCGATATTCTTTCTTTTACTTCTTCCGGATCGGTAATCAGATGAAATGAAGGAATGTCATCCGCTGTTTCCGGCTGGATTTCAAATCCGGTATAATCCGCCGCAATGGCAAAACCGTTTTTCTCCGCAAGCGACCTGCTGGCAATGTTCTTTCTTCCGGTAAACATCGCAACAGACGGTGCTGATGTCTCTTCGGCCAGTTCCAGATATCTCTTGTAAATGGCTGTACCGATGCCCATCCGCTGATATTCCTTTTTTACTCTCAGAATTTCCAGCCAGCCGCTTCCGTCCGGAAGGATGGAATATCTGCCCATGCCTGCAGGTATTCCGTCTGCCAGCGCAAGTATCATCTCTCCCCTGTTTCCTTTGTTTTCCAGAAGGAATTCCTTTGCCTCATCCAGATATGCATATCCGGGAATAGCACTTGCTTCAATTTCAAGAAGATCTTTCAGATCATCAATTCCGGCTTTTCTGACTGTGATTTCCATAATCCACCTCACCGAAACAAGGATATCATTTTTTCATTATGAAAACCGGATTTCTCCGGTTCTCAGTATGCACTCTGCTATGCTTCAAGTGCTGTTTTGAATTGTTTTTCATTGTTTCATAACAATCATGACAGGCTTAATGTTTCTGCGTATTTGAACTGAATGACATCATACAGCGCGGTTTCGGAATAAGCATCTTCCTGGCGCATTACTGTGTCAATTTCATTTTTTGTTGCTTTTCCAAAACGCCGGATAACTGTATCAAGAATGTCTGTATCATCCGGTGATAAACCTGTGTATTCCTTATTCTCTGTCGGCAGATATCTGTAACTCATACCGTCACCGATCTCAATCGCTTCGTGCCTTACAGCACTCAGATCAGTAATGGACTCATAAGCTACCGGAGCGACCCCTGAAGGCAGAACTATGTACACCATCCCTGAGATAGCATATCCGCGGCGTTTATAGGAAAGTGCATCTGCATACCAGAGCATCCTCATAAGCTTAATGGTGTAGAGATCAGCCACCATTTCCGAGTTGGAAATATAACGAATCATATCCGTAGCAGTATCCAATGATAATGGTTTATTTCCCCCGGCTTCCATATTTTGATAGAAGCGGGCATATTTCGACATAATTGCACTTTTCAGATATATATCATGATCCTGCTCGAAAAGAGCGTTTCCAGCCTGCATATATTTCTTGTATGATGCAGGAGAAAATGACTCTTTCTCTTCTTTCAAAAGCTGCAGAAACCACTCCGGATCAGCATCCAGCTTTCTGAGAATTGTGTCATGAGCTTTATCCTGCACCTGATGGCTCTCATAGCGTGTGACGGTTTTTCCTCCCCATCCCAGAAGAAGACTCAGATCACTCTGACTGATACCGTATTTCATCCTTATTTCAATGATCTGTGCAGATGTCAGAAGATCCATTTCCTGCCGGTAGGAATTCTTCATTTTGATATCATTTTCCGAGATCTGCTCTTCATCCGCGTACATTTCATCTGCTTTGTCACAGTAGAAATACTCCGCATCATACTTCACAGACATGCCTTTAAAAGTATTCTGTTCTTCAATCCGTATCTTTCGGACATCATGATTTTCCATGCAGCAGGGACACTGCATTTTTACAGTTTCAAGAATTTCCATTATTGCTTACCTCCTGTCAGTCGCTTTTTATACGGAAACATATCCTGAGTAAATGGTATCTCAGCGTAGTGAAATGACATCACAAATACGGTATGATTTCCGAATTCAGAAAGCAGTTCAACACGTATCTTTACATAAACATCTCCTTTGCCCTCATACACTTTTCCAAACTCACGCATCTCACTCTTCTTTGGAAATCGTAAATCTTTGACCGTCTGCATATATTCCTCAACAGTCAATGTGTACAGCTCACGTTTCAGTGCATCTGCAGGATTTTCATTCGGAAATAAATCCGCAACAGAGAACTTGTTTGTGAACTACCTGTGACTGAAGTCACAGGCTTCCTGCTTCACAGGTGGGTTCTTACATATGATGCCCAACGGCATCACTGCAGTGGAACCATCCTCCACAGGACTCTGAGCTCTGCGTTCCACAGAGA
>SVBN01000113.1 GCA_015058875.1 Erysipelotrichaceae bacterium | reverse complement strand
TGTAAAGCTAAACATATAGCTATATCAACATATATTAGCCCTTGCCCAAGACCATAGGAAAAGGAGGCACTCTGCCGAGTACCTCCTCAACTCAAGACCTGGTTTCACTTACTTTGCGTAAGATCCAAAGAGTGTACTGCCTCTTTGAGCGGGGGCAGAACTCTTTTTTCATTTGCCCCGGACAGTCATAAAATCGTGAGTAATAGGCTTTGATAAAAATGTGACGATTTATATATTGACACGATGTCAGAATACAACTATCATATAGCTGACACGGTGTCAGAATAAGATGCCGGGAGGTAAGATATGCCGAAAGGATCACCGGAAAGAACTGCTGCACGGAAAGAAGAGATTATCAGTGCCTGCGAGAAGCTGTATCAGTACATGAGTTTCAAGGATATTACATTGAAGGAAATCGGCAAAGAGACTTCATTTTCCAGACCGACGATCTATAACTATTTCCAGACAAAGGAAGAAATCTTCCTGGCGCTGTATGAGAGGGAGTATGACCGCTGGAATAAAGAACTGGAACAGATTCTCAATGACAATGAACATCTTTCCCATGCGGAGATTGCGGACAGGATTGCCCGCTCCCTGGAAAACCGGGAACAGCTGCTGAAGCTGCTTGCTATGAACAATTACGACATGGAAGAAAACAGCCGGGAAGAGATGCTGAGGACATTCAAGGGAGCCTACGGGAAATCCATGGAAAATGTCCGGCAGATTCTGGAGAAGTTCTGTCCGGAAATGAAGGAAGAGGATATCGGGAATTTCATCTATGCGTTTTTCCCGTTCATGTTCGGCATTTATCCGTATACATCCGTATCACAGAAACAGAGCAGGGCAATGCGGGAAGCGGGTGTGAATTTTGTGCCGCATTCCATTTATGAAATTTCATACAGCAGTCTGATCAGACTGCTCGGGGAATAAACAGGAGGATTTAAACAGAAATGAGAGAATTACCAAAGATCGCGCTCGGTGCATGGGCATGGGGCAATGACGGAACATTCGGAAACAGTCTGAATGCAGAGAATCTGAAACCGGTATTTGAAACGGCGATGGCACACGGACTGAACCTCTGGGATACAGCATATGTGTACGGCATGGGCACCTCGGAAAAAGTGCTTGCCGGATTCCTGAAGGAACATGCAAGGAATTCCTATTACGTGTCCGACAAGTTTACGCCGCAGTGCGCGGATCCGTCCGACGAAAATGCCATGGCTGAGATGATTGAAATGCAGCTGAAACTGATGGATCTGGATCATTTCGATATTTACTGGATTCACAATGTCTGGGGCGCGCCGGTTTGGACGCGGAAGCTTGCGGAGTACTTTGAGGGAAAAGAATACGTCCCGATGATCGGTGTCTCCAATCATAATCTTGCTGAGATCAAAGAGGCGGATGCGATCCTGAAGGCACACGGGCTGAAGCTGTCGGCTGTACAGAATCATTACAGCCTGATCAACCGGTCTTCGGAAGAATCCGGCATTCTGGATTACTGCCGGGAAAACGGAATTGTATTCTTCTCCTACATGGTGCTGGAACAGGGTGCACTGTCCGGAAAATATGACGCAGCTCATCCGATGCCGGAAGGATCCGACCGGGCACGGGTATATAATCCGATGCTCGCACAGCTGGAAGTGCTGAACGGGGAGATGAAGAAGCTGGCGGATAAATATCATGCCGGAACTGCGCAGATTCCGGTGGCTTGGGCGATCGCGAAGGGAACACTGCCGATTATCGGCGTTACAAAGACATATCAGGTGGATGATGCCGCAAAAGCAGCTGAAATCACACTGACTGCAGAAGAAGTACAGACACTTGAGAAAACAGCAGACAGCCTGCGGCTGAATGCGGTGCGTGAATGGGAAAAGGAGATGAAATAACATGGCGGAAAAGATTCTTGTAACAGTATTCTCCGCAAGCGGCGTGACAAGACGCGTCGGAGAAAAGATCGCGGAAGTATGCGGCGGAGATTTTTTTGAGATCGTTCCGGAACAGATCTACACAGATGCGGATCTGGACTGGATGAATAAAAAGAGCAGAAGCAGTCTGGAAATGAATGACGCTTCCTGCAGACCGGCAGTCAGGGGAAAGGTTGAGAACATGGATTTGTATGATACCGTGATCATCGGCTTCCCGATCTGGTGGGGCATTGCACCGCGCATCATCGAGACATTCCTGGAAAGCTATGACTTCTCCGGAAAGACAATCATCCCGTTTGTGACTTCCGGCGGCAGCGGCGTCGGCAGAAGCGACGCGGAACTGCATAAAAATGTTTCTTCCTCCGTGAACTGGAAAAAGGGGAAACAGATCAGCCGTCCGAATGAAGCCGAAATCAGAAAGTGGCTTGCGGAAGTGCTTTAAAGAGGTAAAAGATGAAGAGAATACAGACAATCCTGGCAGGTCTTGTGCTGGCGTTCAGCCTGAGTGCCTGCGGAAGTACGGAAAATTCACCTGCGGAAACCGCCGCACCGGAAGAAACGGCTGCGGAAACAGCTGTCCCGGAAGCACAGACGGAACAGGAAAATACGGAAACGCCGGCAGAGGAAGAAGACAAAGTGCTTGTCATCTATTTCTCCGCGACCGGCACAACAAAAGACATTGCCGAAAAGATCGCTGTCATTGAAGATGCCGATCTTTATGAGATCAGAGCGGCGCAGGAATATACTGCCGACGACCTGAACTGGCATGACAATAACAGCCGTACCACCCATGAACAGAATGATCCTTCCGTTCGTCCGGAACTGGCGGAAGATCCCGTCTCCGTGGAAGGATACTCCGTGATTTACATCGGATATCCGATCTGGTGGGGCGAAGAACCGCGCATCATGGATACCTATGTGGAAAGCTGTGATTTCAAAAACATCACGATGATTCCTTTCTGCACATCCTCCAGCAGCGGCATGGGCAGAAGCGGAAAGAATCTTGCCGAAAACGCCGGAACCGGGAACTGGATGGAAGGAAAGCGGTTCGGTGCTGGAATATCTTCCGATGAAATCGCATCCTGGATCAGCGGACTGAAGTAATATGACGGCACAGAAAAACCGGTCTTCCGTGAAGAGAATCATTGATATCTGTCTGACGGCGCTTCTGCTGTGCCAGATGGCATATCAGGTCACGGGAGAACAGGCGCATGAATACAGCGGAATGATCATGACGGCTGTTGTGATCATCCATCAGATCCTGAACCGGAAATGGTACGGTACGCTGTTCAAAGGCAGATACAATGCATACCGGACACTGACCGCTTCCGTCAATGCACTGCTGCTGGTGTCATTTGCCCTGACCGCTTTCTGCGGCATGTCGATGAGCACCTATGCGGTTCCGTTTATGTACGGCATTGCGAAGGTATCCTTCGTCAGAAGAATGCATCTTTCCATGTCGCACTGGGCGTTTGTATTCATGGGAATCCATCTGGGAATGCATCTGCCCGTCATGGCAGCGCAGATGCGTCTGTCTGAGCAGACGAAGAAACTGATCACATATGCCTTCTGTATCATTGCCGGGCTCGGACTGTATCTGTTTCTGTATAACGGCGTGCAGAACTATCTGTTCTTCCGCGTTCCGTTTGCATTTCTCGATTATGAAAAGGCAGGGATTCTCGTGTTCCTGGAGAATCTTGCGATCCTGCTGTTCTTTGCATTCCTGGGCGACCGTGCGGTACTGCTGTGCAGAAAGCAGAGATCACAGAACTATAACAGCCTGATGCATATCGTGCTTCCGGCCGTTTCCGTTGTGCTGGGACTGGTACTGAATCTGATCTTCCCGGCGGAAAACCTGCCGGATTTTGCAGGCGGAGACTGGAGAGAACCTGCCGCGGCAGTACAGGAAAGCACGCCTGCGGCGGATGAGCCTGAAGGTGGGGATGCTTCTGAAGCGGCAGCTGCGCAGCAGGTGGACGACGGATTCCTGTATATCGAAGGCGGAACCTTCCTGATGGGAAGTCCGGAATCGGAAAACTGGCGTATCGAGGATGAAACACAGCATGAAGTGCGTGTATCTTCTTTCTGCGCCGATGCATACGAAACGACCCAGAGTGAATATGAGCGGCTCATGGGAGAAAATCCTTCCGCATTCAGCGGGGCTGATCTGCCGGTGGAGAACATTACCTGGCTGGATGCCATCCGGTATGCGAACGCAAAAAGCCTGGATGCCGGTCTGACACCGGCTTATCAGATTACCGGAGAAGAAGTGATCTGGGATATGAGCGCTGAGGGATACAGGCTGCCGAGCGAAGCGGAATGGGAGTATCTGTGCCGGGCAGGAACAGTGACGCCTTTCAATACGGAGAAGTCCCTTGATGCCTCGGAAGCAAACTTCTACGGTCATTATCCGTATGAAATTGAAGAAAATTACTTTAATAACAGTGTTCTTGAAGCAAAACCCGGTGAATACCGTCAGACAACGGTTCCTGTAGGCAGCTTTGAAGCAAATGCATGGGGTCTGTATGACTGCCATGGCAACGTAAATGAATGGTGCTGGGACTATTATGGGGCATATGATGCAGCGGCTTCTGCGGATCCGACAGGAGCTGAGAGCGGCACAAGACATGTGTACCGGGGCGGCGGCTGGAATGATTTTGCCAAGAATATGAGAAGTGCATACCGCGCTGCCGGACAGGCGGACATGGCCAGCTTTAACCTCGGCGTACGGCTTGTCAGAAATGCCGCAGAACGCAGCGGAATTGCCAAAGCTGAAGAGACAGTACCGGATATGCACAGCGGCGGAAATGTGCTGATCGCATATTTCTCCTGGGGCGGCAACACCCGCGGCGTCGCTCAGGAAATTCAGCGTCAGACCGGTGCGGATCTTTTTGAGATCACACTGGTGTATCCATACTCTGCAGACTACAATACAGTCCTGATGGAAGTACAGGAAGACCAGCACAGACAGGCAAGACCGGAGATAGCGGAACATATTGAGAACATGGAAGACTACGACATCATCCTGCTGGGATATCCCAACTGGTGGGCTTCCATTCCGATGCCGGTTGCTTCTTTCCTGGAAGAGTACGATTTTGCCGGAAAGCAGATCATACCGTTCTGCTCGCACGGCGGCGGAAGATTCGGACAGAGTCTGACGGCCATCGCGAAGCTGGCGCCTGAGGGTGTGATCGGGGAAGGATTATCCGTGCATTATTCCGGCGGTTCCTCACTTCCGGATGATGTCAGCGCGTGGCTTGAAAAAAACGGTATTGAGAAGTAAATGGGAGAACACAGTATGAAGATTGTAATTCTGATGGGCAGCCCGAACCGGAACGGTTCCACTGGCATACTGGTCAGTGAATTTGTCAGGGGGGCTGCGGAAGCAGGGCATTCCTGCGAAGTGATTGATGTCTGTCATGCGGATATTCATCCGTGCACCGGATGCGTTGCCTGCGGATATGAAGGACCGTGCGTGCAGAAAGACGATGTGAGTGAAATCCGGAAGAAACTGCTTGCGTGTGATATGGCTGTCTTTGCGACGCCGCTGTACTATTACGGCATGAGCGCGCAGCTGAAGGCAGTCGTTGACCGTTTCTGCGCCTATAACAGCAGTCTGAACGGCAGGCATCTGAAATCAGCCCTGCTGAGCGTTGCCTGGAATGCGGATGACTGGACGTTTGACGTATTAAGCGCGCATTACAGGACATTGGTCAGATACATCAATTTTGAGGATATGGGAATGATTCTCGGATACGGCTGCGGGACGCCGTCCATGACAAAGCGCAGCATTTATCCGAAACAGGCTTATCAGCTCGGAAAGAGTCTGTAATACAGAAAAACAGTAATGAGAAAAAACGGGGAACTTCCGGCAATGCGGACTGTTCCCAATGTTGGTAAGTTAAGGATTTGACAACAAGAAGATAATATATTCATAAACTGACGAAAAGAGAAGTGAAAATTCTATTCGTCAGTTTTATTTACGGATTCTCAGGAGATGATGATCTGAGGCATTACGAAAAAAGTATTCAGTCACTTCAGTCTTTATGGATTATATGTCACAGCTCTGTTGTCAGTATGTTTTCCGGTAGGATATCGCTGATTTGTTGACCGGATGCTTTCTTTCAAATTGCCGGTTCTCTTTCCTGACCCAGCATACTGCTGCTGAGATGTTATCATCTATTTTCTTCATCAGAGCGGTTCTCTCCTCATCTGATGCCAGGAGTGATTTCAATAAATACATTTTCAGTGTTCCGATTGTCTTGTTGAAGTTCC
>SVBN01000112.1 GCA_015058875.1 Erysipelotrichaceae bacterium | reverse complement strand
AGCCTGATAAAGTCAGCAGACCAGCAAGGCCATAATATATACCAGATGATGAAAGAAGGCTTCTCAAGAGGTTAATCCTCAGGGAAGCCTTCTACCGTGTGAACAGTAACGCCCTGCTGATATCAGAGGCCGGATACAGATCAGGCGCATGACAGCAAAAAACAGATGCCCCGGCCGCAGCAGGAAATCACTGCACTCCCTGTTCCGTTAGCCGGCACAGAAAAAAAGGATGACTGCATTGCAGTCACCCCGTAAAGCCTGATTGCATGCCGGAACAGATACTGTCTGCTATGAAGCAGCTTTTGTTCTGTCCAGTCTTTGATGCATCGAGGATCAGATATTGTTTGCGGCTGCGTATCCTTCCGCGATTGCCTTCAGGATATTGGCGGCACCGGTCGCATCGCCGATTACGCATACCGGCTTGCCTGCTTCCTTCACGGCTTCTTCCAGCGGATTGCACGGGCGGAAGCCGAGGGCGTTGATGACGGTATCTGCCTTCAGCTCACAGCTGTTTCCTTCTTTGTCTTCCACACAGGCGCCGTTTTCCGTGAATGCCGTAACTTTTGTATTTGTAAGCAGATGTACGCCCTTATCCGCGAATTCCGCCTGAATCATCATCAGATTCGGCAGCGGTGCAGCTCCGCCCGCAGCCATGATCTTATCCAGTGCTTCCACAACTGTGACATCCTTGCCCTTCAGCACTTCATCATAGGCGATTTCACATCCGACCAGTCCGCCGCCGGCAATGATCACCTTCTGACCGATCTCTTCCGGATGATTGATCGCGTAAAGTGCCGTCATGGTCTGTTCAATGCCCGGGATCTTCGGTACGGCAGTCACGGAACCGGTTGCCAGAATCACGGCGTCCGCAGGACAGTTCTTCATATCCTCTGCCGTAACTTCCTTGTTCAGCACAACATTGACGCCGAGCTCCTTCAGTTCTCTTTTGAACCATTCATTGAGCTGTCTGACTTCCTTCTTGAAGGAATGTGCTCCTGCTTCCACAAGATGTCCGCCAAGATGATCGCTCTTTTCCATCAGGGTAACGTTATATCCGCGCCTTGCGGCAGTTCTTGCGGCTTCCATTCCGCCCACACCGCCGCCGATTACGGCAATGGTCTTTTCTCCCTCTCCGGGTTTGAGATCCAGCTCAATCTCATTTGCGGCAATCGGATTGACCGCGCATGTCATCGGCTGGGTATCCATGCATACTTTCTTGAAGCATCCGGCGTTGCAGGCGATGCAGGGACGGATCCTGTCAAGTTCTCCGGCAATTGCCTTATTGGGATATTCCGGATCCGCAATGCCCGGACGTCCGAGCGTTACGGCGTCAAACTTTCCGGCTTCAATCGCTTCCGCGCATGCCCGGGCATCATTCATTCTGCCGCCGCAGATGACCGGAATATGCACTGCTTCGGTGCACTTTGCGGCCAGATCAAACATGAAGCTCTGAGGCACATACATCGGCGAGCATGCATACCAGAAGGAATCATATACGCCGGTATCGACGCTGAGATAGTCATATCCGTAACTTTCCAGCAGTTTTGCACAGAGGATGCTTTCCTCCAGTGTTCTTCCCTGTTCGCCTTCGGCGGTAAGCAGACCCTGGTTGGCGCCTTTCACGAATGTTTCCAGGCTGAAGCGCATGCCGACAGGATAATCCTGTCCGCAGGCTTCCTTGATGCCTTCCACGATTTCCCTGGCGGCTCTCAGACGGTTCTCCCATGTACCGCCGTATTCATCTTCTCTGCGGTTGAAGCACTTCATGGCAAACTGATCCAGCAGATAGCCCCAGTGCATCGCATGGACTTCAATGCCGTCCCATCCTGCTTCCTTTACCAGTTTCGATGCTTCAATCAGCGCATTGACCTTGGCATGGATCTGTTCCACCGTCAGCTCCGGAGCCATATCGCTTTCGGTGCCAAATACGATGTTTTCAGACGGTGATGGAAGCGCCGGATAATTTCTTCCCAGTCCCATCGTCAGCTGGGCAAACATCTTTGCGCCATGGGCGTGCACGGCATCCAGAAGCTGTTTTGAAGATTCCTTAAACGCTTCCGGTGCATTGGTAATCACCGGTCCGGTAGCAGCGTAGGGATCAACAACGCCGTCAGTGGACATCGCACCGGTCACAAGCAGACCGAAGCCACCCTTTGCCCGATCTTCCATATAGCGGATAAAACGCGGCGTGATGTTTCCCTTGTCATCCCACTGGGTCGCGGTGGTAACGGGTGAAAAAGCGTAGCGGTTTTTGATGGTCACACCGGAAATTTCAAACGGTGTGCCGAGAATTTCCAAACGGCTCATAAATTCTGATTTTCCTCCTGTCATTAAGACAAATGTTCTCTCTGCTTTCAGTTTAGAAAATCAGATATCTGAGCGTCAATTGACACATTTTCACACCTGTGCATTATGATACAGATAACAGAAAGTGTGAAATATTATGAACAACAGCACCCGTACGGCAAGAACCTCCGCCGCCATCAAACAGGAAGTACTGAAACAGATGATGACCAGAAAATACAATGAGCTTAGCGTCACGGATATCTGCGATGCGCTGGATCTAAGCCGCAGAACCTTTTATGTGCATTTCTACAGCATCGATGATGTATTTGCCAAACTATTTGATGATATCAATGAACCGCTGTATAAGGGATTCGACGCCCTGAAAGAAAAGCGGAAACACATGAAGGAAGATGATCAGCGGTTCATGCTGGATGAAATCTTCCAGCTGATCAACAACACCATCTCCGCCCATACCGGTTATCTGCGCCGGATTGCCGAGGAGCCTTCCTACTCCGGCATCCAGGCAAAGCATATCGCCCTGATGAAGAATATGATCTCGGAATATCTGGATCCCGGCCGCTCCGCTTCCAATATCTGGCAGATCTATCTCGACTACTATACGTCCGGCATTCTGGAGCTGTACTTCCAATGGTACCGGGGAACTTCATCCATGAGCCTGGATGAAATCCGGCAGTTCGCGGACCGCATCATGCATACGGACATGAAGTACTTCATTGTCCCTTCCGAACAGAAATAGCATCATATATCAAAACGATCCGGAGTTCCGGACCGTTTTATCACGTGATTATACAGAATCACTGTTTTTCAGATCAGCTCTTTCAGCATCTGCTTTGCGTTGTCTTTCGGTTTCACCTTTCCGAAGGCTTTTACGATAACGCCTTCCTCATCGATCAGATAGGTGGACCGCTCGATTCCCATCACCGGTCTGCCGAACATCAGCTTCTGCTTCCAGACGTCATACGCCTGAAGCACTTCTTTGTCCGGATCGGACAGCAGGAGAAAGGGAAGACCGTGCTCTTCCATAAACTGCTTATGGGATTCCACACTGTCCGCATTGACGCCCAGTACGACAGCGCCTTTTTCCCGGATCTGGGGATACAGATCCCGGAAGCCGCACGCCTGGCTGGTACAGCCCGGACTCATATCCGCCGGGTAGAAATACAGGATCACCTTCCTGCCCCGGTAGGCGGACAGGGCATGCATCTGCCCGTCCGGATCCGGCAGGGAGAAATCCGGTGCTTTTGTTCCGATATCCAGCATTCTCTTTCCTCAGGCCCTGTTGAACTTTTCTTTCGGCTGTCTGCAGCGCGGGCACTTCCAGTCTTCCGGCAGATCTTCAAACTTCACCCCGTCATGTTCGGCAGGATCATAGACATAACCGCAGATGGAACAGATGTATTTGCCGGTGGCTTCCTGAGCAGAGAAATCATATTCCTCGAAGATTGTTTCCACCGGATGATCAAGATCCATCACGCGGTTTGCCTCGAGATTTTCATATCCCTGCGGCGTATGGGTTCCGCAGTAGACCGTCGGATGATTCCGCACGAATTCACGGACACGGTCCAGTGTTTCGCGTGCGGCTCTGACATCTTCAAATACAACCGAGAGCTTATTGGCATACAGCGCCTCATCCACATAAGTGATATCTCCATGGATCATATAGAACAGACCGTCCTTTTCCACAATGACAATGCTGTTGCCGTTTGTATGACCCTTTGCTTTGATAAAGGTAATGCCCTCACGGATCTTCTGACTCTCCGGGAAGTTATAGTAGGCGCCGTCCGTGAACCTGACAGGGACGATGTTATCCACGCCTTTCAGCTCCTCAGCGCCGGTCTCATCTTCATTCACATAAATCTTTGCATTGGGGAAGTCCCTGATACAGCCGGAATGGTCCGCATGCTTGTGCGTCAGCAGGATCCTGGTTACCTGCTCGGGTTTGTATCCAAGGGCTTTGAACGCTTCCGTATAACCGGAGATCAGTTTTCCGGTAAAGGCCATGCTGTTTTCATCCGGCAGTTCCACCGGCACGCTTGCGGGATATCCGGTATCCACCAGGATCACCTCGTCTCCCGTATCGATCAGGTAGTTCTGCAGGCTGCCGCGGTAGCGGATCTTTGCGTCGAACTTTTCCGGTCCTTCTTCTCCTCCGAAGGCGAGCGCCTGTGAATAGAATCCGTCTTTTCTGAACTTCACTGCTTTGATTTCCATCTTTTATTCCTCCCTTACATCGGTCTGAACACGTCTTTGCCTTTGCGGCAGCGCGGGCACTTCCAGTCTTCCGGAAGATCTTCAAATGCTGTTCCAGGTTCGACGCCGTGCTTCACATCTCCCTTTTCCGGATCATAGACATACCCGCATTTGGCGCACTTCTGTTTTCCTTCACCAATTGTTTCCATATCTGCTTTTTAAATATCCATCATTTCAAGCAGGTAGTTGTCATAGCCGAGCTTTTCAATAACCGCAAGATGCTTTGCGACCCATGCACAGTGTTCTTCTTCACCTTCGACAAATTCCTCTACCATCTTTCTTGTCACGGCGTCGTCGGTCAGACTGCATGCCAGCTGATTCATGGATGCGATGCCGCCTTCCGTGAATTCCCGGTACCACTGCTCCAGCAGTTCCTTCGGATCATAGTGGATCTCCTGCGGGATAAAGCCGTATTCCGGTTTTCCTCCCAGAGCGATCACTCTTGCCGTGCACTTCTTCGCCTCTTCCAGTTCTTCCTCGGCTTCTTCTTTGCAGCGGTCCGCAAACTTTCCGTAACCATGACCGCGGAAAATCGCCTCATGGATCGCGTCTGCCTGGGATGTGGAATACCATGCGATTGCAAGTTCATTCAGTGCTTTGATCTTTTCTTCGAACGTCATAAAAGCTTCCTCCTTTGCTGAATTTTCTTGTACGTAAATCGGGGTGATGCTACTGTTATATTACAAATGTCATTTTTACTTATCAATTTACAACGACAGAAGCAGCGCACAGTTACAGGACAGATGTAATTTATCTGCGGAGGCAATCATGAACTTTACCGATCTCAGAGTAATGAAAACACAGGAGCGGCTTCAGAATGCACTGCTCAGCCTGCTGGAAACAAAGGAACTGAAAACAATTACCGTAAAGGAAATCTGCGATCAGGCCGGCATCAGCCGCAATGCGTTCTACCAGCATTACAGCTATAAAGAGGATCTGTTTGACCAGATGGTAGCTACCGCCACGGAAGGCATACGGGATTCTCTGATGCCTGTCATATCAGACGCCTCTTATGTCACGGAAGAAACGATTGTTTCCTACGCCCGGCATATCATTGAAGGAATCTCGGAAGTCCGGGATCTGATCTATGTCATGCTGAAAGGAGACGACGGGAAATTCCTGCGCCAGCTGACGGATCTCATCTTCGGACAGAACCTGACAAACGCACTGTCCTTCTTTGAACTGGAAGATTCCGAAGAGCTCCGGCTGTACTATGAATTCCAATCCGCCGGAATGGCTGCTTTCATTATCCGATGGATTCTGGATAAGGGCATTACCGAAGAAAAAGCCGCAGACATGCTGGCTCAGATTCTGCTTCAATCCCCGGCCGGAAAACCAGCCGTAAGCTGAGGAAGTCTCTGTTCAAAGCAGAACAAAGACCGAACAGGCGCAGCAATACAGACTGACACGGCAAATGCCGGCATTACGCCTTTTCATCCTGCTGTTTTGTCTGTACCAGCCTCATCAGCTCATTGATACTTTTTTCCGTGTAGGATGATCCGCTTTCATGTTGAAATTCATAAAATTGTCATCATTTTCTAAAATAATAAATGGCCCGATAATAAACTGATACCCGTAAAGAGGACCTGAGTTTGACAACTCAGAGACACCCTTTGCGGGTTTTTTGTGAGGTGAAGTATGTCCAGGTATAGGAGATTGAC
>SVBN01000021.1 GCA_015058875.1 Erysipelotrichaceae bacterium | reverse complement strand
GCCCCGAACGCCGTACACATCTTCGATCCGGCAACCGGAAAGAATCTCGAATACAACAACTGACACAGAAGAAAGGATTATCCATTATCGGTATGATACCGGAAAGGGATAATCCTTTTATATGTTACTGTCAAGCATCTGTTCCAATGACAGAATCTGCCGGCTGATCTCCGCCTCTTCTGATTTCAGGCGCTTCAGTGCCTGCTCCAATATATTTCTGCATTCTTCGGGACGGTTCAGGACCGTGCGGATTTCAGAAAGTGTCAGTCCGCAGCTCTGGTATGTTTTGATCTGCCGCAGAATATCCGGCGCAGAGTCATCGTAGACTTTGCTGTGCTGTTTTCCGGACCGGCAGACCGGCTTGAGAAGATCGATTTTGTCATAATAATACAGTGTTTTCCGGGTAACGCCGGCCAGCCTGCATAATTCATTTACGGTTTTCATATGCTTTACTCCAGCTAACTGTACAGCCGTTCCCAAAGGGAACAGTCAAGCATAAAATGAATGAACCGGATGAATATGATTTCGTTATGATTCATTAAAAGAAAAAATACAAAACAGATTTGTTTTGTGTCATAGTAATTAAGGAACAAAGACAGGAGATAACGGCAATGAACTATAATGAGATGGCTCTGGCAATGCATGAAAAAAACAAGGGCAAGATTGAGGTTGTATCCAAGGTTGAAGTGAAGACAAGGGATGATCTGAGCACAGCTTATACACCCGGTGTTGCCGAACCGTGCAGGAAAATCGCGGCTGACAAAAATGAAGTATTCCGCTATACGGCAAAAGGAAACCTGGTTGCGGTTGTGACGGACGGAACGGCGGTTCTCGGACTCGGGGATATCGGTCCCGAAGCAGGCATGCCGGTAATGGAAGGAAAGGCAATTCTGTTCAAGACTTTTGCGGATGTCGATGCATTCCCGATCTGCCTTGATACAAAGGATCCGGATGAGATTGTTGAGACCGTATGCCGGATTGCGCCGGTATTCGGAGGCATTAATCTTGAAGATATTGCGGCTCCGAAGTGCTTTGAAATCGAAGCAAAACTGAAGCAGCGTCTGGATATTCCGGTATTCCATGACGACCAGCACGGAACGGCAATTGTTGTACTGGCGTCTGTGATCAATGCGCTCAAGGTTGTCGGGAAAAAGATCGATGAAGTAAAAGTTGTAATCAACGGCGCCGGATCTGCCGGAACAGCGATCGGAAAACTGCTGATGGAATATGGGGTAAAGCATCTGACCTACTGCGACAGGAACGGCATCCTGAACCGTGATACGGCAATGAACTCTTCCCAGCTGGAACTGTGCGATGTGACCAATCTGGAGAATGCGCACGGTACTCTGGCTGATGCGCTGAAAGGCGCGGACGTATTTGTCGGCGTATCAGGACCGAATCTGGTCAGTGAGGAAATGATTGCAGGCATGAACCATGACGCCTGCGTCTTCCCGATGGCAAATCCCGTGCCGGAGATCATGCCGGACCTTGCTTTAAAAGCAGGCGCAAGAATTGTCGGTACAGGCAGAAGCGATTTCCCGAATCAGATCAACAATGTACTTGTATTCCCGGGCATCTTCCGCGGAGCGCTGGATGTGCGTGCAAAGGAAATCACGGAAGCGATGAAGATCTCTGCGGCAGAGGCGATCGCATCCCTGGTCAGTGAGGAAGAACTGTGCGAGACCTTCATCATACCGGAAGTGTTCGACAGGCGGGTCGCACCGGCGGTCGCCAAAGCGGTTGCCGAAGAAGCAAGAAAAGCAGGCATTGCCCGCCTGTAATCAGATTCAATTGATTCCCGGGAGATGATATTTCCGGGTTTTTCTTATGCGCAGAAAGAAAAAGCCCCGCAGGGCTTAAGAATCAGATTGCGGCTTCCAGAGCGATCTGCATCATTCTGGTGAATGATTTCTCGCGCTGTTCCGGCGTTGTGATTTCCGGGAAGGCAAAGCTGTCGGAAATGGTCAGGATGCATGCGGCATTCTTGCCGAGTACCTTTGCGTTATGGAACAGGGCAAAACTTTCCATTTCTACCGCAAGGCAGTGGTGGACAACACTGACGTCATGAATATAATCGCTGCTTTCGCGGTAGAAGACGTCGCTGCTGTGGATGGTGCCTTCATAAAGCTTCATTTCCAGTTTCTGCGCTGCTTCTCTCAGACGCTGATTCAGCTTCAGTGACGGATAGGTTGTATCACCGGTAAAGCCGTTCTGGGTGAGCGCATAGGATGATTCGGAATAGGCGGCTGTCGCAAGCACCAGATCAAACAGTGCGAGACCTGCGGAATATGCACCGGCGGAACCGACGCGGATGATGTTGTCGACATCATATTCCTTGAACAGCTCATAGGAATAAATGCCGATGCTGGGCATGCCCATGCCGGATGCCATGACGGATACCGGTTTGCCGTGGTATGTTCCGGTATAGCCGTAGCAGTTTCTGACGCTTGTCACAAGCTCCGGGTTTTCCAGGAAGTTTTCTGCTATAAACTTTGCGCGGAGAGGATCTCCGGGCATAAGAACAGTTTTCGCAAACTGTGAGGGTGAAGCACTATTATGAGGGGTAGACATATATTTATCCTTCTTTCTGAACAAAGTATACCACGAAAAAAGGAGCGTTTACCGCTTCGCTCCTTTTGCGCCTTTCGCACTTGTTTCGGAATAGGTTTCCAGCAGGTTGGTATCGTAGCTGAATGTCATCCTGCTTCTTCTGCGTTCCCTGTCCAGGGCAAGCTTTACAAGCTCGTCCATGAGTTCATTGAACGGCAGTCCGGAAGCTTCCCAGAGATAGAATGCCAGGGATCCCGGAATTGTATTGATCTCGTTGACATAGACCTTTTTATTTTCCGTATCCATCAGGAAGTCGATGCGGCATACGCCGCCTGCACCGAGTGTCCGGAATGTCTGCAGTGCATATTTCTGAATCAGCGCGGTTTCTTCTTCACTGATCGGTGCCGGAACGATTCTGGCGGCACTGGCCATTCCCTTGGAACCGCCGGTGTTCTTGACGCTCTTTCCGCCGCCCTGATACTTATCGCGGAAGGAGAGGAGTTCATCATCGGACGCATGTCCGACCTGTTCCAGAGCACTTGCTTTTGCATGTTCCGCATTTCCCAGGACGGAACAGTTGATTTCCTTCATCGGTTTCACGACCTTCTCGGTGATTACTTTCTCGTCATACTGCCGGGCATCTTCGAAGCATTCCAGATATTCTTCGCTGTTGTGGGCGATTGCGATGCCGACGCTGGATCCGGTTCTTGCCGGTTTGAGAATGACCGGGTAACCGAGGTTCTCTGCCTTTTTCAGCAGTTCCTCCTGATTGTCGTCCAGCTCATTGCCGTAGACCCAGAACCAGTCGGTAATGGGCAGTCCTGCATCATGCAGGATATGCTTCTGCAGGACTTTATCCTGTCCGACGCCTGCCGCGATGACATCGCAGCCTGCATAAGGAAGCTTTAATGCTTCAAAGAATCCCTGGATTGCGCCGTCTTCACCGTTTGTGCCGTGCATGACCGGAATTGCGGCGTCAATGGATACGCTCAGCTTCTTTCCGAATCTTGCCGGTTTTGCGGCCTGCATCAGAACCTTTCCTTCCGAGCGGATAAAGGTTACCTGCGTGCATTTGGAACGCAGTTCACTGACATTCCGGAATGAACGGATATCTCTCAGGAGTTCCGATGTATACATGGTTCTGTCTTTGGTGACCCAGACAGGAATGATTTCATATTTATCTGTGTCCATCGCATCCATGGCCTGATGCGCGGATATAATACTGACTTCGTGCTCGACACTCTCGCCGCCGAAGAATACAGCTATATTCAGTTTCATAAAACGCCTCCGTAACGGAGATAATTATAAACCAGATGCGGGACGCCGTGAAGTCAATCGGATCATGTGTTTTCGTGTTAGAATGTGTTCTGCTGGAGGTACAGCAATGAAAAAAGCATTGGTGCTTGCCGGAGGGGGAACACGGGGCTGCTACCAGAACGGAGCAATCAAAGCACTGAGGGAACTCGGCAGAGATGACTGGAACATCGTGACCGGAACTTCAATCGGTGCGCTGAACGGTGCTCTGGTCGTGCAGAAAGACTACGAGGCATTGGATGATCTCTGGACGAATCTGACCAGTGATCAGATTATCAGCGGTTCATTACCGGCGGATTTCCGCCTGGAAACGATGATCAATGAGCGGAACCTGATTGCGTCCTTATTTAAAAACTATGTCAGGGAGCGCGGGGCGGATATCTCTCCGCTGATTGAAAGAATTCAGGCAATGTTCAATCCGGAGAAGTTCTTTGCGTCCGAGATTGATTTCGGCTGTATGACGGTATCCGGGACAACGCATAAGCCGGTATATGTCACAAAGCAGATGATGAAGGAAAACGGAGCAGACTGGCTGATTTCCTCGGCCTCTGCCTATCCGGCGTTCCCGGTGCACAGATTTGCGGAAGGGGAATATATCGACGGCGGTTATTTTGACAACATGCCGGTGGATATGGCCCTGCAGATGGGGGCGGAAGAAGTGATTGCCGTTGATCTTCATTCGGTACCCGTTCATCCCGTATATCTGGACCGTCCGCAGATTGCCTATATCTTCCCGCAGATTGATTCGGGATCGTTCCTGGATTTCCGGCCAGAAACACTGCGGAAGCTGGAGAAAGCCGGCTATAACGATACGATGAAAAAGTTCGGAAGATATGACGGCGTAAAGTATACCTTCTCACATCAGTATGAACTTCCCGAATGGTTTGGAAAATTTTATCTGGATCTTCTGATGCTTGAGACAAGAATCCGCAATGCGACAAATATCAACGAAGCATTCCGTTCCGACTCGCTGATCTGCGACCGTCTGAAAGCAAGACAGCATAAGCAGGTCCTGAAAGAGAAGGATATTTATTACGGACTGATGGATTCCCTGATGGAAATGACAGGCGCGGATCCGGTCCATGTATACGGACGCACGGAAGCTGTGCACATGATTCTTGCGGCTTTTGCGCCGGCGGCTTCAGAAGACTTTACGGTGCTTCCCGAACTGGATATGCAGCATGTGCGTGAATATACAAAAACACTGGACCGGAAAGGAATCGTGGAGAAGATCATTCATTCCAATCTGTATCCTTCCCACGTCATCCTGCCGGAGAGCATACGCCTCACGGTTTACCCGTTTGAAGACGCTCTGGCACATTTTGTGATTTATATGATGAAAGAACTCGGAGAAAAATAATGAACCGTATCGCAAAGTTTGAGAAAGTATCGGAAGAACAGTTTATAAAAGACTGGAAGAATGCATTCCCCGAATGCAGTGATGAAGAAATCATGGATATTTACTGGGATATCCGGCTTCCGCAGCGGGCAACGAAAGGATCTGCGGGATATGATTTTTACGCTCCCTGTGATTTTGAAATAAAGCCCGGCCAACAGGTTCTGATACCTACCGGAATTCGTGTTAGAATGGAAGAAAGCTATGTATTGATGCTGTTCCCGAGAAGCGGGCTGGGATTTAAATACCGCCTGCAGCTGAACAATACCACGGGTATTATTGACAGTGATTATTATCATGCCGATAACGAAGGACATATGTTCTGCAAGCTGCTCAATGATACCAGGGAGAACAAAACAGTGGAGCTGAAGAAGGGGACCGGCATGGTTCAGGGAATCTTCGTTCCGTTTGGCATTACCGAAGATGATTCTGCGGATGCAGTGCGTACAGGCGGCTTTGGAAGTACAACGGAAAAGGAAGGAAAATAAAGAATGAGTGAAAAAGAAATACAGCGTATCTTTGAAGAAGAGCCGGTGCCTCAGCATATTCTGGATAAAATGGAGGAATACCGGAGAAAGGGAAGAGAAATTCCGGATCTGAGTCTGATCAAGCGGCCTTCGCATATTGAGGGAATCCGCAGGGCAGGCGTCATCAATACCGGAGTGCTGGATGAAGTTGCAGGGAAGATTCATGCCGGCATGACGACCCAGGAAATTGATGATATTGTCGTGGAATATACACACGGGCACAATGCCATCTGTGCACCGTATCATTTTGAAGGATATCCGAAGAGCGTCTGCACTTCCGTCAATGAGGAAGTCTGCCACGGAATTCCGAGCCGTCATAAGAGACTTCATGACGGGGATATTGTCAATGTCGACTGCACGACGATTCTGGACGGTTATTATGCGGACGCAAGCCGCATGTTCATGATCGGCGAAGTCAGCCCGGCGCGGAAGCGTCTGGTGGAAGAGACCATGAAGTGCCTTGAAATCGGACTGCAGGCAGCGCAGCCCTGGGCGACGGTAGGAGACATCGGGTATGCCATTTCGAAGTATGCCGTATCAAAGGGATACAGTGTTGTCCGTGAACTGGGCGGACACGGCGTCGGAATCGAGTTCCATGAAGATCCGTTTGTATGCCATGTCGGAAAGAAGAACTCGGGGATGCTGCTGGTGCCGGGTATGGTCATCACCATCGAACCGATGATCAACGCCGGAAAAGCAGGCGTTGTCATTGACCCGTATAACGAATGGACCATTTATACAAAAGACAGAAAAGACAGCGCCCAGTGGGAACATACGATTCTGATTACGGAAACGGGAAATGAAATTCTGACATATTAAGGAATTATATGCTTCATTGAAATGATTCAGGGGGAATGAATTATGAATGAGACAATTTATGTTACCGGTCACAGGCATCCGGATTCCGATGCGATCTGTGCAGCTCTGACCTATGCCAACCTGCTCAGACTGCAGGGAAAAGATGCGATGGCACTGCGCCAGGGACCTGTCAACGATGAAACAAAGTTTATTCTGAAGCGCTTCAATCAGGAAAATCCGCTGCTGATGACGGATGCGAGAATGACGCTGGCGGATATTGATCTGGACCGCCCGGCAATTATTCATGTGGGTGAAACCGTGCATCATGCATGGCATGTGATGCTGCATGCGAAGAACAGATCCCTGTTTGTGCTGGATGATAACAATGTGCTGGCAGGCATATGCACGACATCCAATCTGTCGGAAGTACGTCTGACGCCCTCCAGAAACCAGGCGGAGCTGATGTCTCATGCAACGCTGGAAAATATTGCCAGGACTGTCGGCGGAAGAATTGTCTGCAGGCCTGAGATATTTAAAACCAACGGCGTTGTCCATATCATCACCCTGGAAGGCCGGGAAGCTACGATGTTCTCCCTGGAAGGCGGTATTTCCGTTCTTTCCAGCGGATCGGAAAAACAGCTGATGCTGATCAAGGAAGGCGTAAAGTGCCTGGTAATTACGTGCGGTGAAACAGCGCGGAAAGATGTGGTGGATCTGGCAAAGCAGTACGGCTGTGCCATTGTGGAAACGCCGGAAGATACCATGCATACCGCACAGGTCATCAACGAATCGTACGGCGTTGAATATATCATGCGGAAAGAAGTCATCACGTTCCAGGAAGATGAATATGTCGAGGATGTCGCTTCGAAGATGGCAAAGACCAGGGTCAGATGCTATCCGGTGATGAATGCGGCAGGCGATATCGTCGGTGCTGTGTCCAGATACCACATGAGAGATTACCCGCACCGCAAGCTGGTTCTTGTGGACCACAGTGCAGTCAACCAGTCCATCGGACATGTTCTTGAAGCGGATATTCAGGAGATCATCGATCACCATCATGTCGGTGATATCCAGACAGACCACCCGATCAACTACCGCGGCGTCAGATGCGGCTGTACATGCACGATTATCTCGGAAATGTATCATGAGCTTGGAGTTGAACCGGATCCCGATATGGCCGGGCTGATGATGTCCGCAATCCTGTCGGACACACTGCATTTCAAGTCCGCCACGACAACAGAACGGGATAAAAAGGCTGTGGAATGGCTGGCAAAAACTGCCGGCGTGGAAGATGTCAGTGCGTATGCCGCGGAAATGCTCGGTTCCTCCGTATCACTGAAAACTTCGACACCGCACGAGATCCTGAACCGTGACCTCAAGTCCTTCGAAATCAATAAATACAGGTTTGCGATCGGTCAGACAAACTACTCCCATCTGGAAGATGTTCAGGCAATCCTGCCGGCATTCCGGGAGAATATGGAGAAGGAACAGACAGAGAACAAACTGGATCTCATGGTTATGCTGTTTACGCATGTGCTCGGTGAAGGTTCACTGTTTGTCTTCTACGGACCGCTGTCTTATGTGATCAGCGATCTGATTGAGACGAAGTTTGATGATCATTCCGGATTCGATCCGAAGATCATCTCCAGAAAACAGCAGCTGATGCCGTATCTGTCCAAAACAATCAAGGAACTGTAAGAAACAAATCAAAACACGGACTGCTGCAGCCCGTGTTTTTGAGTGGGAATCAGGATCTGTCTTTCCCGAGCTGGACGCGTGCCAGCAGGTCAGATGAAAAGGCGGCGGCTGCCAGGGAGGCGCATATGAGCAGAAGCTTCTTTCCTTCAATATCGCTGCCGATCATCGAATGGATGGTGACGCCGGCAAATGATACGGCAATCAGAATAATGACAATACAGATCATTGACAGAATCATTCGTTTCATACAACTCATTGTAAAAGAAGAATGATCATCATACAAATAAAAATGAGAAGATAACCTTCTCATTTTTCGTGTGCCCGACGGGATTTGAACCCACAACCCTCAGCTTCGGAGGCTGATGCGCTATCCAGTTGCGCCACGGGCACGTGTGCTTAAACATATTACCACAAAACCATATGTTTTTGCGACGAAAATGAAATGGTGCAGAGACATCATGATATAATGCATGGCATGGATAAGAGAGCAGAAAACATTAAACTGATTGTCTGCGATATTGACAACACCATCATACCGACAGGCAGAGAAGAAATTACCGGAAGATTAAGGGCTGATTTCCATAAGGCAATCGAAAAAGGGATATATGTCATGATCGATACCGGAAGGCATTATACATTCCTGCAGAAATCCCTGTTTGAGGATCTGCCGATGGATTATATCGGAACGATCAACGGCGCTTGTCTGGTCAGAAGGGACGGTACAGTCATTTCGAAGCAGGCGATGAGTGAAGATACCATGCACAGGATGACAGCCAGTGCACTGGAAAATCATATCGGACTCGGATTCAAGTTTGTCGACAGTATTGTTACATATGCGTATCATGATCAGTTTGTAAAAGGATACTGTGCCAATGACTACTATGCTTCACTGGTGAAAAATGACTGTGAGCACAGAAAGCATCATCTGGAGTGGGGGATGCCGCTGGGAACCTTCCTGATCGGTGCGGACGAAGATGTCTCAAAGATGAAAGATGATGTGCCGGAGATGACATTTGCCTGGTCATCCAAACATGGGTACGATGCCTTTATGGCGGATATTACCAAAGCAACTGCTGTAGAGCCGGTGCTGGAGATGCTGGGAATCGGCTGGGAGAATGTTATCGCATTCGGAGACGCAGGAAACGATACGCCGTTTATTGAAAAGGCAGGAATCGGTGTTGCATTGGGAAATGCCAGGGATGATGTGCAGAAACACGCGGATTATGTGGCCGATACCTGTGCGAATGACGGAGTGGCAAAGATGCTGGAGGAACTCGGAATTGTCTGAGTTCTTTTTTTGCGGAACCTCCGGAAAAGTCAGCTTTCCTGAAAAAACGGTACCATTTGCTATGAAATAGATTGAAAAAATGTTAATTTTTGGTTAAAAACAAACTGAAAAGTATAAAGGAACATATTCCGTTCTGATACAAGGCGCAAGACGTGTAAACTTCCGGAAAAGCTGGGGTATCTGTATGAAAATGCGGCGGCACAGATTATTGCATCATCAGGCAGGAAACTCTACTATCACACATGGCAGAAACCGGAAAGTACGCATCACTTTGAGATCGATTTTCTGATCCATAAAGGCAGAAAAATAATACCGGTTGAGGTAAAGTCGTCAAAAGTAAGACCACATGAATCAATTGATGATTTTATTGAGAAATACTCAATGCATGTGGACAGACCATGGCTGATTTCACAGCTGGATCTGAACAAAGAAGGCAGCATACTGTTTTACCCTATATACTGCCTGCCGTTTCTGCTTTCAGAAGAGCACATGTCATCAGCTCAGTAATGCACGGTTATTACCGCATCATGCGTTTTCCTTCAAAGGTGACAAAATGACGGTTGTCATCCTCGTCGACAAGTTCGATCCTTTCATCCGTGATTTTAAACACGGTGATCGGAGCATCGGTGCTGAAGATCCACTGTTCACGGAATCTCTCATCGAGACAGAGCACGGCATATGTGGAGTAAATCAGATAACGGTCATCATGCAGGAAGATGCCGTGTGAAAATCCGTCCGGCATTACCGGATGATAACTGCATGTTTCGGGATGATCGAGATCGATTTCATAGACCGCCTGATAAATCAGTACAAACAGCCTGTTTTCTTTCAGAACAGCCATATCATGGAAATCTGTTCCCAGCGGTGAAATCAGAGCGATGGTTTTTGTGCTTCCTTCTTTTGTGATTTCAATCCGGCAGGTGATATAGGTGTCATCGGGTTCAAATGATTCGGGATTTAAAACAATATCATATCCGGGATGTTCATCGGACATTTCAAAATGACTGTCCGCATTTAATACGACAGTAAAGAGATCATTGGTGAGACGCATCATAATATGTACTCTCCTTTCGCATAAATTCATTGTAAATCAATTTGCGCAAAACACTTTATCTTTTCGTCATAAGTGTTAAGATAGCGCATAGCAGTCTCAGGAGGCTGCGTATATGAAGTATAGAATAAAACGTGTCAAGCCGGATCTGCTGAACGGCAATATCTCCCAGCAGATCCTTCTGTTTTTCTTTCCGGTTCTGTTCGGTACACTGTTCCAGCAACTGTACAATACGGCGGATGCGATTGTCGTCGGAAATTTTGTCGGCAAGGAAGCGCTCGGTGCAGTCGGCGGTTCCACCGGGACGGTCATCAATCTGCTGGTCGGGTTTGTGACAGGACTATCTTCCGGCGCAACGGTCATCATTGCCCAGTATTACGGATCGGGAGAGAGGGAAGGCGTGCAGAAAGGTGTTTATTCCGGCATGTTTCTGGCGGTGTCTCTCGGAGCGGTACTGACATTGTTCGGATTATACGGGGCAGGAACCATTCTGAAACTGCTGAATGTACCGGATGCGATCTATCCGTATTCACTGTCCTATATGAGAATCTATATGCTCGGCATGATTCCGACAATGATCTACAACACCGGGGCAGGAGTGCTCAGGGCGATCGGCGATTCCAGACGGCCGCTGTACTTTCTGATTGCGTCCTGCATTACAAATATTATTCTGGATATTCTGTTTGTGGCGATCGGCGGATGGGGCGTGCGCGGCGTTGCGGTCGCGACTGTGATCTCACAGCTGATCAGCTGTGTACTGACGCTTATGGTTCTGAGTCATACGCACGAAAGCTACCATTTCGAACTGAAGAAGCTTCATTTTGATAAGGATGTGCTGAAACGGATCCTGATCATCGGGCTCCCGACCGGCATTCAGGCAACGCTTTACGGCTTTGCGAATCTCTTTATCCAGTCCGGTGTCAACAGTTACGGCACCGATACAGTCGCTGCATATACGGCCTTCGGAAAGATCGATGCTCTGTTCTGGAATGCCAGCGGTGCATTCGGAACCGCAATGCTGACATTCTCGGGGCAGAATTTCGGCGCAGGAAATGTTGCCCGTGTGAAAAAGGGAATCCGTCAGGGCACAATGATGTATCTTCTGATTACCGGGGCGATTTCAGCAGCCTGCTGGTTCTTCGGGCCATTCTTCTACCGGCTGTTCACACCGGACCGGGAGGTTATACGGATCGGAATGGAACTGCTGAGATATCTGTGTCCGTTTTGGCCGACATTTGTATTTGTTGAGATTCTTTCCTCTTCCATCCGTGCCTGCGGTGATTCCCTGGTACCGATGATCATGACAGGACTGGGCGTCGGGGCTATGAGAATTCTCTGGATTCTGTTCTATCCTTCGCAGAGCATATTCGATACATTGCGGTGCTATCCGATTTCCTGGATACTGACAAGCGTGCTTTTCCTTGCCTATTATCTGGAAGGCGGATGGCTGAGACGCTCATTAAAACAAAGATCCATGATGATGCAGGCTGTATAAAGTCTGCATTTTCTGATGGTCATGACGTACAATGAAAGCGGAGGTCCGTCATGATAGTAAAAGCGATAATGGTTCCCCATCCGCCCATTGCGGTGCACGAAGTCGGCAAAGGGGAAGAGAAAAAGATTCAGAGTACACTGGACGGTTTTCATGCTGTTTCAAAGGAGATCGCAGAGATGAAACCGGAAACAGTCATTGTTCTTTCTCCGCATGCATTGATGTACCGTGATTTCTTTAATGTTTCTTCCGGTGCGGAAGCGTATGGCGATCTGGGGAGATTCGGCGCCGGAGCAGTCGCCTTTGAAAAGGTATATGACCGGGAGTTTGCGTATGAGCTTTCGCAGCTCTGCCTGCAGGATCATTTCCCTGCGGGAACAGAGTACGACCGGCAGCCTGAGCTGGATCACGGAACAATGGTGCCCCTGTATTTCCTGGATCAGCATATGTCTGATTATAAGCTTGTCAGGATCGGTCTTTCCGGTCTCTCATTGCGGGATCATTACCGCTTCGGCATGTATATTGCCGCAACTGCAGAAAAACTGAGCAGAAGAATCGCAGTCATCGGAAGCGGTGATCTGGCGCATTGTCAGAAAGCAGACGGTCCGTACGGATACCGTGAGGAAGGACCGCAGTATGATGAGAAAATCATGAAAACAATGGGCGAAGCAGAGTTTATGGACCTGCTTCAATATGATCCCGTTCTGCTGAACAGATCCATGGAATGCGGACATCGTTCTTTCTGCATCATGGCAGGGATTCTGGACGGACTGGCTGTGAAGCCGCATGTATATTCCCATGAAGCGACCTTTGGCGTCGGGTACGGTATTGTCTCCTATGACATACTGGGGAAAGATGCATCAAGACATTTTCTGGAACAATACGACAGGAAAGAAACAGAACGTCTTGCATTACTGAGAAAGAATGCCGATCCGTTTGTGCAGCTTGCCTGGAAGAGCGTGGAATCATATGTCAGAACCGACAGAAGAATGGAAATGCCGGAGGATCTTCCTTCAGAACTGACTGCACGCAGGGCAGGTGTATTTGTCTCGATTCACAAAGGCGGGGATCTGCGCGGATGTATCGGAACGATTGAACCGGTGTATGACAGTATTGCGGAAGAAATCATCCGCAATGCGGTCAGTGCCTGTTCCAGAGATCCGCGTTTTATTCCGGTTGAAGAAGAGGAACTGCCGTTTCTGGATATCAGCGTCGATGAGCTGAGCGAACCGGAAATGATTGCCGACAGGAGTCAGCTGGATCCGAAGCGGTACGGCGTCATCTGTTCCTGCAGAGGAAAGCGCGGCGTACTTCTTCCGGATCTGGATGGCGTGGACAGCGCGGAGCAGCAGATATCCATTGCCTGTTCGAAAGGGAAGATTGATCCTGCGGATGACGATCTGATCATTGAACGGTTTGAGGCAATCCGTCATGTCTGAGATCAGATGCGAAATCTGTCCGCATCACTGTCTGATCCCGGAAGGAAAGACCGGGCGGTGCAGGGCAAGGCGGAACCGGGATGGAGTGAATGTGCCGGCGAATTACGGGAAGCTGACCGGAATTGCTGTGGATCCGGTTGAGAAGAAACCGCTGAAGCATTTTTACCCGGGCGCAAAGATCCTTTCCGTCGGTTCTTTCGGCTGCAACCTTTCCTGTCCGTTCTGTCAGAACCATCCGATTTCCATGCACGGGGAAAACGAAGTCAGAACCGTGGAATACTCCCCGCAGGAGCTTGCGGAACTTGCCTGCCGTATTCCGGAGAATCTGGGGATTGCATTTACCTACAATGAACCGCTGATCAGCTGGGAGTATCTGATTGAAACTGCGGAGCTGGTGAAAAAAGAAGAGAAGAAGATCGTCGCGGTGACCAACGGCTGCGTGGAACCGGGAACCCTGGAGAAGATTCTTCCTTATACCGATGCGATGAATATCGATCTCAAAGGGGATGAAGTGTTTTACAGGGAGCTTGGCGGAGATTATGAGACGGTACGTAATACAATCCGGGAAGCCGCAAAATCCTGCCATGTCGAAGTGACGACGCTGGTGGTGCCGGGAAAAAATGACAGTACAGGGTGGATTGAAACACAGGCGGAATGGCTTTCGGAAGTGAATCCGGAAATTGTCCTGCATCTGAGCCGGTATTTTCCGAACTACCGGTATACGATACCGCCGACAGAAAAAGAAAAGCTGCATGAAATGAAGGCGGCGGCGGAAAAGCATCTGAAGTATGTATATCTTGGGAATGTGTGGTAAGAATCAGATATAATGTCGGAAGAAAGCGAGAATGAAAATGTCGAGAGAAGAAAATCTGAAGAAATTTTATGAATGGGTGAAGCGGATGTCTGCCTATCAGATGGCACTGGCTCTGATCGGAATTGACAAGCAGACGCTGGCGCCGGTGGACGGCAGTGCGTTCCGTGACGAGCGTACGGCGATCCTTTCCGGGGAACTGTTCAGTATTGAAACAGATCCGGAAATGGCAAAGCTGAGAAAAGAACTGCTGGCAGATGAAGGCGTCACCGGTGACGACCGCAAAATGATCGAACTGTATGATCATGAGATCAATAAAGTGCTCTCTGTTCCCAAAGATGAATATGTTGCGTTTGATCTTTTGAGAAATGAGTCCTACGGGGCATGGCTGAAAGCGAAGAATGCAAGTGATTATTCCATCTTTGAGCCGTATCTGAAAAAGGTGATTGAAGCACAGAAGAAGATGTATTCCTATCGTGACAGCAGTCTGGACCTGTATGATCAGATGCTGGATGATTTTGAACCGGGAATGACCCGTGAAAAGTATGATGTCTTCTTTAACCGTGTGAAAGAGCGCCTGGTGCCGCTGATCAAAAAGGTGACTGAGGCAGAACAGATTGATACTTCGTTTATTGAATGCGAGTATCCGGTGGAACTGCAGAAAAAATATATGGATTACATGCTGGAATACCTGCACTTCGACAAGTCCTGGGGATATCAGAATGAGACCGAGCATCCGTTTACCAGCGGACTGTGCGGGAATGATATCCGTATTACAACAAAGTATCTGCCGGAGCGTCCGATGTCTGCGCTTCTGTCCACGATCCATGAATCCGGACACGGATATTACATGCATCAGGTGGCTGAGGAATATGACGGTACGATCTTCAATTGGGGCATTTCCAGCGGAATGCATGAGTCACAGTCCAGACTGTGCGAAAACTATCTCGGCCGTTCCGCGGCATTCTGGGAAGCCAATTATCCGAAACTGAAGGAGATGTTCCCGGAACAGCTGAAGGGCGTTGATCAGGAACACTTCCTTGCGGCGCTGAATGCGTCCGAGCCTTCCCTGATCCGTACGGAGGCAGACGAACTGACCTATCCGCTGCATATCGTCATCCGTTATGAAATTGAACGCGGCCTGTTTGAAGGGACAATCTCCACGGAGGGACTCGATCAGACCTGGGACGCAATGTATGAAAAGTATCTCGGCATCAAGTCTCCGACAGCCAGAGACGGCATCCTGCAGGATGTGCACTGGGCGGACGGAAGCTTCGGATACTTCCCGACCTATGCGCTCGGAAGCGCATTCGCGGCGCAGTTTGTGCACGCAATGAGACAGCAGATCGATGTGGATGACCTGCTCAGAAACAGCCATTATGATGTGATCATGAACTGGCTGAAGGAACATATCCATAAATACGGCTGCCGTTACAATGCGGATGAGATCATGCGTATGGCAACAGGAGAACCGTTTGATCCGGATTACTATCTGGATTATCTGGAAGACAAGTATACAAAGCTGTATCATCTCGGCTGAGACAGATAATCATTTCGGAAAAAGACAGAACAGTTTGAAGCATGAATGCAGAGAACTGCTCTTTTTCTGTGCATGCAAATAAAAACCGCCGTTTCAGGCGGTGAAGTTATGCGCTGCGGTGGGTTCCGTGGTATGCGATTGCCAGGAATCCGGGGCCGACATGCGCGGCGATCGTGGGACCGAGCGTCATGATCTGAATGGCGGCATCCTTCAGCTGCGGATAGGTTTCACGGATGCTGTCGGCCAGCTTCTGCGCATCTTCCGGTGTATCGGTATGAATGACGACAATCTCCGAGGCGGTTGCTTCGGACATGTCATCTTTCAGAGCATCCACCAGAGAACGCATTACCTTTTTTCTGCCGTGCTTTGTGCCGTAGGAAACAAGCTTGCCGTTATTGTCCACACAGATCTCGGGCTTGATGGAAAGCATAGTTCCGATAACGGCGGATGCGTTGGACAGTCGGCCGCCGCGTCTCAGCCACTGGAGGTCGTCGACCATGAACCTGTGAATGTATTCTTTCTTGTGCGTTTCTCCCCATTCAACGACTTCGTCATAGGAAGCGCCGTTTTCGTGCATGGCGACAAGGCGGCGGAAGAACAATGCCAGACCGCCGGTGATGCAGTAGCTGTCGATGAACCAGATCTTCTGATCCGGATATTCTTTTCGGATTGTTTTGACTGCCTGTTCCGCATGCTGGATGGAACTGGAAATCGCACCGGACATATCCACATAGATGACATCCTTTCCGGTATCCATCAATCCTTTAAAGAATTCATAATATGCATATTCCGTAATGGCTGAAGTACCGACTGATTTTCCCGAGCGCATTTCCCTGTAAAGCATTGCCTTTGTTTCTTCACGGCAGTCGTCTGTGAATACTTTATCGTCAATCGTAAACGTATAAGGAATATACGGAATATTGTGGTCGTTCAGATAATCAGATGTCAGGTCAGCTGTGGAAGCTGTCGCAAGTATATATTCACGCATAAAATACCCCCCTTTACGCGTTGGCCTTTATTCTAGCAGGAGAAAATCAGATAGTAAACTGACATATGGACGCGAATGCCTCATAAAATGAGGAAATCAGAATCCCCGCTCGTCAAATTTCATCTGACTCAGTGTTTCATTCTTGAAGTCCAGGTATCTGTCTTCATTGATTGCCCGTCTGGCGTCTTCCATCAGCTTCAGAAGGAAGCGGACATTATGTATCGAAAGCAGTCTGGTTCCGAATCCTTCTTCCGTACGGAAGAGGTGATTCAGATAGGCACGACTGTAGGTACGGCATGTATAGCAGTCGCATTCCGCATCCAGCGGAGAGAAGTCATGCTTGTAGACAGCCTTGCGGATATTGATGCGCCCGTGGGATGTCAGCAGTGTGCCGTGTCTTGCAAGTCTTGTCGGGAGAACGCAGTCGCACATATCAATATTCATGGAAACAGCTTCCAGCAGGTCATTGACCGCGCCGACGCCCATCAGATACCGCGGCTTGTCGAGCGGCAGTTTCTGCTGTGACCACCCGACCATCCGGTACATGGTTTCCTTGTCTTCACCGACCGATGTGCCGCCGATGGCATAACCGGGGAAATCCATTTCCACCAGTTTTTCCGCACAGTAGTTTCTCAGATCTTCGTAGTCTCCGCCCTGAACGATTCCGAAGAGCGCCTGCTCATCGGGACGCTCATTTGCGTTCTTTCCGCGTTCTGCCCAGCGCAGTGTTCTCAGCATGGATTTCTGTGCATATTCATAGGTTGCCGGATAGGGGATGCATTCATCGAACGACATCATGATATCGGCACCGATTGCATTCTGGATCTGTATGGATTTTTCTGGAGAAAGGAACAGCATATCTCCGTTCAATGTATTCTTGAAGGTAACGCCTTCCTCACTGATCTTTCTGGTATCGGAAAGAGAGAATACCTGGAAACCGCCGCTGTCCGTCAGCATCGGCCCTTTGTAGTTCATGAATTTCTGGACGCCGCCTGCTTCTCTCAGCACATCTTCGCCGGGTCTCAGCCAGAGGTGATATGTGTTGGCAAGTACGACGCCGGCATTCATGGCGTACAGTTCTTCGGGAGAGAGGAACTTGACGGTTGCCTGTGTTCCGACAGGCATGAACATCGGCGTTTCCACATCTCCGTGCGGTGTATGAAGAATTCCGGTCCGGGCGCTGGACTGCCTGCATACATGCGTTATTTCAAACGTTACTGGTTTCATTCTGACCTCGTTTCCGACACATTATAGCAGACATTTTCTGGGGCGGAAACGGTGATATAATAGCCATATGAGATCCCAGGTAATAAAAATCAGAAATATTCCAAGCTCCGAAGGGCCGGTTCATATGATCCGTGTCAAGCCGGTCGGCGTACTGTGCCTGATGCTGGCCGGAGGCGTTGCGCTTCTGTTTGCCGGAAGAGTCTGGCAGGCTATCGGCGTAGCCATGGCAATGTTTGCGCTGTTCTGTCTTGCGCTTCTGCCGGACCGGGTGCTGGTCACGTTTACACCGGAACGTCTGCTTCTGTATAACTGCAGCGACCGGAGTGAATGCACAATGATTTACTGGGATGAAATTGTCAGCTGGCAGTATGAATGGCATCCGGCAAGCGATGATCTGGTTGTCACTCTGACTGACGGGACAATGCATGCAATTGAACTGTATTCCAAGCGCCGGGCTGCACGTTATATGAATATGTATGCGCCGAACAAGGAAATCAAAAACGTGCGCATGAAAGAGGGAAGAGTATGAGTGAGTTTGTCGATCCCGAAAAGGCCGAACAGTCCCGGCGGCAGATGCTGAGTGAAGACGACTACGATGATATGTCGATGATTTTTAATATGTTTTCCGACAGTACCCGCCTGAAGATCATGAGTGCGCTGTTTGTCAATGAACTGTGCGTTTCCGATCTCTGCGAACTGCTGGAGATGTCGGCTTCGGCAGTCAGCCATCAGCTGGCAGGATTGAAAAAAACAAAGCTGGTCAGGACGAGAAAGATCGGCAAGCGCGTGTACTATTCCATGGCGGATGAACATATTGAGAATATTTACCGTATGGCACTGGAGCATATCCGGGAATGAAGGTCACAGCAATTGATTTTGAAACAGCCAACCGCAGTCCGGCCAGCGTATGCGCCCTCGGAGTTTCCGTGATGGAAGACGGTGTGGTTGAGGAACGGTATTATTCCCTGATCCGTCCGGAAGAAGATGTGTTTTATTTTGACCCGTGGAATACAAAGGTGCATGGCATCCGTGCCCGCGATGTGCTGGATGCGCCGGATTTTGCGACGGTGTACAGGCATCTGAAGGAAGAAACGGACGGGGCGATTGTCGCGGCGCATAATGCTGCATTTGATATGAACTGTCTGAAGCAGGCATGCATCAATACCGGCATAGAAGTACCGGAGCTCCGGTATTTCGATACGGTGGAACTGTCCAGAAAGATGTTCCGGGATATGCCGCATCATCGTCTGAACGATATGTGCAGCCGATTGGATATTCAGCTGAATCATCATCACGCCGGAAGCGATGCGATGGGGTGCCTGATGATTGTGGCAAGAGTCATGGAAATGACAGGGATCTGGGATATCGAAGATCTGCTGGAACAGACACACACAAGAATACGGGAACTGAAACCGTAATCATAAAATGACATTTATCAGCAGGAGGACCATTGTATGAAAACAGTCATTATGGAATCACTCGGCATCTCTCAGGATAAACTGGAGGGACTGGAAGCACCGCTCGCATATCAGGACATGGAGTTTGTGCACTTCGACAGAACAGCTGATATTGAGAAGAAGAAAGAAGAAATCAGAGACGCAGATGCGGTGATACTGGCAAACATGCCTCTGGAAGCAGAAGTCATTGAAGCGGCAGAGCAGCTGAAGTTCATTGACATCGCATTTACCGGCGTGAATCATGTCGCGGTTGATACGGCAAAGAAGAAGGGAATTGTTCTTTCCAATGCGGCCGGATATTCCACCGAAGCAGTTGCGGAACTCGGCGTCGGCATGGTGCTGTCCCTGTACAGAAAACTGCGTGAAACGGAAGCACGCTGCCGCAAAAACGGCGACAAGACCGGACTGATCGGAATGGAAATCAAGGGAAAGACAGTCGGTATTGTCGGATATGGCGCAATCGGAAGAAGAAGCGGCGAACTCTTCCATGCTTTCGGTGCAGAGATTCTTGCCAATAAAAAGCATAAGACGGATGATATCCCGGATTATGTGCAGATCTGCGATCTGGAAACACTGCTGAAGAACTCGGATATTGTGCTTCTGCACTGCCCGCTGAATAAAGAGACAGAAGGCCTGATCGGTGAAGCGCAGCTCGGGATGATGAAGGAAAATGCGGTCCTGGTCAATCTGGCAAGAGGACCGGTAGTGGATCAGGATGCGCTGATCAGGGCACTGGAAGATCAGAAGATTGCCGGAGCGTGCCTGGATGTATTTGAAAAGGAACCGCCGCTCGGGGAAGATCCGATTATCCATGCGCCGGCGACACTCCTGACGCCGCATATCGGCTTTGCCACACAGGAGGCTCTGGATCAGAGAGCGGACATTGTCTTTGCAAATCTTGATGCATGGATAAAGGGAAGACCGGAAAACCTCGTCTGAAACATTTACATGATCTTTTGAAAGGATAAATGTAAGAAAACGGGTTTTGTTTCCGGATAGGTTTACGAAACCCGTTTTTCGTGTAAAATAGGAGTACGCATCAGTATTTTTGCAGAAAGGTTATATATGGCTGAATACGAAAACAATGCCTATTTCTGGCAGAAGGTGGACACTCTGTTTCTTTCAAGCGACCTCAAGGTCAGCAGAAAGAAGGGAGAGACACACCCCAGATTCAAAAATCTGATTTACCCGGTAGATTACGGAAGGCTCGCAGATACGGCCGAAGTTGCACCTGAGGTTTCCGTATATATCGGCAGTGAGGCTCATACAGTCGTCACTGCACTGGTGGTTGCGGCTGATATTCTTCAGAAAACACTGGATGTCAAAATCCTTGTCGGATGCACGGAAGAAGAAACCGATGCTGTACTGAGATTCCTGAATCAGACGGATTACCAGAAAACAGTCCTGATCCGCAGAGGCTCTTCCATTCCTTCCTGGGGACTGACTGACAACTGAATACTTCATGAACTGAACCGGGGATTCCCGGTTTTGTTTTTTTATCCTTTTCGAAAGGTACGCATTCATGTATCATGATGGAGGAGAGAAGGAAGAACATACAATGAAGGAAATGAAGAACCGCATGGTAAATGAACGGGATTTTAAGCCGGATCCCAATTATGTACCTGCAGATCCCGAAAAAGCGCGGCTTGTTTTAAAACTGGGAAATATGATTACCGACCGCTATCTGGTCAAATATTCCCGGACAATGAATTACTCGGATCCGGAATACTGGATGCTGGATGAGCTGTTCACAAAAGAGCAGATCAGATTCATGCTGTCATTCAAAAAGACGCGTACAAACGTGGATATGGAAGAACTGGCAAAACGCAACAATATGACACTGGAAGAAACAAAGAAAATGGTCCAGTATCTGATGTGGTGCGGATTTGTGGAATGCAACAGAGACAATGCCGACAGACATCTGGCATATAATGTGCCGATCTTTGTCCCGGGAAGTGCGGAATTCGCAATGATCAACACCGATCTGGTGAAGCAGCATCCCAACCTTGCGACATTCTTCAATCTGATGACGCAGATGCCGCTGGAAGGAATTACCCAGATGGTACCGGCAGGCGGAGCCGGCATCGGCATGCATGTCATTCCGGTGGAAAAGGCAATTGAACATGAAAACAGAAGCGTCAGCGTGGAACATCTGTCGCACTGGCTTTCCAAATACGACAAGTTCTCAATCGGTGTCTGCACATGCCGCAGACAGCAGACAATGCGCGGGGAAGGCACCGGTGACATTGAAGGAAGATTCTGCATCGGCGTCGGTGATCTTGCGGAATACATGGTTCTGCGCGGCGTCGGACATTACCGTACCTATGAAGAGGTGATCGAGACACTGGAGCGTGCGGAACGGCATGGTCTGGTGCATCAGATTACCAACATTGACGGCGAGGATAAGATTGTCGGCATCTGCAACTGTGCATCCGGTATCTGCAATGCCCTGCGTATTTCCCAGCTGTACAACACGCCGAATATGTCGAGATCGGCATACCGTGCACATGTCAACGCGGAGAACTGCGTTGCCTGCGGAAAGTGCGTGGAAGTATGTCCGGTCGGCGCCGCAAAGCTCGGCCAGAAGCTCTGCACAAAGCACGGACGGATGACTTATCCGACATCCGAGCTTCCGGATGACAATGTCTGGAATGAAGACAGATGGAATATTCACTACCGTGAAGATCAGAAGAAACATGTCTATGAAACCGGTACTGCACCCTGCAAGACAGCATGCCCGGCACATCTTGCAGTACAGGGATATGTAAAGATGGCGAAGGAAGGCCGTTATCTGGATGCCCTGAAGCTGATCAAGCAGGACAATCCGTTCCCGGCTGTGTGCGGCGCCGTATGCAACAGAAGGTGTGAAGATGCATGTACCAGAGGAACGATCGATGCACCGGTTGCGATTGATGAAATCAAGAAGTTCATTGCGGCGCAGGAACTGAAGGAAGAAAACCGGTATGTGCCTCTGTGTGAGAAGGACAGCGGCGGATTCTGGGGCGATGAATTCAAAATTGCCGTAATCGGCGGCGGTCCTGCAGGTCTTTCCTGTGCATACTATCTGCGGATGAACGGCTATCCGGTTACCGTATTTGAGAAGGAAAACAGACTGGGCGGCATGTTGATGAACGGAATTCCGAACTTCCGCCTGGAAAAGGATGTTATTGAAGCGGAGATCGACGTGCTGCGTCAGATGGGCGTGGAATTCAGAACCGGCGTTGAAGTCGGCAATGATGTAACAATCCAGGATCTGCGCCATGAAGGCTATGCGGCATTCTATGTTGCGATCGGTGCACAGGGCGGCCGTCTGGCCGGCGTGCCCGGTGAAGACAGCGAAGGCGTTCTGACCGGAGTGGATTTCCTCAGAAAAGTGAATCTCGGCAATACGGAAAAGCTGCAGGGTGATGTCGTGGTTGTCGGCGGCGGCAATGTTGCGGTCGATGTCGCGAGAACTGCGCTGCGTCTGACGGAAGGCAAAGTGACAATGCTTTGCCTGGAACAGAGAGACGAGATGCCTGCGGCCCGTGATGAAGTGCTGGATGCGGAAGCGGAAGGTGTCTGTGTCCTGAACGGCTGGGGACCGAAGGAAGTTCTGCAGGAAAACGGAAAAGTTACCGGCATCGTATTTAAGAAGTGCACATCCGTATATGATGAAGAACACAGATTCGCGCCGGAATATGATGAAGAGGATACGATCACTGTTTCCTGTGAGCATGTGCTGATGAGCATCGGTCAGTCCATTGAATGGAAGGATCTGCTGAAAGGCACAAATGTTCAGCTCAACAGAAACGGAACAGCAGTCGCGGATCCGGTTACCTATCAGACCGGTGAACCGGATATCTTCGTCGGCGGTGATGTATATACCGGACCGAGGTTTGCGATCGATGCAATCGCGGCAGGCAGAGCCGGCTGGGATTCCATCAACCGCTATGTCCATCCGGGCAACTCTCTGACAATCGGCCGAGATCTCAGACAGTTCATCGAACTGAACAAGGATGATATTGAGATTGATTCCTATGACCGTGCAAGAAGACAGACGCCGGGCTCCAGAGCCGTGAATCCGAGAGGAACATTTGAAGACGTTCGTCTGACACTGACGGAAGAACAGGTGAAAAAAGAAGCTTCCAGATGCCTTGGCTGCGGTCTGAGCGTTGTTGATCTGAACCGCTGCATCGGATGCGGTCTCTGCACGACAAGATGCCAGTTTGATGCAATCCATCTCGAAAGAGATATTCCGGATGCGTCCAGAATGTATAAGGCAGAAGACAAGTTCCTTGCCATCGGCCCGTATGCCGCACAGCGTGCGATTAAGATTGCAAAGAAAAAAGCAGTGAAGAAATAAAGAAATGATGTGCCCCGCGGATCAAAGTCTGCGGGGCTTTCTGATAAATAAAAAAACCAGCCGCACCGGCTGGCATGGATTCAGATGGGAAGACCGACAAAGGTGCGGTCAAAGTCGGAATGCGTACGTTCTTTGATCAGGTGCTTTGCCTTGGCCATTGCTTCGTCATAAAGCTCCGGAAAGGATGCCCGGCTTGTCAGCGTGCCGTATCCCGGAACGCGCCATTCATTGTGCTTCAGATTCAGCACAGCCGGATCTGGATTCTTGTTTTCCAGCATCATGCCGGAAATCAGATGCGGAATCTTCGCGAGTTTTTCTGCCTGATAAACAAGTTTGAACTTTGCAGGGGATGGTGATAACGCCTTCGTGATGAAATGGACCTCGGCAGCTGTCTTATAAATCTGCTTTTCCGGAACATCCTGCTCGTATACGCTCAGGAACAGCTGGTGATACATCTGTGCCAGAAGTTTTGCGTTTTCCTTTGAAATGTGCAGATCCGAATACACGTTGTACTGCTTTGCACTTCTGCCGCACCGCCCGAGAACGTATACATCGATTTCTCCTTCTTCACGGAAATGTGCTTCCGATACTAGAACACCGGTTTCCTGATGCTCTCTGTCCGCAAATGAACAGATCAGAGGATGGGCTGTGGAATCGAGGGAATAGTGGGTCAGAAATCCGTAGAAATAGGAGCGCAGTGCCGGGATGTCTTCGGAATAATGATCCATGAACATGATGGCTTCTTCGACTTTTTCATCATGCATGAGATTGCCGTATTTGTTCAGTGAACCCGGCAGGAACATAAATCTGGAGAAGAAGAAATAATCCGGTCCCTGTGAGCCGAGGAAATACATGCTTTTGTCGGTAATCCCTTTCTGCTGTTCCAGAGAAAGATGGTTGAATACATCTCTGGCAAATTCTACATGGGTGGTAGCTGCTGGCATAATAAGCTCCTTCTCTCAGTCTGAAAATGCGCGGATTGTACGCTCCACGAGCGGTGAAATCCGTCTGTATCCCGTAAGTCCGAGTTCCAGGCTTGCACAGTATTTATCGGCAAGCGAAACGATTCTGCCTTCTTTTGTGGCGGGTGATACAGATGTAATGGGATACATATGGTTGATGATGCAGTCATACATGATATCATCCACTTCAAAATACTTCTGTGCATTGGAAAGGGCAACCATCGGATGTACTTCCGCATGTCTTCCCGGTATCGGCTGCTGTCCTTTGATATGATAGTCATACAGGAAGAAATCATGCAGCATTGCGCCTCTGGCGGCACTGCGGTAATTCAGTCCGGCATGCTTTGCCCACAGGTAGGAATACCACGCGACATTCAGACAATGCTGGTAGCGCGTATTTCCGATATGATGGGTGAAATTCTTCAGTTTCTGATATTCTTCATTGCCTGCAATGTCTTTTACTATATTGATGAATTCAATTGTTTCTTCATCCGTAACATCAAGAAATGTTCTTTTTGAACCTGTAACTCTGGTCAAAGAATGCACCTCCTTGCGAACATAGGAAGAATAGCATTTTTTATTTGGGCATTCAATGAAGGAAAGATGAAGATTTATTCATCTTCCTCAAACAGATATGTTCCGATCCGGACCATCGTCGATCCGCAGCTGACGGCAATCCGGTAGTCATCGCTCATTCCCATGGACAGGGTATGGAACTGTTCTGTACCGTATTGATTCTGAAAAGCCAGGAAGATATCATGCGCCTGCATGAATATTCTGCGGATTTCATCTTCATCATCCGTATGCGGTCCCATGACCATCATACCGCAGACATTGATATGCGGAAGTGCGGCACATTCTTTCATGACCTGCTGCGCTTCTTCCGATGACATGCCTGTCTTGTTTTCATCCTGCAGGGCAAGACGGATTTCCAGCAGACAGTCAATGGTTTTATCAATCCGGGCAGCTTCTTTTTCAATCACGCGCGCCAGTTCCGCGGAATCCAGGGACTGAATGCAGGAAACATACGGGAGAACGGATCTGACTTTGTTTCTCTGCAGGTGGCCGATAAACTGCCATTGCACATCCGACGGCATTTCATGAACCTTTGCGAGCAGTTCCTGTGCCCGGCTTTCCGCAAACCGGCGTTCGCCGGCTTCATAGAAAGGCATCATCTGTTCAATGGTGCGGCGCTTGGAAACAACGCAGAGATCCAGACTTCCGATATTCTTTTTTACTTCTTCATAGTGTTTCATTTCAAATTGGATTATAGCACCGGTACAGTGACGATGAAAGCAATATGGTCATGGTGGCGGAAGCACGCTTTGCAAAAAGAAAAGCGCATATTCCGCGGCGGGAATATGCACTTCAGATCAGTCTTTC
The DNA here is from genome assembly GCA_015058875.1 of Erysipelotrichaceae bacterium. Lineage (GTDB taxonomy): Bacteria > Bacillota_I > Bacilli_A > Erysipelotrichales > Erysipelotrichaceae > Bulleidia. The sequence goes on along the minus strand of SVBN01000021.1, from coordinate 19,724 downwards.
TTTTCTGCGGGTTTCTGGGGGACAATCAGCTTTCTGTGCTCCAGATAAGGACCGACCAGACGGAACATGGTATAAAGCAGGACGATCTCAATCGGCAGCATGCTCACATTCTTGATCAGGCTCCTGCCGGCATAATAGATATATCCTTTGCTGTAGAGAATGGCGGACCAAAGCGAGCCTACCAGAACGTTGACGAAAAGATTGACGAATACTTTGGACAGGGCAATCCGCGGGAGAGTGATTCTTTTCCGGTAAAAGAACAGTCCGTAGACGAACGGTCCCAGCATTGCTGTCAGCGTATAGCCGATGAAGAACGGTCCGGTCGGATGGATCATAAATCCCACCAGATCCGTGACCATGCCGGATACCGCTCCGGCGACCGGCCCGAGTACGGCACCTTCGATGGAGGTGACGAGATACCCGAAGTTGATTCGCAGACTTTCGCTGATCGGTATGGAAATGTAGGACAGAGCGATTTTCATTGCAATGGTAGCAGCCATGATGGCAAGATACTTTGTAGATCTGAGCTTGTCAGCGGATGATTTCCAGTATTCTTTTGTGAACATATAAACCTCCTTTCCCACCTGAGTGTGAAAGGAGGTCCTTTGCACATTTAGGGATGGGATACTCTACCGCAAGACGTACGCTTTTCGTCCGCCGGACTCCCAGGGTCCGGCAGCACTTAACGCAGGGTATTCCGATATGATGAACACATACTAGCAACTGCGAACAGGTTCGTCAACACGAACGGTATGGTAACACGAAGAATATACGGGTATATTCTGAAAGATAACCGCGTACTTTGCAAAAAACAGCAAACAGGGTAGAATTGCAATGATATGACGAGAATATGCGTAACCGCAGGAAATGCGGATGAAATCAGGAAATTCAGAGAAGCCGGAGCCGATGAAATCGTACTGGCACCGGAAGGCTGTGCGATGAGTGCGCTTCCGGAATTCAGTACGGAAGAAATTGCCGGGCAGGGGACTGTTTCATTGCTCATGAACCGGCTGTTTATGCCGGAAATGCTGGTGAAGGCAGAAGCTGTGCTGGATACAGTCAGGGCAGAACAGATTGATTCTGTTTATTTTTCCGATCCGGCAATGGTGCCGATTGCGGAAAAAAGAGGACTGAAGGACAGGCTGATCTATAAACCGGAGATGCTGGCGGTCAGTACATTTGATGCGGAATGGTGGATGGCACAGGGGATCGCCTCTGTATCGGTTTCACCGCTGCTGACAAGAGACGAAATCATGAATATCCTGAAAAAGGTGCCAGGACTGCAGATTACGGTGCACGGAAGACTCCTGATGTCTGTTTCCGCACGGCCGCTGCTCAGTGCGTACCGCGAAGACACCGGCACCGTGTTTGATGAGCACAGCAGACATCTCTTCCTGAAAGAAGAGAAAAGAGAAGAGAAAATGCCGGTGTTTGAAACGGAATCCGGTACATATATTTACTCGGACTTCATACAGGAATCGTTTGATGACGTGAAACTGTTTGCTTCGGCAGGGGCAGGGTCCTTCTTTATCGATTCGGCCGGAAGTGATCCTGAACTGATTGCGGACGCAGTCCGGACACTGAGAGCAGTCATGAATGAATCGGATTCCGGGAAAGCCGTACAGGATTACCGCAGGAAATATGCAGGAGTATTATCGGAAGGATATTATGGACAGAAAACCATCAGATAAAAAAATTGAACTTCTTGCGCCTGCAGGGGATCTGAAACGGGCAAAGACCGCAGTTCTTTACGGAGCGGATGCGGTGTATCTCGGCGGGATGCGTTTTTCTCTGCGCTCCCGGGCATCCAACTTCACGATGGATGACATCCGGGAAGCTTGTGAGTTTGCCCATGCGCACGGTTCAAAGGTCCATGTGACGGTGAATATGATTCCTCATGACGAGGATTTTGAAGGGCTGGAAGAATATCTCAGAGAACTGGAAGTGCTGGGAGTGGATGCAGTCATTACCGCGTCGCCTGCCGTCATGGCTCTGGCACGTCAGAATACACAGCGCATGGAAATACATTGTTCCACGCAGATGAGCGTGACGAATGCGGCTGCTGCAGACTGGCTGAAAGAGACGCTTGACATTGACCGCGTTGTTCTCGCGAGAGAGTGCACGATGGAAGATGTGCGTCAGATTACGGCACATTGTTCCGTAGATACCGAGGCATTTATTCATGGCGGCATGTGCGTCAATATATCCGGCAGATGCACACTGTCCAACCGGATGACACTGAGAGACGCCAACCGCGGCGGCTGCGCCCAGAGCTGCCGCTGGATGTATGACCTGTATGAAGATGACAGGAAAATCAATGAGGAGACACAGTTTACGATGGGTTCGAAGGATCTGTTTACGGCAGACAGGATCGCTGATCTGATTGAGGCCGGTGTTTCTTCCCTCAAGATTGAAGGACGCATGAAAACGGAGTACTATGTGGCGTCGATTGTATCCGGATACCGGCATCTGATCGATGAAATATATGAAAGCAGAGGAAAACTGAGTGGGGAACGGATGGCATACCACCGTGCTCAGATCATGAAGGGTGAAAACCGTGAAGTCTGCGAAGGCTTCTATCCCGGGACTGCCGGCGCGGGTACGATCATCCGCAATACCGTCGGCGATGCCAGTGTCAATCACGGCTTTCTGGCAACAGTGCTTTCCTTTGAAAAAAACAGTATGACAGCTCTGATCGAAACAAGGAATCCGTTTGATCTCGGAGATGAAATTGAAATGCTGTCACCGGGCAGGGACTGTCAGAGGTTTGTTCTGGAATCGATGAAGCTGGAAGAAACCGGAGAACAGATGGAAACCAGCCGCAGGCCGATGGCACATCTGATCATACCGGTTCCGTTTGTTCTCCATGAAGGAGATATTCTGAGGAAAGCCGTATGATACTGGAAGGAAGAATCAGCGTCAAGGCAGCACTGCTCGGAAAAAACAGAGAAGTTTACCGCCTCTGGGTACGCGATACTCTGGATGACAGGGATACCAGGTTTATTGTACGCACGGCGGAGCAGATGAATGTGCCTGTTCATTCTGTCCCTGCACAGGAAATCGACTGCAAGGCATCCGGAAGAACACACGGAGGTATTCTTGCGGAAACAGGAAGCAGAAAATATCAGTCTCTGGAAAATGCATTGAACTGCGGAAATCCGTTTGCCGTTCTGCTGGAAGGTGTGGAAGATCCGTTTAATCTCGGTTATGTGATCCGCTCTCTTTATTCGGCGGGATGCACAGGTCTGATTCTGCGGAACCGCTCCTGGGAGAATGCCGAAAGCACAATTGTCCGCTCCAGCGCCGGAGCCAGTGAATATATCAATCTGATCATGACGGAAGATCCGGCTGAGACACTGCGGGAGCTGAAACAGCATGGATTGTATGCATATGCCGCGATGCGGAAGGATGCGGTGTCTTATTTCGATGCGGATTTTACAGATCCTGTTGTGTTATGCATCGGCGGAGAAATGAGGGGCCTTTCCTCGGCAGTTCTGAAAGAGTGCGATCAGAATATCTATATTCCCTATGCGAACGATTTCCGTGCTGCTCTGAATGCGGCCGGAGCCAGCGCGGCACTGGGGTTTGAAGTCATGCGTCAGCGAAGCCGGAAAGGATAAGTATGGAAACAATTAATTCCCTGCAGAACGGCAGAATCAAGAAATGGACACTGCTGCATACAAAAAAGGGCCGTGATGAACAGCATCGTTTTCTTGTGGAAGGGGAGCACCTGCTGGAAGAAGCGCTGAAGGCAGGCACAGTGGAATACATTGTGACGGATGAGGACAGACCAGAAACGGACGTGCCTGTGATCCGGGTGACGGAAGGCATCATGAAAAAACTGTCGGAAAATGTATCCGCAGTCCATGTCATCGGTGTGTGCAGAATGCAGGAAATGTCTGTTCTTAAGGAAGAACGGCTGCTTCTGCTGGATGGGGTGCAGGATCCGGGCAATGCCGGAACACTGATCCGTACGGCGGTCTCCTTCGGCTTTGACGCGGTATACATGTCCAAGGATTCCTGCGATCTGTACAATGAAAAGACCATCCGTTCCACCCAGGGGGCGTTCTTTCATATCCCTGTGATCCGGACGGACTTGAAGGATCTGATCCGCCAGCTGCAGAAAAGCGGTGTCACCGTGATTGCGACCGCACTGGATGCATCGGAGAATATGGAAAATATTCCTCCTTCAGAGAAAATTGCCTTTGTGCTCGGCAATGAGGGACAGGGTGTTTCCAAAATGATCCAGGAAGCTTCAGACCTGAGACTGCGTATTGAAATGAACGGATTCGAGTCACTGAATGTAGCGGTAGCCGGCGGGATTGTGATGTACCGGTACCGGAAGTGACAGAGAATAAATACTATTTTTGAGTTAATAGTTATTACTGATCAGGCAGACTGTAGAAATCATTCAGTGTATACAGATTATACTTTTCAGGATCGGGATTGCCCGAAAAACCATTCCTGCTGATAAAACCAAGTTTATAGATATTCATATCGGCATAATTTCTCTGAACTTCTTCCTGATATATTACTGTGTCTCCGATCGGCTGATTTTTATATTTGCATTCATAAGAAATATATCCGTTTTCATCTTCGGTAACAGCATCAAATTGTATATTTCTTTTCTGCAGGGCATCGTTATAAGAATATGTACCAATATTATAAAAGGGTGGCTGTATCATTCCTTTCCGATTGATTCGGATCAGAAATTCCTTGGCTGCTTCTTCAAAAATGTACGGAAGATAGTGTTCAGCCATTTCTTTTTCTACAAACATTTTGTAAAAACTATCAGGGGATAGTATGGAATTACTTGAGGCATTTGGAAAGATAAAACGATAATAAAACTCTATCAGGTGATCGTTAAAACGATAAAATGTTCGTTTCTTATTTGATGGGTCGTTAATTGGAGTTTCCTTCCTGAGGATTTCCATCTCAAGAAGTCTTCTTAAAGGATAATCAACATTAATATCTTTTCCGGTGCGTGTTCTCAGTATAGAAGTCAGCTGTGAATATTTTGTATATCCTTCACCAATTAATCCGATGATACTGTTCATCTGCGGGATTTTATTTGTCTCGTTAGCAATCGTGTTCTCTATTTCCAGTTGGAGAATAGAGTTCTTTTTTATCAGAAGATTCAGTATGTTATCTTTTGCTGAAAGGTCTGGATCTGCAAGAGAATTGAAAAAGGCCACTCCTCCGAAACAGGCATACATCAGCAGCTTATCTTCGGGCGAATAATCAGGATAAAAAGCAGAAGCGTCATAATAATCAAATGGCTGCAGGGGAATAATATGTGAAAAACGGCCGTATATTTCACTGTCGGATTCGATCAAACGCTTCATGATGTCAATATATGAACCGGAGACGATGAACTTGGCAGAAGAATGGCCTCTGTATGTGTCTATGAGGTTTCTTAGATCAGATATGACGGATGGATTGCTGTTGATCAGATAAGGGAGTTCGTCGATGATTAATATAATCGGAGACTCTTCAGATGCATTAAACAGATACGCACAGAGATCATAAAAACTTCTGAATTCATAATTGATCTGAAAAACGGATTGCACAATTGTCTGCAATTCTCTCAGATTATCCGGGAAAATAGATTTTTTTGCTTCGAAATATATTACTTTCCCGGAATGGTTTTTTACGGATTCCCGAATCAGCTCTGTTTTTCCGATTCTGCGCCGGCCGTATATTAAAACAGATTCGAAACGTTTGCTGTTCAGCAATTGATGCAGTTCCAGTAATTCTTCTTTTCTCCCGATAAACATGGATGGTTTCTCCTCGGATTTATTATAGCTCTATATTTTGCCTAAATCAATTTAAGTAAAATCGATTTAGGCAAAATTAGAGGCATTAGATTCTTTGAATATACATAAGATGTAAATCAGAATCGGACTGTATTCTGTATTGAGACTTGCCGAAGAACATGTATGTTTACGCAGCTTATCTGAAAAAGGCGGAATTTCTTCCGGGGTTTCCGGATTCATTCCGCACATTCTTTCAATGAATGATTTTCTGCAGGATCAGTCGAGATCCTCACCGTTGGAGCCGTATACCTTCTGCATGTAGTAGAAGGAGTCTTTCTTTGAACGGGAGAAGTCACCATTTCCGTCATCATCACGGTCAACATAGATGAAGCCGTAGCGCTTTCTCATTTCACCTGTTCCCGCAGAGACAAGGTCGATGTGTCCCCAAGGTGTGTAGCCGATCAGATCGACACCGTCCTGTTCGATTGCGTCCTTCATGACTTTGATATGGTCACGCATGTAGTTGATGCGGTAGTCGTCATGTACGGAACCGTCTGCTTCCTTGACGTCGATTGCGCCGAGACCGTTTTCGACGATCATCATCGGGAGCTGATATCTGTCGTAGATCTGGTTGAGGTTGATGCGCAGTCCGAGCGGGTCAATCGTCCAGCCCCATTCGGAAGCCTTCAGATAAGGATTCTGCAGACCTCTGACCTGGTTGCCTTCCACCTGCTTGATCTGTTCGGGATGTGCGGCATAGGTTGCGGAACTGTAGTAGGAGAAGGAGTAGAAGTCGACAACGCCCTTCTTCAGGAGTTCATCATCACCCGGTTCCTTCTTGATTACGATGCCTTCACGCTCAAGTTCCTTAACCTTATATGCAGGATAGTATCCGCGGCACAGAACATCGCCGTAGAACCATTTCTGGCTGTGAGCTGTCTGGATTTCGCAGAGAACATCTTCCGGATTGCAGGAATACGGATATGTTGCACCATGGGCGATCATCAGACCGATGAAGTTGTTCGGATCGATTTCATGACCGATTGTGACAGCCAGAGCGCTTCCTACAAACAGGTGCCATCTGCACTGCTCAGCATTCTGTTTGTTGGTGATGTGCTCATGAACACCGTTCATCATGAAGTTGGTGTTGATGTTGATTTCATTGATCGTCAGCCAGTACTTTACGAGGCCCTTGTATCTTGTGAAGATGGTGCGGCAGTATTTTTCAAATGCATCAACTGTGTGGCGGCTGACCCATCCGTCATACTCATTGGCCAGATGCAGCGGGCAGTCGAAATGATAAATTGTGACAAGCGGTTCGATGCCGTACTTTCTGCACTCGTTGAAAACATCCTCATAGAACTGCAGACCTTCTTCATTCGGTACTTCATCGTCGCCGTTCGGGAAGATTCTGGTCCAGTTGATGGAAAGACGGAATACATTGCAGTTCATCTCCGCAAACAGGCCGATGTCTTCCTTCCAATGATGATAGAAATCGGTTGCTTCGTGGCTCGGATAGTAGACGTCCGGATCCACATAAGCCTTTGCACCTGCAGGAACTTCTTCTCTGTTGCCGACGGTTGTCTTTGTGCCGTCTTCCAGAATCAGGGAGAACTTGCGCGGAATGCCGTGAATGCCGTCCCCGCCGGTCAGCGTGTCCGCAACTGCGAGTCCTTTTCCGCCGGACAGATATCCGCCTTCATACTGGTTGGCAGCGGTAGCACCGCCCCACAGAAAACCTTTCGGGAATCCCATAAAATTTTTCCTCCTTTTATATTGTGTTTTATGAAATCATCTGTCTTCATTATACATGGGATTCGGTTAAAATCCTGCAGTGCGGAATGACACAAAAGTGCCTGTTTTCAGAATAAAAGGGGTATGATGGAAGCGGAATTGTGCACATGAAATGTCATAAAGGAACGGGGGTAAGATCATTATGGGTATCGAAGACAATGTGAAACGGATTGCTGACATGGAAGAGCGTCTGAACAGGCTGAATGATTTTATAAAGAAGGCAGAGGAACTGTGCGGATGTATGCATCAGGTTTCGGAAGATGCCGAAATGCTCGGAGAGTATCTGGAGAGCAGTGAATGGAAAGAAGATTTCGCGCTGGATGAAAACGGTGAGCTTCCGGAGGATCTCAAGCGGGGCGTGCTGTCGGAAGACGGGATCTGGAACAGTCTTGAAGCGTATCGTGAATTGAAAGAAGAAATCAGAAAAATCTGATGGGAAGAGGTGATTGATATGAGTGAAAACAGCAGAATTGTCAGTGAATACCGGGAATGGATTCTGAAACAGAAAAAAGACTTTTATACAATTGAAGCTGCCGATCCGGATCATATTGTTTATGCCGGAGAGCACGCATCCGCGGAAGTGATCTTCTATCATCTGGATTATGAAATTGTTCAGTTTACAATCACCTCGCCGGAAGAAGAGGATCCGCTGTTTTTCCTTCATTTTGAGCTGAAGGATATGGAACATGCCAGGCAGCTGTTCAATGAGATGATTGAAGCTCTGGAAAAAGCACAGCAGAAAAAAGGCATCAAAGTGCTGCTTTGCTGTACTTCGGGACTGACGACATCTTTCTTTGCGGAGAAACTGAACGAAGCCGCAAAAATGCTGGGAAATGATTATTCTTTCTCGGCTGTCGCGTATACGGGATTATTTGATGAAGCTGCGGATAAGGATGTCATATTGCTGGCGCCCCAGATCGGTTTCCAGCTGAAAAAGACGGCGGAAGTATTAAACGACAAGATTGTTCTGGCACTTCCGGCGATGATTTTCGCCAGATATGATGTCAATGCGGTATTTGATTTGATCCGGGAAAAACTGGAAGAACAGAAGCCAAAAGAGGAGACAGTTGAGGAAGATATTGCGGATCCCGAATGGGACAGCATGATTGCGATTATTGCCATGCTGAAAAGAGCGGGAAGATATGAAATTCATTACCGGGTTGCGGACCAGGAAGAAGGCTGCGAGCATGGGAAAATCATTAAAGAAGAATTCTCCGTCAGCGATATCGAGGATACACTGGATGTCCTGTTTGCGAAATACCCGGGCATCAGAGGCGTTTCGATTGTCACACCCGGAACGGTTGCGGACGGTCATCTGACGTTCGCACAGGTGAAGCTGTACGACTATGATCTGGTTGGTGAGCTGACGGCGAAATACGGCAGGAGATTCGTTCTCTGCAATGATGCCAACGCAATGGCACAGGGTTATTACGCCAATCACAGAGACTGCGGGAATCTGATCGCCTATTACCAGTCTCCGCGGGCGGTAGTCGGCGGAGCCGGCATCATCCTGGATGGAAAGCTGCAGCTGGGCAAAAAAGATGTAGCCGGGGAATGCGTGAACTATCTGAAGCTGCTGAACTTCAGTGAAGACAGATTTGATCTTGCCAGAACTCCGGAAGGATGCATTGAGCTGGTGACGAAGATCCTTCTGCCGATGGTATGCACGGTCGGACCGGATACGGTATGCGTGTACTGTGATCTGATCACCGATGTAAATGAACTGCGGGAGGAAATGAAAAAATATCTGCGTGAGGAATATCTGCCGCAGTTCACAAAGATTCCTTCCAATCTCTGGGAAATGTATTACGGTGCCGGTGTAATTATCTACAATGTGCTCCATGACAATATGGAATACCGTCCCGAGCTGAAAGAATATCTGAAATAATAAGCCGCAGCCGGTAAACTGCAATACTGCAGATACCGGCTGCGTTGTTTTGCTTATGAAATTCTTGCAAGGATGTGCAGCAATGCGGAGTTGTAATAGACAGTGACTTCATTTGTGGACCAGCTGTCGAATGTGTCGACATACATTCTGGCAGGCGGCGTGTTTTCTGCCATTGCCTGTGTCAGTTTGTCTTCCCTGTAGCTGTCGGGTCCGCCGACCAGGGCGCCGGTCAGATAAGCTCCTTTTGCTTTGGCAACACGGCTGTGGATATCGGAAGGGGAGTTTGTTCCGAATCCGGTGACATAACAGAGGTTCAGGCAGTTTCTGCCAAGCACATAGTGAAGCTGTTCGGCACAGCTCTGCTGGTAAGCCTGATTTCCTGTGAAGTCATAAGCCATGGACAGAATGACGCCGTTGTTTAATGCCTCGGAATTGCTGCCCCAGCCATAGGTATTCAGCGAGCACATATAACCGTTGGCGGAAACATGACTCATGATGGCATCGGCTTCTCTTGTCAGGGAATTCAGCAGTTCCTGATAGAGATCCGGATCAATCCGGTCCGCGTCCTTTGCGCTCAGGAACAGATATCTTCCGTAGCCCCCGTTGTCAGACCAGGAAAGACTGTCTGCGCAGGCTGTATCGGAATAGAAAATGGTTTTTGCTTTCTGCAGGTATTCATCTTTAAATGTAGCTGCCCATAAAGCAATGTAAGTGAAGAAACGGGCGTCATTGTCAGTATCATCCAGATATTGCCCTCCGTTAATTTCTCCCGGATTCGGGACGGTAACGATATCCGGAAAATCATCCAGATAATATAATGCGAGTTCTGCGGCTTCCAGACATTTTCTGGAGAAAGCCGGATCGATATCCTTGTAGACAATGCTTGCCAGTGCCATGGTTCCGGCAAAATCACCGGTTGTAGTTGTCTCCTGATACAGAACAATCAGTCTCTGATTGTCTGCTTCGGGTACTACGATTTCCGAAATGTTTTCCGGAATGACAGTATTGTATACGCCGCCTCCGGAGGACTGCATTTTCAGCATCCAGTCCAGTTCATATCTTGCTTCATCCAGCAGATCGGGAATCCCGTTATTGGACTGGGGAATTCCTGCCGTATCCGTCCAGAGGTCTGGATTGGCAAGATATGCAATCAGAAGATCATCGACTGCCTTGGCGCCGGTCTTGACATATTTGCCGTAATCTCCGGCATCATGCCAGCCGCCGGTGACGCTCATATATTCTTCGGTACCGTAGATGACAGCATCCCAGTTATGGCATTCCCCATGCGCCATGCCGCCTGCCCACCAGTCATCCAGAGGTTCTGTGCATCTCTGCATGCTGAGCATTCTCAGCGCCGGGTCAATCATATCCGTATAAGGATTAATCATGATTCTGAACTTATCCGAGACAATTCCTGTCTGTGACCGGATATAGAACGTATCTTCCCAGTTTACCTGCGAGAAGTCTCCGTATGCGTTGGTTTGTCCGCTGAATTCATCCCAGGTCTTGCCGATAACGGCACCGGAATAAACGATATTGCCGGCAGAATCAATGACATCAAACAGATCGCCGCAGTCATACGGGAAAGTGCAGCGTTTCTGGAAATAAGCCGGATATCCGACCTGATCGATCAGGACTCCGCCATAGGGATTGGATGAGATAATCCGGACGTTATCAAGCGTGACGCTGTGATATCCGGGACTGGATCCGTCATTGCCTAGCTGGAAATATACCCAGCCGTCGGAAATATTGCCGGGTGAGCGGAAGGTGAAATACTGATCGGCAGGATTGCCGGAAACACTGATTGTCTGTTCATACAGTGTATTTCCGCCGGCTCCGTTTGTAATGACAAGACGGATATTCCGGCCGATATCAGAGGATGCCGTAAATGATACGGCAATCTCACTGCCGGAGCTGAACGGAATTCCTCCGCGGCAGACAGAAACAGAGCCGATCGAAGAACCGGCATTTTCTACAATTACCGGCATGCGGTTCCATTGCAGATCCGCATATGCATATCCATCGGTTGTGTTCACAGCCCAGCCGCTGACGAAACCGGTGACATTGTCCGGCGTTTCATCAAAGGCTTTCATCTGATATGCCCTGTGGAAGATATACTCATCCGCAGGTTCTGCAGAAGTTTCCTCCGGCGTGGGCGTCGGAGTTGACGTGGGTGTCGGCTCCGGTGTCTGGGTCTGAACCGGTTCCGCGGTGACTTCAGCACTCGGTGAAGGGGAGGGCTCAGGTTCGGAATCATCATGCAGTTCGCGTGCAATCAGGATGGTACCGCTGACCGCAAGGAACAGGACCGCGCATAATATCGTCAGTCTGAAATAATTCAGTTTTCTTCTTTTGTTTTCCATAGGTCCGATTATACAGGATTCTTTCAAAAAATGTGTGAAGTTGTGTTTCTTAAGAAAATCTTATGAAAAAGAAGATGACAATAAGCCATCTTCTGTAAAGCACATATTATATCAGCCGCGTTTATCATATTGTTCTGCCGAACAGCGGATACCCTGATGCATGATATCCGGACGCCACGTAATTTCATCCACCAGATGTCCTTTTTCTCTGCTGTATACGGCGAATGTCAGACCGGCGTTCTTGTTGGACAGGTTGTCTGCACCGAACATGATGTCGCATTTCTCGGGATCATTCATGGAAGAAAGATAGAAGTAATGACCTTCCACTGTTGTACCGGAATAGATTTCCTCATCACTCTGTTCCACATTGCGTTCGGTTGTTCCGACTGCGGCACAGAGATAGCGGGAGTTTGTCTGAATGATATCCAGCTTTTCTCTGAGAATTCCTCTGATTTCCTGATAGGAATCGTCGGAAATATCTGTTGATGTGATCAAAACGATATACCGGTCATTCCCGGAAACAAAGTTCAGATAGGTTTCGAAATCCGTGATATTCATCAATTCCGGATCCCCGGTCCAGTAGATATGATCCCAGGGCAGGGAGGTTGTGGCGGTGATGCTTTCCAGGCCACGCATTGCTGCGAAGTTCTGATTCACCCAGTGCGTACAGTCACCCTGAATGCCTTCCAGATCATAGATCGGGTTGTACCTGGTCATGATATCCCGGTTGACTGCAGGGACTACCGGATTCAGATTTCCCTGTGCTTTCTGCGAAGCGATATACCGGTCAAAGTTGCGGAACTGGTAGCGGGTGTTGACCAGATCAATCATGGCGGTCATATAATTCATCGCGCCGAGGCATACACATACAGCAAGTACCGGCTTTATAACAGGATGATCTGCTCTTTCTCTGAATATCGGCACTGCTGAAGAGACAATTCCGATGATCAGGAATACGGAAGAACCGAACATGGAACGGGAATAATTAATATAAACCGGAGAGAAGATCATGGCATATACTGCCGCGAAGGAACAGAAAGCAAACAGCAGAGGATACAGGATCCTTTTCTTTTCTTTTGTAAGTACTCCCGCAAGTGCGGCGGTGAATGCGAAGATCAGCCATAATGTTCGCATTCCGGTATCACCGGATCCGCTGATAACAAGCGATGCCTCATAGGCAGAAATCAGCAGGGCGGAAAGACCGCTGTGATCTGGGAAACTCTGCATGCGGATGGCATTGCCCGGTGCTTTCAGCATGATAAGCAGTCCGAGGCATGTGCCGGCCAGTCCGGTCACCATCCATAACTCCGGCTTCTTTTTATCCGTAAACCAGCGGATTGCAATGGTTCCGAGAATGAACAGGATCATAGCCCCGGCTGTGTTCTCATTTGTCCATCCTGCAGGGATGCCTGCAATGAACATTATGACAGCGAATATAACCGGGTGTTTCTTTTCTTCTCTGTAGGGAATCAGGAAACTCAGGATCAGACAGGTCATCCAGAGATAATTGAAAGATCCGGTCTGCCACAGAACGGTTTCCCCAAACATCGGAACAAACAGAAATACCAGTGCGGCAGAAAGAATCAATGCGTATGACAGATGCTTCTGCTCTGTGCCCGCATGGAAACAGATCAGCAGGATCAGCCAGATAAACATGAGTGAATTGCAGAGAACAAACAGAATCCTCGGCAGAGCCAGGGAAGTTCTTGCCAGGACATGCGCGACAGATCTGCCGCTCCATGTCATATACTGCTCGTATTCTCTGGCAAAGATATCAAGAATGCCATTGGACTGACTGTAGATAAAGTCATCCGCAATCTTTACGGTAAAACAGTTCATGATCAGAATCAGAACGAATATGCATGCAAGCACGATCTGTGTTTTTTTATCTTTTTTGATTGAAGTCAGAAACTCTCTCATAGGAATCCTTTCAGGTACCTATTCATTATAAGTAATGCTTTAAAACACGGTCAATGAATCATTCTGTTCCCGAGGTCCTTCTTTCCGAAAAAACAGGTTTCCTGTATGATTAATGTGATCAAAAGAAGGATGGAAAACAATATGTCAAAACAGTATGATTATCTGATTGTCGGCGCCGGTTTGTGCGGTGCGGTATTTGCCAGAGAAGCAGTCAAAGCAGGAAAGAAAGTTCTGGTCGTTGAGAAAAGAGATCATGTGGCCGGAAATATATATACAAAAGAAGTGGAAGGCATCAATGTGCATGAATACGGCGCACATATCTTCCATACAAACAATAAGGAAGTATGGCAGTATGTGAACCAGTATGCGGAATTCAACCGCTATACCAACAGCCCTGTCGCCAATTACCACGGAGAACTGTATTCTCTGCCGTTTAATATGTATACCTTCAATAAGATGTGGGGCGTTGTCACACCGGATGAAGCTGCCGCAAAGATTGAAGAACAGAAAAGAGAAGCAGGTATTACGGAACCGAAGAATCTGGAAGAACAGGCAATCTCCCTGGTCGGAACAGATATCTATGAAAAACTGGTCAAGGGATATACGGAAAAGCAGTGGGGCAGACCCTGCACGGAACTGCCTTCCTTTATCATCAAGCGTCTGCCGGTCAGACTGACATTTGACAATAACTACTTCAATGCGCTGTATCAGGGCATTCCGGTCGGCGGATACACAAAGATGATTGAAAAAATGCTGGACGGCATTGAAGTACGGCTGAATACGGATTATCTGCAGAATAAAGAAGAACTGGATCAGCTGGCAGATAAGGTATTCTATACCGGACCGATCGATGCATATTTCAATTATGAACTGGGATATCTGCAGTTCAGAAGCGTACGGTTTGAAACGGAAGTGCTGGACAAGCCGAACTATCAGGGAAATGCAGTTATTAACTACACCGACAGGGAAACACCGTATACCCGTATCATTGAACACAAGCACTTTGAATTCGGAACACAGCCGAAAACAGTCATCAGTAAGGAATATTCCAGCGAATGGAAGCCGGGAGATGAACCGTTCTATCCGGTCAATGATGAGCGCAACGGTGCGTTATATGCTGCATATAAGGCACTTGCGGACCAGAAGGAAAATGTCATCTTCGGAGGAAGACTCGGAGAATACAAATACTACGACATGGACCAGGCTGTCGCAAGAACACTGGAAATCGTAAAAGAAGAATTCTGATTCCGGAAAGCGGGTTTATGGAAAAATTATCATTTCTGTTTACTGATACCGGCTTTTTGCCGGATATTACCGGTGAAAGCCCGGAAAAACTGAAAAAAGCGGCAGAGGCATGGACTGGGGAGCAGGCAATTTCAACACTGTATGAATTCGGAGCGGGGCCGAAGCCCGAAGGGATGACAGCCTCAGCATCCTATCTTTATCTTGTCTCTTCTTCTTTTTTCCGTGCGCTGACCGATCTTCCCGGTCTGGAAGTGGCCAGAGAAAAGGCAAAAGTAAAAATATCCGATGATCAGATGGATAGTCTGCTGGAGTCGGTTCCGTTCGGTCTGGGGTCTGAGCATATTACTGCAGACTGGATTAAAAACATCTACCGGCAGTTTCAGAAGAAATACAGAGCAGAGATGAGAACATATCCGGGTACGGTGGAAATGTATCTGGCGGAGAAGAATCAGGATCTTCACGTTCCGGAAAGAATCTTTTTCCATCTTGTCGAGCAGAAAAACAATGCGGCTTTTCCGTTTGCTTTTATGGCAACATATGCATCAAAAGGTACAGACGGAAAAGTGCATCATTATCCGCTGAAATATGCGCTGACAGAATATCAGGCTGACCGCCGCAAGCTTATTGAATTGTTATCCTGCCTGAATAAAGCGGCGGAAGTTTCGGAACTGATTGCGGAATTTATGAAAACAGGAGAACTGTTTCATCCGCTGCAGCTCAGTGCGCAGGAAGCCTACAGCTTTCTGAAAGATGTGACTGAAATTGAAGCTTCCGGAATACTGTGCCGTATTCCGAACTGGTGGAGGCGAAAGGTCATGAATCCGGCGCTGACAATCAGGCTCGGAAGTGAAGAGCCTTCCATGCTTGGGTTTGATGCGATACTCGGAACTTCTCCTTCCCTGACGATTGACGGCATTGAACTGACAAAAGATGATATCCGCAATCTTCTGGATATGACAGAAGGCCTTGCAATGCTCAAAGGAAAGTGGATCGCGGTAGATCATGCCAGACTGAAAGACCTGCTGAAGCGGATGGATTCCGCATCGGATACTGTGACACTCCTCGAAGCACTCCGCAAGGATATGGATACGGATGATTCTGATCCGGACAACGGAATTATCATTACAAACGGTCAATGGCTGAACCGGCTTCTTCAGAATCTGAGACATCCCGAGAAGATAAGAAATGCCAAAGTACCGGAGTCTGTGCATGCGGATCTGAGACCTTATCAGAAAACAGGATTTGAGTGGCTTTCCTATATGGATTCCATCGGATTCGGCGCATGTCTTGCGGATGATATGGGGCTTGGAAAAACATTGCAGGTGCTTTCCTATCTGGAAAAGATCCGGCTGGAAAAGGAAGATGCACATGTGCTTCTGGTTGTACCGGCATCCCTGCTTGGCAACTGGCAGAAAGAGCAGGAGAAGTTCGTGCCGGAAATGAGCCTGCAGATTCTGCATGGGGCGCCGAAAGCAGTGCTGCAGAATATGGCTGAACACCCGAAATTTCTGAATATAACAACTTACGGAATGATAATGAGAATTCCTGAACTGGCAGAGAGAACATGGGACTGCATCATTCTGGATGAGGCACAGGCGATCAAAAACCCGCTGACAAAACAGACCCGTGCCGTCAAGCAGCTGAGTTCAAGAATGAAGATTGCCATGACCGGAACGCCGATTGAAAATGATCTGACAAATCTCTGGTCACTCTTTGATTTTCTGAACAAGGGACTTCTGGGAAGTGCTTCGGATTTCTCTGCATACTGCCGCAGTCTTGATAAAACGCCGGAAGAATATGCAAAACTGAAGGGAATGATCAATCCCTTCCTGCTGAGACGAATGAAAACAGATAAACGGATTATCAGAGATCTTCCGGATAAGTTTGAAATGCTGGATTATACAGAACTTTCGAAAAAGCAGGTGATACTGTATAAGAAAACGGTAGATGATACGGCAAAACTGCTGGAAGAACTGGATGGCATAGAGCGAAGAGGGCTGGTGCTTGCGACAATTATGAAGCTGAAACAGATCTGCAATCATCCGGATCAGTATCTCGGCCAGAAAACTTATGCACCTTCGGAGAGCGGAAAGTTCGAAATGCTGAGGGAACTGTGCGGGACGATTTATGAAAAGCGCGAACGCGTGCTGGTATTTACGCAGTTCCGCGAGATTGCGGATTATCTTTCCGAATATCTGGAGACAATCTTCCATACCAGGGGCGGTGTGATTCACGGCGGTATTTCTCCGAAAGAGAGAACAAAAATCGTAGATCGCTTTCAATCGGATGAATATGTTCCGTATATTGTCTGTTCAGTAAAAGCTGCCGGAACCGGGCTGAATCTTACAAAGGCCAATCATGTGATTCATTTTGACCGGTGGTGGAATCCCGCAGTGGAAAATCAGGCGACTGACCGTGCTTTCCGTATCGGTCAGACAAAAAATGTCATGGTGCACAAGCTTGTGTCCAAGGGTACGATCGAAGAGAAAATTGACATGATGATCGAATCCAAGAAAGAACTTGCGGAAAATGTCATCGGTGAAGGCAGTGAAAAATGGATTACCGAACTCAGCAATGATGAACTGATGAAACTGCTGAGATTGGAATAAGCAGGAGGTGAAATTGTGCCGAAATATTGGAATACACAATATTACAGTCAGCCGACTGCGGAAGAACTGAAGCATAATGCTGAAAAGAGTTCAGCCAAAGCAAAACGGAAAGGAATTATTTATGATCCGGTAATTGTCAGCGGCCGGCAGATCTGTACTTCCTGGTGGGGAAATGCCTGGTGTGAGAACCTGGAACGCTATGCGGATTATGCGTCGAGGATTGAACGCGGAAGAAGATATGTCAGGAACGGTTCCGTGATTGATCTTCAGATTTCGCGCGGTAAAGTGACAGCCAGAGTACAGGGAACCAGAAAAACACCGTATAAGATTGAAATCAGGATTTCTCCGCTTTCTGAGGAAAAGTGTCAGGACATTATGGAACGGTGCGGCAGAAAACTGGACAGCCTTGACGCATTGCTCTCAGGTGATTTTCCGGAAGATATGAAGGATCTCTTCTTTGAGAGAAACGGCTTGTTTCCTTCACCTGCAGAAATCTCATTGAATTGTTCATGCCCGGACTGGGCACTGATGTGCAAGCATGTTGCGGCTGCACTGTACGGAATCGGAACAAGATTTGACAGGAACCCTCTGCTGTTCTTTGAGCTGCGGGGCATAGATGTTGACAGATTTATTGATGTGACACTGCAGGATCGGATAGAGGAAATGCTGGGCAATGCCGGGAACAGAACTTCCCGAATGATTGATGATGAAGATCTGAGCGCGATTTTTGGAGTGATCTGAAACAGATAAAACAGTATCAGCCGCAATGACGGTAAACGCAGCGGATACTGTTTTTTACGTAGTTTTGAGAGAGTGGGCATATGATAATATTGATATATGCAGAAGGATGTGTCCAATTATTTCAGCCGTGTTCCTGAAAATCTGTTTAATGCACTGACCGGAGTGAACCGTCAGCTTATGGGGGCGTCACTGACGCTGCTCTATGAGAATGTGAGATTCGGCACTTCCTATACCCTGACGGCAGAAGATGCTCAGGATGCGATTGAGGAGATGATCGAACAGTATCATTTCAGGGCAGAAAGTGAGGAAGAGGATCTGTCGGATGCCCATCAGACAGCGATGTTTGTCCTGCGCAGGCTCAGAGCGTGCGGATGGATTGAGGAAGAGATTGGAGAAGATTATCAGAGACTGATCCATTTCGAGGATTATGCCGCAGAGCTGATGCAGACGATGCGGAGAATCAGTACGGATGAAACAGACGAATACAGCGGCTATATTTTTACTGTTTATCAGCTGCTTACAGCAATACGCCGTGAACCCGGAAACGGCGATGTCTATCTTGAAAGAGCTGCGGCAGTTACGGAAGACCTGTTCCGCCAGCTGGCCGCATTGAACACGAGCATCAAAAAATATATCCAGAGGCTGCTGGATGAGAAAAACCGCAATGATCTGCCGGCATTGATGACAATGCTTCTGGATGAATATCAGGCCGGTGTTGTGGACAGAGCCTATTATAATTTGACAACAAAAGATCATCCTGATAAGTATCAGCGCTATATATTGCATGCAATAACCGATATTGAAGAAGATGCCGGACTGATGGATATGATGACGCGCCAGAATATGGAGCGCAAAGGAATCGGATACGAAGAAAGCATCGAACGTCTGCAGGATGAGCTTGACCGGATACGCACCAGCTTTGAAGGCATACCCGAGCTGATGGAAGAAATAGACAGGAAAAACCGCAGATATGTAAGCAGTGCTCTGGCAAGAATAACGTTCCTGATGGAAGCACATGATGATCTTGAGGGGAAAATTAACCGGATTCTGAAAGAAATGATCAAAGGAAATGTCGGACCGGAAGAAATAATCCGTGTATGCCGTATTGCATATGCGGACAGTGATTCACTTTATACTCCGAAAAAGAAAAGAATGCGTGTAAAGGTCAGTTATGTGGAAGAGATGTCTCATGATGATGCGGCCATTGCTGAATTTGCGGCTCTGCTGGCTGAGGAGACAAAGTTCTCCAGAGCAGCTGTCGAAGAGTACTTTCTGGAGCTGCTGAAGGATAAAAAAGAAATCAGGTCCTCTAAAATTGGACGGGAAAAGAGTAAAACCGTACAGTAAGATAAGTCGGGATGAGAATAAACCCAATATGGTTTAGAGGACATCCGGAAAAGGAAAATCT
>SVBN01000020.1 GCA_015058875.1 Erysipelotrichaceae bacterium | reverse complement strand
CAAACTATGAAAATGTATCAGCCCACGTCACGTGCTGTCCGCATTGCGGATCCGAAAGATTTGTCAAAAACGGATTCAATCCTCACCACAGACAGAAATACAGATGTAAAGACTGCAAAAGTGTATTCATGGCAACCACAGGTACAATGTTTACCCATTCAAAGACGAGTTTCGACAAATGGTCGACATTTATCGCAGGTGAACTAAACTGCCTTACATTAGAACAGCAGAGTGTGGCCACCGGTTTGTCAAAGACAACATGCTTCAATATGAGACACAAGCTTTATAAAGCAGCCTCCAAGATTCAAAATGAAGTGGTTCTCAGTGGAAATATCGAGCTGGATCCGACATATACATCGATCAATCTGAAAGGAACGAAACCAAAGAATATGCCGCGCTATTCCAAACATAGAGGAAAATCCAGGAAAAGCACATCATCCAGTAAACTGCGCGGGATCAATCATCACAAAGTGTGTATTGTGACGGCAATCGACGAAAACGACAACATTCTTTATAAAGTCGGAGGTCTTGGACGCGAGAGTGCAGATATTCTTAATCGTTTCCGTGATCATTTCTCTCTCATCTCAACGATTATCAGCGATGACAGCCACAGCATTCAGACCTTCGTGAGTGATAATAAACTCAAAAGTGAAATAATTCCTTCAAACGGAACTGCAACGCCGAGTGGTAAAACGGTATCTTCAACCGATGAACTTCATACAGAACTGAAAAGTCTGATCAGATGGAAGCGTGGAATCAGTACACGGCATCTTCAGGGATATCTGGACTGGCTGGTGCTGCGCAAGAAGTTGAAATACACACTGGATATGAGAAAGTGGAAATCTGAAGCGTATATGACCACAATGATGGAACAGATTCCTTTCAGATGTAATGAAATCACCCGGATTCCATTACCTATCAATTTGTTTACTGCGTATGGAGAATATCATTATGGCATTTTCTCATTTATCAACTAATTCTTTGAAAAGAGCGTTACAAAATGAAAAAGGACGGAAATATTATTCCGCCCGATATGTCCGTATCCGGCTCCGGTTTATTTTTCCTGAAGCCATTTTCTGTGTGAAATTGTTCTTGTGATTCTCAGCGGATTATTCTCCCCTTCGAAATGGAAGGGATTCATTCCTGTTTTCTTCCAGCCTTCAATGCAGTCTTCCGCATCCTCGATGAATTCTTCCGCCGCCATCAGTCCGTACAGTCTGGTCGGTATGATGTAAAACGGTTTATGCGGATATTTTTTTGCCAGTTCCTTTGACTGGAACGCAAGATGCGGGCAAAGCATTACAATATCCACTTTATCCACATCGCCGCCGATACCTCCGAAGTCATACGGACAGTAAATGAATTCCGCCCTGTCCGTCAGATTCTTTTCAATCGTTTCCGCATTCAGATGTCCCACCAGTGCGCTGGAAGAAAATCCGCCTCCGCATGTTATCATTATCTTAATCATATCCTCAGCCTCCGTTCACATCATAAAGGTGGTTGTGACAACCAGGTCAATATCATTTTCAGGGGTTTTTTATGAAATATACACAGAAGGATATATGCACAATTCTGAACATCACAAGAGAAACGCTGCGGCATTATGAACGTCAGGGGCTGATCATTCCCGAGATCAGCCCGGATAACCGCTACCGTTATTATGACGATTATCAGATGTATCTGATTGCGGAATGCAAACGGTATCAGGCAAACGAATTCTCCTTAAAGGAAATCAGGGAGATGCTGGGAAACGATTCTCTGGATACATACATCAGCCGTATGGAAGCCAGAACGGATTCTTTCCGGGAAAAAGCGGATTATTATCATTCTCTTGCGGATGAAAACTCAGTGTATGCAGACCGGCTGAAAAACATACGCAGTGATCTGAACAAGATTCAGACAGTTTATCTGCGTCCGATCTGTTTCGCGGCACAGAAAAGCGGAAGAACCCTGTATACCGATTCCGTACATGCGGAGGCAGGCAGAATTCTCATGGCCAGGCTTCAGCACAGTTTCATGATGGCCGTGTTCCCGGACTATGCAGAAGATGAATATGAGTGGGGATTCGGCCTCCGGCAGTCTGACAGCTCAGACATCATACCGGGAGGAACAGTTATCCCTGCCGCAAATGCCCTGCGCACCGTCATTGATACGGGAAGGGAATGGGATTTCCATACAGGCTGCTGCCGGTCTTTGATCCGCTATGCACAGGAACACCGTTTTGAACCGGCCGGTCCCCTCATCATGCGGCAGCTTGTCAGCATTCATGAAGACGGACAGATGCACCGCTATTTTGAAGCATATCTGCCTTTGGAAGATGAAAAATGATGCATTCCGCATCACTTTTTCATTTCATCATTCAGTTTTCTGCTTTCTTTCTGCGGAACAGCAGATAGGAATAAACGCACGGTACCAGCACCATCAGGATGATGACAGGAAACATGATGACTCCGGAATCCACTTTAATAAACCCGGAAATCAGGAAGATCAATCCGCCGGCTATCCACAGCGGTCCGGCCATACGGTGCGTTCTGTTCCAGTTTTCCTCATCTGCCAGCGTCCATGGAATCCTGATGCCTACCGTATAACTCTGACGGCACTTCGGAAGATAATTCCCGACGGCAATGAACAGCACTCCCATCAGCACTAAAGCAAAGCGGTTTGCATTCACCGGATATCCCAGCGCTGTCCCATAGGTCAGACATGCCGCAAACAAAGAAACTGCCGGGACGGTCCAGAGCACCAGGCTGTGCACTTTGGTGCTGATATTTTCAGCTTTCGGATCCAGGGAAGTAATTTTAATGCACGCCGCATGTATTGCCAGCAGAAATGCGGGCATGGCAAAGACCGCAAACGAGCGGCTGCTCCAGCTGTCCGGCTGACCGTCAAATCCGAAATGGACCGGCACCCGTTCCGGCAGGCGGTTCCAGAGAATCACTCCCGCCAGCATCGGCGCCGCCGTCAGAAGAAATGTTATGATCATTGTCTGCTTACTTACTTTCTTCATTTTCATTCACTCCTTTCAGTTCACTGAGCCACAGCATGACTTCTTCAATGACCGAAGTATTCAGTTCGTAAAAGATATAATTCTTTTCTTTTGTTTCAAACACCAGATCCGCCTTTTTCAGAATGCTCAGGTGGTAGGAAATCGTCGCGCCGGTCATATCGAAATGTGAACCGATATCACCGGCAGACATTCTTCCCTCCTTCAGCATCGTCAGGATTTCCCTTCTGACCGGATCCGATAGCGCTTTGAATGTTTCAGCGAAGCCCATACAGCTTTCCTCTCTTTCTGAAAATCATATATGCACACAGCATCATGGGCAGTGCTGAGATCAGGCCGACAGGTGCCGGCCCAAGAACACTGTACATTGCATAAGAAGGACTGACTGCCGCAGCCGGAAGCGTCGCCCAGGCATTGAAGGATCCGTGCATGATTGCCGGCACCCAGATGCACTGCGTCCGCTCATAAACATAATCCGTCAGGATCCCGAGAGCAATCGTGATCAGGCAGAACAGCAGCGGTCCCAGGAACGGCGCTCCGAAATACTGCACGCCGTATTCGTAACCCGCAAGAATGATCAGCGGCCAGTGCCAGACGCCCCAGATGATGCCGGAAATCACAAGACCTTTTTCCCTGCCGTATTTCTCTTTCAGATGCGGCGTCATATATCCTCTCCAGGCACTCTCCTCACCGCAGGCCGGGATCATATTGATCAGCGGCACAATCGTCAGGCACTGCAATGCACTGACAGCCAGATACATGGAATAGGACATGCCCTGTGCCTGTATCGCATCCAGCACCTCCTGCCCGGCCTGGGCAGCCATTGCACTTCCGGAAAGATCCAGGCTTCCCGGAAAGATCAGGCAGAACAATGCAGCGCCGGCTGTCACAACGATTCCCGGAAGAAACCAGGCAATCGCATAATATTTTTTCTTCCCGCTGAAGGAAGGCTTCCAGCCCATCCCTTTCAGAGAGCCTCCGGAAAGCAGCACCGAGAGAACCGGCACAAACATCACGCCGGCAAGCACGAGCTGAAATACCTGTCTCCCGAAGCGGACCGCATACAGCGATGCAAATATCATAATCACCCAGCTGATGCCGAATGCGAAGAGATAATACCTTTTCATAGCGCACCTCTATTTAGAATTTTATCTAAATACAACATATATCCGGGAAAGTATTCTGTCAACTGATATTTAGAATTTTTTCTAAATATCTGCCGGTTTATCAAAAAAAAGACCATCCCGCAGGATGATCTGTCTGATGATCAGAATGATTCGATTTTCAGCAGGTTGGTATTACCGGAGCTGCCGTTTGTCACGCCGCCGGTAATAATTACGTGCTCGCCTTTTTCCGGATGGAAGACATCCTCAGCTACTTTCTTGGCGCTGTAGAACAGCACGTCGGTGGAAGGGAAGATCTCACACTTCACCGGCGTTACCGCCCAGGAAAGAGCCAGGGAACGGTATGTTTTTTCATCCGTTGTCAGACCGATGATATCGGCAGGTGAACGGAATCTGGACACCATGCGGGCCGTACTGCCGGACAGTGTGCAGGCAACGATGCCTTTTGCATGCAGGTCAATTGCCATACCGCAGGCAGAATGGGAAATCGCATCCACATCATCCTGGATCAGGAAATCATAGCTTCTGAAGCGCTCTGCATAATCAATGCTGTTTTCGGCTGTTTCGGCAATCTTTGCCATTGTGCGCACGGCCAGCACCGGATATTTGCCGGCTGCCGTTTCTCCCGACAGCATGATTGCGCTTGTTCCGTCGAACACCGCATTCGCGACGTCGCTTGTCTCGGCTCTGGTCGGACGCGGATTGTGAATCATGGATTCCAGCATTTCCGTCGCAACGATGACACGCTTGCCCATCATGCGGCATTTGGTAATCAGATCCTTCTGCATGACCGGCAGATTCTCAAACGGAACCTCGACGCCCATGTCGCCGCGGGCAACCATGATGCCGCCGCAGGATTCGCAGATCTCTTCAATGTGGTCATAGCCGCACTGATTTTCGATCTTGGCAATCAGTTCCACCGTATTGTCTTTGCCGTGCGCTTTGAGCAGATCATGGATATCATCCAGGTCCTGCTTTACGGACACAAATGAGCAGGCGATGAAGTCGATATCGTTTTCCACGCCGAAGAGAATATCATCGATATCCTTTTCAGACAGATACTTCTGCCTGATGTGCTTTCCCGGGAATGCCATGCTCTTGCGGTCGGACAGCTCGCCGCCGGTGATGACTTCCGTCTTTATTTCGTTTCCGCTGATTTCCGTAACTCTGAATTCCAGCAGTCCGTTGCTGAGGAGAATGGTATCTCCCGCTTCCAGCTCGTTCGGAAGATTCTTATAGCTGACGGTAACCTTTTCCTGTGTTCCGGAAATCTCTTCCGGCGTAAATGTGAAAACATCTCCCGCCTTCAGTTCAATCTTTCCGTTTTCAAATGTACCGATTCTGTATTCCGGTCCCTTGGTATCCAGCATGATGGCAATCGGCAGGTTCAGCTCTTCCCTGACCTTCCGGATTGTCTGAATCCGCTGCAGGTGTTCCTCATGCGTTCCATGGGAGAAGTTCAGACGGGCAACGTTCATCCCCGCTCTGCATAATTCCCTGATCGTTTCTTCCGTCTCGCATGCCGGACCGATCGTGCATATAATCTTTGTTTTTCTCATAGGTTTTCCTCGTGGCTTTCTTTCAGGCCTTGTGCATCATACACCCGCATGCCTGTTTGATCAATATGCGAAAAATACTGTTTTATGTTCTTTTCCGCATAAAAGGAACAGCCCGCGCTGTTCCTTCTGATTATTCCCTGCCTTCCAGCTTTTTCAATGTCTTCCGGTATTTTTCCAGCCGCTTCAGATCATGCTCTGTCGGATGCGGGATTCTGGAGATATCGGAATTATGCCGGACATCCTGGATCTTGACTGCTCTTGCGATCGGATTATTCATCACGCCTTCAATGTATTCTTCATAGGATACACCGTCTTTCTTTGTGATGGTATCCACCGCTTCCAGAACATGTTCCGGGAAGCCTTCCTTTCTGAGATCCTCAATCGTTATATCCGTATCTTCCACAACATCATGAAGCAGTCCCACGATCTTCTCTGCAATTGTTTCCAGATGCTGCGAAACAAATACGGGATGCAGGAAGTAGGGATTGCCGCCTTTGTCTTTCTGTCCTTCATGCGCCCTGCATGCGATCTGCATTGCCTTCCACAGCAGCCGGTCATCACAGCCGTACCTGCTGTTCCAGTCCGCCAGTTCGTCCGCAAAAGCATGGTAATTCTGACGCGCTTCGTCCGTGCAGTAAACCGCGAAGACAATCTCCTCAAAATAAGATGCGTAATCCATCAGCGCATCCCGGTATGCCCGGGCAACGGTTTCCGGATTGTTGGCAAACGCGCCGCATCCGAACGCCCCGAGCACGAGTGCATCGCATCCCTTCGCGGCTGCCGTATGCAGAATGTGTTCTGCTCTTTGAAGATGAATCTCATACAGCTGCCGGTCCGTCACCTGAATCCCGCAGCTGCGCAGATTCGGGGCGGCGCAGGTCAGCACATCCGCATGAATCCATTTCTCTTCCGGCAGGATCTCCGGATATTCCGTATCCGATTTGAATACCGTAACGGCGGGAGAAAAGATGATTCCGTCATTGGCCAGCGGATTCATGGCATCCCGGTTGGGGACATAATACTGTTTCATCATATCCGGCTGATTCAGCGAGGCATACAATGTGCTGCAGCGGCAGAGGCATTCCTCCTGAGCGGATGCGCCTTCGATTACGCCGCCGCCCGGATGGACGGAAGACGCAAAATTCAGCACCGCAATATGATATTCCGGATGTTCTTTCATCAGCCGCATGGCACACTCGAATGTGCGCTCTTCACTCACGCTGACTTTTCCCGGACGGTATATCCTTCTGATCTGCGGATAATCGTTTTCCGGGATCAGCTCGTTATGCTCATATGTGTACAATGCATCCTTCTGCAGTTTTTCATTGCCGGCATACTGTTTCTGCGTATCCCGGAAAATCTCTTTCAGTCTCTTTCTTCTTTCCGACATGCTCTTCCTCCTGTTCTGTTTCCGATATTCCGAATCTGCCGGGCATGCGGTTTACTGAAAACCGAAGAACTGCATCGTCTGTCTGTTTGCCAGACTCATGCAGGCAGGATTCTGAAAACGGTGATCAGCGTTCTCAACCGGGATCAATTCAATCACGTTGTTCTCCGCAAATTCCCGGCAGCTCTCAAACGGCACAACTTCATCCTTTGTTCCGTGCAGGATGAGAATATCATCCGCATATTCCAGGAAATCTCTTTCCCGGATATCATTGGCCTGCAGTTCGTCCAGCAATGCCTTCGTTACGATGATTTTCCGGTCGAATCCGACCTGCACGTCCTTCCCTTTCATGATCCGGTCATATTCGTCATTTTTCATGATAAACCGCGTCAGCACGTCGTACATGTATACTGCCGGGCACCGCAGCGATATCTTCCGGAACGGATTTCCGTGTTCGGAGATATATTTCAGGATCAGATATCCGCCGAAACTGGTCGCATATGAGTACAGTTCCGTGCATCCGAATCTGGTTTTCATATCCTCAATCACAAGCTCAAGATATGTGCTGCAGTCTTCCAGGTTCAGCTTTTTCTTTACATCATCGCCGTGTGAAGGCCAGTTGAACACAATTACAATGACATCTTTATATCTGGAAAATACACTTTCCGCAAATTTTTCCGCCGCACCGTTATCCCTGTGGCCGGCAAATCCCGTGCAGTAAAGAACCGCCCTCCGGGCCGCAGGCCTGTCTTTGCAATACACCTTGCAGCGGATATTATTTCCTTTTTCATTGATTTCATAATATTTATGCATATGCATTATCCTCCGTTTTTTTACTGATATCAGTCAGAGTCCTATGCACATTCAGCCGCAGATGTGTATCTGAAAGAATCGTTCTGACTGATTACCCTGATTTCTTTCCGTTCTTTTCCGACAGGAATGCTTCAAATTTCTCCAGCACTGTGATCAGCCTCGGATCCAGACGCTTCAAAGCCTCCTGCTTCATTTCCTCCGGAACGCCGTAATACGCTTCCGCAATACTGCCGGCAATGCACGCCAGTGTATCGCTGTCGCCGCCGAGCGATACCGATTTGCGGATGGTTTCTTCAAAGCTGCCGCTCTCATAGAATACGCGGATTGCCTGGGGAACCGTCTTCTGGCATGTCTCATTGAAAAAATACCACTTCCGTATGGAATCGGTTGTCTCGGTCAGATCATATCCGAATGTTTCCGTGACATAAGCCATGATCTCATCTTTGCCGTACTGATTCCGTGCCATCCAGATGCATGCGGCCGCAGCCTGCGCTCCTTTGATTCCTTCCGGATGATTGTGCGTGACTTCCGCAGTCCATTGTGCTTTCTGCAGTGTTTCTTCCAGTGTGTCATACAGCCATCCGGCAGGACTGACACGCATGGCGCTTCCGTTGCCGAAGCTGTTGTACGGCTCCGGATATTTTTCTCTCAGCCACTGAGCGAACATCCCGCCGTATCCGGCATGCGGCCACTTTTTTCCGTATGCCTGCATTTTCCTGACAAGCTGGTATTTTATCTCCGTCTCATCTTTCCCGTACGCTTCCATCAATGCGTCCGCAACCGCGAGCGTCATGACGGTATCATCCGTGAATTCCGTCCGGGATGTAAACAAAGTGAAGTCCTCGGTATGAATATTATTGAATTCATACGGTGCTCCGATCATATCTCCCAAAATTGCTCCGAACATATTACTTCCCCTTTCTTGCTTTATAATCCGCTTCTATTTCATCTTTCCATTCCGCCCCGACCGGCGCGCTGCAGGCGCGCATCCGAGATACCGCTCTGGAAATTGCCGCGTAGTTTTTCTTTGTTCCGATGTGATCGGAAATATAGCTGACGGATCTGTCGGCATCAATTCCGAATCTTCCCGCTTCGGCAATCGCATCCATATTGGCGCCGAGGAACAGGAATTCCCATCCGTACTTTTCTTTCTGCCGTTCTACCATTCTGCGGATCCTGTCATAGGTATACTGCCGGCTGGCGTTCTCCATGCCGTCGGTTGTGATGACGACAATCGTCTTTTCCGGGCGGTCTTCCTCTCTGGCATATTTATGAACATTGCCGATATGATAGATCGCTCCGCCGATCGCATCGAGCAATGCCGTGCATCCCCGCGCGTAGTATTCCCTCTCCGTGATCTCCGGGACCTGATCCAGCGGGATGCGGTCATGAAGCACCTCACACGAGTCATCGAAGAGCACGGTTGAAACAACTGCCGTTCCTTCCTCTTTCTTCTGGCGCCTCAGGAAGGAGTTGTATCCTCCGATCGTATCCTTCTCCAGTCCCGACATGGAACCGCTCCTGTCAAGAATGAATATAATTTCCGTAAAGTTCTTTTTCATCTGTCTGTCCTCTCTTTCTGAGGACATATTACCGGTTCCGGAAAATGGAAAGGTCGCCCCGCAGGCGACATTTCAAAGCGTTTCCTGATCAAAACCGAAGAGGATGGAATTGACCTCAATGATGTTGTAGACCCTGTGTTCAAAGCAGTAGCGGATGATCAGATCAAAGGTGCTGGCCGGAGACAGCGCAAAGCCTGCCCGGGAAAGCAGATCCACCGCATCGTCCATGCTCAGCCGCAGCGCCAGTGCCAGCGCAATGACTGTCTTGCGGCTGGGGCGGTAGTTTTCATCCTTCCTGATCTTGGCAAACAGCTTGCGGTCGATATTCGCCCGTTTATAAATCTGCGGATCGGTCTCTCCGGATTCATCGATCAGCTTCAGCAGGCGCGCCTGGAAAGTCTGTTCCTTCTTCGGCAGCCGGACCGATTCCATCCAATCGCTGAAAGACGGTTTGGAAGGCTTTTTCGCCGGTCTGATCTGTAATGCGGACTGCTTCTTCTCATGACTGCCGGGTTCCGGACGCTTTGCGGCAGACGGCGCTGCTGGACGCAGATCCTGCGTGTTCTCCATCTCGTCGCGCCATGAGGAAGCATATTCCTTTGCGAATACCTGTGCTGCCTGATGCTCTTCGATATAGCTTGCGACATCATGGAAAATCCTGGAAGAAAGCTCATATGCGGAGCGGTCCAGCACCACCAGATACACATCCATCTCATGATCCATCAGGAAGTCCTGAATGGTATCCAATGCAGTCTTCAGGGCAATATCATTCGGAAATGCATTGGAACCTGCCGCAAGCAGCGGAAAAGCAATGCTTTCGCAGCCATGATTCAGCGCAAGCTCAAGGGACTGTGTATAACAGGAAGAAAGCAGATATGTTTCCAGACGGTTCCCGTCATACCAGACAGGACT
The DNA here is from genome assembly GCA_015058875.1 of Erysipelotrichaceae bacterium. Taxonomy (GTDB): domain Bacteria; phylum Bacillota_I; class Bacilli_A; order Erysipelotrichales; family Erysipelotrichaceae; genus Bulleidia. Next base: position 36,036 of record SVBN01000020.1, on the reverse strand, counting down.
GACGGTATGGATGATATATTTCGCATCCAGATGAAACGCCGGCGTAATTGCGGCATTCCCCTCCGCAATATCTCCGATCTTTTTCCTTTCTTCCAGAAGCAGTTCTCTGCCGGCAGCTTCATAGACGGCACTGTCGGTCCCCCTGCCGATGACGGGATGCGGGTTGGCAGTGTTTACGATCGCATCTGCCTGTACTTTGGTAATGTCATTGCGGATGATTTTCAGCGGCATGATTTTTCCTGTCTTTCCTTCTCAAATGTAACAGTTTCCTGCTTTGTTTTCAATTTCTGATATGATGGAACAAAGAGGTGAATTATGGGGAAATTCTGGTGGGGTAATTCCGTTTCAAGCATGCAGACGGAAGGCGGATGGAATGAAGACGGCAAGTCACTGTCCGTGTATGATATCGTCGAACCGGGCGAGCACCGGAGCGACTGGCATTTCGCGAACGATAACTATCATCATTTCGAAGAAGACCTGGATCTGATGCAGGAGCTCGGCATGAATATGTACCGGATTCAGATTTCATGGTCCAGATGCGTAAAGGACGGCTGCGGTGCATTCAATGACGCCGGCATTGCCTACTATGACCGGCTGATCAATGCAATGATTGCAAGAGGTCTTGAGCCGATGGTCTGCCTGTATCATTTCGACATGCCGCTGTATCTCGCCGAAAAATACAACGGCTTCCTTTCCCGTGAAGTTTCGGAATACTTTATCCGCTTCGGGAAAGGCATTATTGATCATTTCTCTGACCGGGTGAAGTACTGGCTGACATTCAACGAGCAGAATCTGTATCACAATCCGGAGATTGCCTTCCGGATTGCCGGATACCGGAACGGTGAAAAGACCTGTGATGAGCTGTATCAGATTCTCCACAATGTCATGTACGCCCATGTCAGTCTCTGCAATTATGTCCATGAGACTTCCGGCGCAAAGATCGGCGGAATGCTGGCGTACAGCCTGGTATATCCTCTGACCTGCACCCCCGCAGATATCTTTGCGGCAGGCAAATGGGATGAATTTATCAATCAGACGCTGCTGGAAGTATTCGCGCACGGACATTATTCCGAAGAAATGATGCAGTGGGTACGTACACACGGGATTGATATGAAAGCGCAGGAGTCGGATTTTGAACTGTTCCGGAATCACCATGAAGACTTTATCGCTTTCAGCTATTACAGTTCCTCCGCAATCAGCGCAGAGCATATTCCGGACAACTGTACCCCGAACTGGTACATGCATTACGGCAGAGCGGTCAACCCGAATCTGAAAGCAACGGAATGGGGCTGGCAGATTGATCCCTTGGGATTCCGGCAGGTGCTGTGCACGATTTACCGCAGATATCACATGCCTGTCTTCCCGATTGAAAACGGCATCGGTGTTCAGGAAGAATGGGACGGAGAACATATGATTGAAGATGATTACCGTATCGAATATCACCGTGCCCATATTCAGGCCATGAAGGATGCGATGGAAACCGACGGCGTTCCGGTCATGGGCTATCTCGGCTGGGGACTGATTGATATTCTGTCCTCGCAGGGTGATATGAGAAAGCGGTACGGCGTTGTTTATGTCAACCGTACCAATCATGATCTGAAGGATATGAAGCGGGTCAGGAAGAAGAGCTTCGCATGGCTTCAGAAAGTGATCCGCTCAGACGGAAAGAATTTGGACTGAACAGACTGCCGGAAACGGCAGTTTTTTCATGAAGAAAGGCACCTGCCGGCTGACAGATGCCTGTGTTTCAGAATCGTTTTCCGTTTTCCGACCGGTCGAAGAAGAACTCGATTTCTTCCCCGAGCGGACCCCGGCAGAAAGCAATCCGTGCCGGTATTTCGGGATCGGAAGGAATGCAGATATCATGCGGCTCCTCAATGATCTCATACCCTGCCTTCCGGACTGTTTCAATCAGTTCATCCGGCTGATCCGTGAAGAATGCGAAATGACGGATGATGCCGGTCTGATCAGAGACATTGCCGCCAAGCATGATCTCCAGCCAGCAGTTTCCGGCTTCCGCCATGAATCCCTTCTCCCATTCCCGGACGATTTCCAGTCCGAGAACATCCCGGTAGAAATGCTTCATTTCCGCAAATTTTCCCGCATCCCTGCACCGCATGGACACGTGGTGAATCCCTTTTATCATGACTTACTCCTGCTTCAGATATGCTTCAATCAGTGCCAGTGTGTTTTCCGCGCCTCGCACATGGCTTCTTTCATAGCCGTGGGATGCATAGACCCCCGGCCCGATCAGTGCATGCTTCAGATCATATCCCGCCGCAATTGCCGCCTGGGCATCGGAGCTGTAATTCAGATATACATCCACCGCGTACTGCAGTCCGTTTTCTTCCGCAAGCCGTATAAGCCCGGAAGTGACGGAATGATCATAGGGACCGTGGGCATCCTTGGCACAGATGGAAACCTTTGTCTCACTGCCGTCCAGTCCTTCGCCGATGCAGCCCATATCCACAGCCAGGATTTCTTCCGCATCTTCAGGCAGTCCGCCCTTTCCGCCGTGTCCGACTTCCTCATAGGTTGTAAAGAACAGATATACTTTTCTGTTCAGGGAAGCTTTCCCCTCCTTCACGCGTTTTGCCAGTTCCAGCAGGATCGCGGCCGCAAGCTTGTCATCCAGATATCTTGATTTGAGATATCCGGATTCCGTCTGCACCGTTCTTGTATCAAAGCAGATAAAGCATCCGTTCGTGATGCCGAGCGCCAGCGTTTCTTCTTTTGTATGAACATCCTCGTCAATGACAATCTCCGTATTGTCATAGGTACGCTCCGTGCTTCCCGCTTCGCGGTTGACATGCACGGAAGGATTGTTCAGCTGCAGGCAGCCGTCATAGACTTTTCCGTTTCTTGCATAGATTCTGACATTTTCGGTTTCACATGTCACCGGCCGGATGCCGCCGAGGTTGGTGATCTTCAGTCTGCCGTTTGCCTTGACCTGCGCGACCATCGCGCCGATCGTATCCAGATGCGCCGTCAGGATCAGCGGGCGGCCCTCTCCGCCGATCTCCGCAAGCACGCTTCCCTTGCGTGTTACGGAAGACGCATAGCCGAGCTGTTTCAGTTCATTCACGGTGAATTCCGTTGCCTTCTCCGTAAACCCGGTCGGGCTGTCCACCGCGAGCAGCCGCTTCAGAACATCGAGCATGTATTCAGTATCCGCACTGTAAGCCATATGTATTCCTCCTTCAGATACTTTTTTCAATCATCATCCAGGATCATCATCATTTCCAGAAGATCCCAGTCCTTCTTTGCCTCGGTGCACTTCCGGCAGTAAAGCTTTCCGCCGATATACGAAAACTTTTCGCCTTTTCTGATCTTTTTCCGGCACCTTGAACACTTTGCATTCTCCGGCAGGATGACTGTTTCCTTCTTTTTCCCGAACATATTGATCTCCTGCAGAAATCTTATCATATTTCCTTATTTCTTCCGCAGGGGATACAATTCTGCGGATTTTCTCCCCTTCTTTAATTGAGGACATGCCGCCGTTCACACACCGATATACAGGCAGTCCTGCGGATTATCCTGCCTTCCATGTGAAACCTGTTTCAGAGAACTCCCCCGTTCCCGGAACTTTGCATGCGGAGACAGGATATCTTCTTTTTCAGCAGTCAATGTGCGTAGTATGATAGTGACCAAAGGAGAAAATAATCATATGTACAAAACAGAAAGCTTCCGTGCTGATGAGTTCAAGCCCCAGCGCTTTGAGTCCGACGGAAAAATCACGCTGAACGGCGTTGAAATCCCTTATCATACCGTCAGTGAAGACAATGTATTCTACGGAAAGGACGGAAAGCCGATTGCTTCAATCTTCTCGTATTCCTATTTCCGTTCCGATGTGGAAGACACCGCAAACCGTCCGGTTATTTTCGGTTATAACGGCGGCCCGGGCAGTTCCTCCATGTATGTCCACGCGGGATTCCTCGGCGCAAGAAGAATCACCTACGGTGAGCCGGACAGACCGAGCGCCTTCGGACCGTTTGAAGTCATCGACAATCCCGACTGCCTGCTGGATGTCGCGGATCTTGTTCTGGTCGATCCGGTCGGTACAGGATACGGCGTCCTGATCGATGAAGAGGAAGGAAAAAACTTCCTCGGCATCGAAGAAGATGCGGAAGCACTGCTTTCCTTTATCGAAATGTGGATCCGCAAGCACAACCGCGCGCTTTCCCCGAAATATCTGGTCGGTGAAAGCTACGGCTGCACACGTTCCGCCACCGCCGCCGGCATTGCCGCAACCAACGGCAAGGAAAGATGCTACGGCGTATCCTTTGACGGCATTGTCATGATCGGCAACACCGTCACTGTCGGCAATTATTTCGGCAGGGAAATCTATGTTGAACCTTCCGTCATCGGCTTCCCGACCTACGCCGGCGTCAACTGGTTCCACAATCATCCGACAGACCAGTCCGTCAGCGAATTCGTGATGGAAGCCAAGGCATGGGCGGATGAGGAATATGTGCTGGCGCTGTACAAAGGCGAAGCACTTTCCGAAGAAGCGAAGGAACATGTGATTGAAAAGGTTACATATTATACCGGCGTTTCCAAAGAATATCTGCTGAGAAACGGCCTGAAGATCGATGACAACACCTACCGTCAGGAAGTCCTGAAAGCACAGGGAAAGGGTGTTTCCCGCTACGACGGCAGAATGACAAGACCGCTGCTGGCACCGGATGTACTGGAAGAAAAAGAAGGACTCTGGGATGATGCGACTGACGACCGCTACGGAACATATTTCTATTCCGCACTGCTCGGCGACCTGATGCCGCATCTGAATGTGAAGCTCGACAGAAATTATGTCTGCCTGTCCATGTATTACAAAGACTGGAAGAGAGAAACACCGATGGGCACAACTGCCGACCAGCTGAGAAAAGCAATGATGAGAAGACCCGGCATGAGGACCTTCTTCGCCAACGGATGGTTCGATCTCTGCACGGAATTCGGATATGTATGGCATACACTGGATCATGCCAGCCTGCCGAAGGACAGAGTTTTCTGGAAAGGCTACAATTCCGGTCATATGATCTATATCGGCGAAGACAACGTGCATGAGCTGTGCGCCGATATCCGCAAGTTCATTCTCGGAAACGATCCGACAAAATAAATTTCCATAGTAAAACGGCAGCTGAGCGCTGCCGTTTTCTGTCCATCGGATTGATCCTTATTTAAATCTATAAACAATCCTGCCCGTTGTCAGATCATACGGTGAAAGTTCCACTGTCACTCTGTCCCCGGGAAGGACTCTGATGTGGTTCATTCTCATCTTACCCGCGAGTGTTGCACGCACCACCATACCGTTCACAAGTTCCACCTTGAATGCACTCGGCATCGTGTCGACGATGGTTCCTTCAATACTGATCGCTTCATCCTTGCTCAATCTCCCATTCCTCCTTTCCTTCACAGTTTTCTTGCGATGTCATTGTAACAAATTCCAAGTGAAGTTCAATATTTACCTTCAAAATTCCCCGTAAAAACAGCGCTTTTCCGGCAAAATGACAGTTCCGTGAAATTACCTGAAATCTCTTATTGCACTATTTCAGATTACGTGTATTATTAGACTGTTCTTTTGACAGGATGAGGTACGTGTATGACCATCAAAGATATTGCCAGACTCTCCGGATACAGCATCGGAACCGTTTCCCGCGTTATCAATGACCACCCCGACGTCAGTGATGAAGCCCGGGCAAGGATACAGGAAATTATCCGGCAGGAAAACTTCCAGCCCAACCGGAATGCCAAGCATCTCAAGCAGGTGCGCTCTTCCGCGATCACGATTATAGTCAAAGGAACCAGCAATCTTTTCCTGAATACGCTTCTGGAAAAGACCCAGCAGTATCTGCTCAGCAGCGGTGAAGAAGCGAATGTCGTATTTGCGGAAGAAAAGGAAAACGAAGTACGGCAGGCCATACAGATCTGTTCGGAACGCAATCCGAAAGGAATTATATTTCTCGGCGGAGCATTGGAAAACTTCCGTGAAGACTTCAGCCAGATCAGTATCCCCTGCGTGCTGATCTCGGGATGGGCGGAGGACCTCGGTTTCGAAAACCTCTCCTCGTTCTGCACCGATGATTATGAAGGCGGAAGGAAAGCCATGGAGCAGCTGATTGCCCGCGGGCACAAAAATGTACTCATCGTCGGCGGCTTCCGTTCGGATGAGGCCGGTCAGGTATCCTCCCAGCGTCTGCACGGTGCTGTTTCTGCCCTCAGTGAGCACGGCATCTCATTCTCGATGAACAGCGATTATGTGGAGAGCACCTTCTCCATGGAGGACGGATATTCCAAGACGCTGCCGATCATCCGGAACAATCCGGAGATTACCGGCATCTTTGCACTCAGCGATATGATCGCCATCGGCGTCATGCGGGCCGCAAAGGATCTGGGAAAGAAGATCCCCGAAGATATTTCCGTGATCGGATACGACGGAATCACCTATGCGTCCTATACCGTACCGAGACTTACCACGGTTTCCCAGGATATATCAAGGCTTGCGGAGGAAGGCGTCAATGACATTCTCTTCCGGATCAGCTACAAGCGCCCGCCGGTCCATAAGCGGATCCGCTGTGAAGTCAGCGACAGCGAAAGCATCGCAGCCGCAATGTAATTCCAGGCAGATGTGCAATGCACTCTGCTTTTTTCATATAATGGCATTGGGAGAATTCATATGTTCGAAATCAGAGGCACTTATACAACCGCAGTCTGCTATGCGGAAATATGCGAACCCGAAGCAGTCAGTCAGATTCAGAGGATGTGCAGCTGTGCATTTGCGGAAGGTTCCAAGGTCCGGATCATGCCGGATGTGCATGCCGGCAAAGGCTGTACCGTCGGCACAACCATGACCGTCACCGGCCGGGCTGTTCCGAATATCGTCGGAGTGGACATCGGCTGCGGCATGTACTGCGTGCGCCTGAACGGAACAGACCCCGATCTTCCGGCAGTCGACCGGGCAGCCCATCTCGTCCCGTCCGGATTCAATGTATGGGAGAAAATCAGAGAGCCGTTTGACCTGTCGGATCTCCGGTGCTTTTCCGTCCTGAAAGACCATGACCGGCTGGCCCGATCTCTTGGCACGCTCGGCGGCGGAAATCACTTCATTGAGCTTGAACGCTCAGAGGACGGCACATATTATCTGGTCGTTCACTCCGGTTCCCGCAATCTCGGCAAGCAGGCAGCGGAGTATTACCAGGATCTCGCCGTTCAGCTGCATAAAGGAAAAGCTGTCCTGCAGGAGGAACAGAAGAAACTGATTGAAGAATATAAAGCCGCAGGAAAAGAAAAAGATCTTCCCTCCGCTCTGGACCGGCTGAAAAAGGAATTCAGAGCTTCTGAAATCCCGGATGATCTCTGCTGGCTGTACGGCGAAGCATTCGAAGATTATCTGCATGATATCCGGATCTGTCAGGATTTTGCGAAGCGGAACCGGGAAGTTATTGCGGAAACAATTCTGAAGGAAGCCGGTCTATCTGCCGCAGAAGCCTTCCATACCATTCACAACTACATTGATACAGATGAAATGATTCTGCGCAAAGGAGCAATCGCGGCGCATGAAAACGAGATCGTGCTGATCCCCGTCAATATGAAAGACGGATCCATTCTGGCAAGAGGAAAAGGAAATCCCGACTGGAATAATTCCGCACCGCACGGTGCCGGCAGGCTGATGTCCAGATCCGCCGCAAAGCAGACGCTCTCCATGCAGGAGTACCGGGATGCCATGGCAGGCATCTATACGACCTCGATCAGTACCGGTACGCTGGATGAAGCGCCTATGGCATATAAGCCGATTGAAAGCATTCTCTCATCCCTGCATGAAACCGTGGATGTGATTGAAATACTGAAGCCGGTTTATAATTTCAAGGCACAATGATAAAAATCCGGGTGAGATTTCTCATCCGGATTGCTTTGTTTACTGAAGATAGATGAAGCCGAGGCACTGCTGGCCGGTATACGGCAGAGCATCCAGAGGTACCCAGCGTTCCATATAGCTGCCCATATAGTTGCCTTCCTTGATATAGATCTGTCCGTCTCCCACTTCCGTGCAGAATGCCACATGTCCCACATATACGGCGATGGAATTCGGCGCCGGCTCGGAACCGGTCGCATAGCCTGCGGCCTGCGCCTCACTGATCCAGCTGACCGGATAATGCCAGCCGGGCAGGGCAATGCCGAGGTTGTTGTAGACCAGCTGCCATACGCTCCATGTGCAGTTGCCCCATTCATACGGTGTATAGTAGGGGTTGCTGCCGGAGCCCTGTGCGGGATTTCCGTTTCCTCCGGTAGACCAGCTGCTGTTTCCGCCGCTGTCCTGATTCTCATTTCCGCCGCTCTGTGCATCCGCTGTTGCCGAAGGATTGGTTCCGCTCTGTTCCGGCTCCGGTGTCGGAGAAGGATTTACCTTTTCCGATTCCTCGATTCCTGCCGCAATATTGTCGATCGTTCCTTCATTCTGCGTCACTGCCGCAAATGCTTCCTTCAGATCATTGTCGGCTGTATTCAGCTTTTCCTGATATGTCTTCTGCACGACTTCCATCTCATATTTCGATGCAAGCAGCGCCGCCTGCTGCGCAGTCAGAAGGCTCTTTCCCGTCTCCAGGTCCATCTGTACCTGTTTCAGCTGTGCCTGGTCTTCCAGCAGTTTTTCCTGCATCTCATTCAGCGTCTTTACGCTTTCATTCATCTCTTCCAGAATATTGGAATCATACTGGTAGATGTCCGAAAGTCCGCTGACGACACGGACAAAGTCACTGAATGTCTCCGCGCCCATGATCACATCGAGATACTGGTTCAGACGCATCGATCCCTGGCTCTGGGCGATCCGGTTGGACACACGTTCCTTCAGCGATGCAATCTGCGCCTTTTCGAACTCGATCTTTTCTTCCGAATCCGCAATCGTCAGGGCAATCTCATCCGCCTGAATCTGGGCACCGTCAATCTGCATATTCAGGTCCTGCATCATGGCGTTCAGACCCTGGATCTGCTTGTTATATTCATTTGCTTTGGAAGCATAGACAACGATGTTGTCCGAGATCTCGCTCTTCTTTGAGTCGATCTCATCAATCTGTTTCTGCAGTTCCTCATTCTGTTCCTTCATATACTGAAGATAGGCGCTGCAGCTTGCCTGCTGTTCCACCGTCATCTCTGAATTGTTCGTGCACATGCTGTTCCAGTAATCCGTATTGGAATAATCCGGTTCCTCCGCCTTTGCCGGAAGAATCTGTGCACCGGCAAACATCAATACAGCGAATATAAACGCTGTTTTTTTCATAATATTCTTCATAAGCATTTAAGATTATATCCATTTCTGTTGTCTGCCGCAACTTTCGGAATCTGAATTTCATGTGAAATCGTGCGCATTAATGATCTATTTTCACTTTTTTTCTGTGTACCCCAACGAAAAAACGGCTGTTTTCAGCCGTTATCTGCAGGATACAGCAGATCCGCATAGTTTCTGCGCTCCGCTGTCATTTTCCTGCGGTCGATTGTTATTTCCGCATAGCACCCGGGACTTCCGTCCGCATTGAGCCAGACAGAGCCGGGATTGATCAGCCGGATTCCGGCGATCCGCCAATTGCAGAATTCGTGACTGTGACCGAACAGAATGGTATCGCAGTCATTCTTCTTTGCGGTATTGACCAATGCCTGATAGTCCACACGGTAAGACGGAAACAGCGTATGTCCATGAAGAATCAGGATGCGGTGCCCTTCTGCTTCAAGGATGATCTGCAGGGGAAATTTCTGCGGGTCATCCCAGTTGCCTGCCACGGCAGTCCACCCTTTCATATCTTCCGGTTCCATCATGTGATCCCCGCAGTGGATATGATAATCCGCTTCCTGTTTCAGAATCACCGGCATGGCTTCCGTATTGATATGGGAATCGGATATGACAATCAGCTTTTTCATGGCCGGTACTGTTCCGTCTCCTCCAGAATCAGGTCCGCGATCTTTGTGCTGTGAACAATGTAGCTGCCGTGTCCTTCTCCTTCCAGCACCCGGAGCTTCGCATGAGGAATGCTGTTGGAAATGATACGTGTCTCTTCTTTTGTCACCAGATCCTTTGATCCGACAAGCACGGTTGTATCGCATTGAATGTGATTCAGCTGCTGTGCGCTCAGATCCGGTTCCTCCAGCATCATCTTCAGCTGCTGGTCTTTGGAAAAGAAATAGAATCCCTGCACAATCAGTTTCATATGCTTCTTCACGCCGTTGGGCGTCATATTGGCACCGCTGATAATCAGCTTTGCGATGCGGTTGGTTTTCGATGCGCACATCAGTCCGAGAATTCCGCCGTCGCTGAAGCCGTAGAACACAATGTTCCTCAGATCCAGTGCCTGCATAAATGCCAGCAGATCCTCTGCCATATCCAGATAATGAAGACCGTTCACTTTGGAAGACAGACCGTGGTCTCTCGAATCCACCGCATATACTGTAAAATGATCTTTCAGCACAGCTGCGGCTTCATTAAAGATCGTATGATCTTCCCCATTGCCGTGCACCATGATCAGCGGCCTCCCCGCACCGGTCTGTTCGTAATACATGGATATTCCGTTGACATTCAGAAACATAGTTTACCTTCTTCCTAGCCGAGAATTCCCTTCTTTGAGTTTTCAAGAACCGGAATCTCTTCCCTGTCAATATCGTTGATGTGAATACCGCCGTATTTCTTCGTCTCATCCGCAATGACATTGCTCAGAAGAAGCACGGCAATGATATTCGGAATTGCCATCAGGCCGTTCAGAATATCCGCGATATTCCACACCAGATTCAGCTCAACCAATGATCCCAGCATGACAAATATTACCCAGAGGACCTTGTACCAGATAATTACCTTTTCTCCGAACAGATAAACCGCGGCACGCTCGCCATAGTAATACCAGCCGAGAATCGTGGAGAAAGCAAAAGTAATCAGGCCGAATACCAGCACCGGAACACCGATTCCCGGAATGACGGAGAATGCGTTGGTGACAACTGTCGCACCGTTGCCGGACAATCCGTCGATACCCGGATATTTGATAATGCTGGAAACCATAACCAGGCCGCTCATCAGACAGATGACCACCGTATCCCAGAAGACGCCGGTCATGGATACCAGTGCCTGACGCTTGGGATTGGCTGTCTGGGCTGCCGCACCGACCAGCGGGGCAGAACCCATGCCAGCCTCATTGGAGAACAGGCCTCTGGCGAAACCGTACCGGCATGCCGTCATTACCGCAGCACCGACAAATCCGCCTGTGGCTGCACGTGAAGAAAATGCCGAGGAAACAATGACCGATATCGTTGCCGGAAGTGCATCACGGTTGATGAACAGAATAACCAGACAGCCGAGGAAGTAGAACAGCGCCATAAACGGAACAAGCGCTTCCGAAACCTTTGTAATCGACTGGATTCCACCCAGGATCACAACGCCGACCACCGCGGTCAGTATGACTGCCACCAGCATCGGCGAGACATTGAAGTTCTGGGTCACATTGGTTACAACCGCATTAGCCTGTACCATATTTCCGATACCGAAGGCACAGACAGACGCAAGCAGTGCAAATACGATGCCGAGCCATCTCATATGCAGGCCGCGGTCCAGCGCATACATCGCACCGCCGATCATCGTGCCGTTTTCACTTTTTACACGATATTTAACCGCGATCAGGTTTTCCGCATATTTTGTTGCAATTCCGAAAATACCGGTGAGCCACATCCAGAGCACAGAACCCGGTCCGCCCATGGCAATCGCCGTTCCGACGCCGATGATATTGCCGGTACCGATCGTAGAAGAAAGCGCTGTTGTCAGTGCGCCGAACTGCGAGACATCACCGTCCCCGTATTCGTCCTTCTGCACAGACATTTTGATTGCTCTGAAGATATCTTTCTGAATAAAGCCTGTACGGACCGTCATGAAAATATGCGTTCCGAACAGCAGGATGATTAACGGCCAGCCCCACACAAAGCCGTCGATCTTGTCAATAATCTCTGCAAACATAATGAATGATCCTTCCCTGATAAATCCATACTGCAATAGTAGCACAGAAGGACACATAAGACTGCTCTGAATGCACAGGGAAACCATCACTTCAATAAATCTCTGAAAAAAGATGAAAGAGCCTTCCGGAGAAGACTCTGACATCATTATTCACATTCGGTAATGGAAAGATTGAGTGAATACCATCGGCAGCGTTCCAGCGGAGCTACCCTGCCGGTGACACCCTTTTCTTCCAGAATATCGTTCATTTCATTCCACACCTGTTCTGTGAATTCAGGGTCATGCGTCAGCCACTGCTCGTAATGCATCGGCACAAGAATCTGCGATTCCGTTTCGGCAAACCAGTCCGCAAATAACCGGGCTGCATTTTCCTTTTCTTTGGAAGATCCCATCTTGTTTCTGAAGATCAGATTCGGCTTATGGACACCCTGAAGACGCTTTGTCATGCCGTCATCGTTTCCGCCGATAAATGCGATGCGCATACCCTGATCCGTTGTCAGAACAAAGTTCATGTTGAAGGCGCCGCCCATCGTCATAACCGTACCTTTATCACCGGCATGGAACATATCCGTTTTCATGGTTTCTTTTCTTCTGTGGTGGGTCGCATGATGTGTCTCCAGAACAAATCCGTCAAAGTAATATGTTCCTTCATAATCCAGGGCGTACATATCGGTCACCGGAATGTCATATGCCTTCATCAGGTCGGATACATTTGCGGAATGCGTCAGCACGTACGGATGGAAGCGGTCAACAACTTCCTGCAGATTCCAGATATGATCCCCGTGCGTATGATTCAGGAACACATAATCCGCACCTTCGATATCATCGATGCTGAAATGATCCGGTGCGCATCCTGCCAGCATGCCCATTCCTTCCATATCTGTATACCAGGGATCAGTCAGCAATGTTCTGCCGTTGTTCAGTCTGATTTCAATGCACTGTGCATTGATCCAGCGGAACTTCAGTGCGCTGGAAGTGATCAGTTCTTTTCCCATCCGCTTATTCTCCTTCTGCCATTTCATAAAAGCGGATCCGGAGACCTTCCTCATCACGAAGTCCTTCCCCGATGAACGCATTTCTCGTCAGATAATCCGCATACTTTTTCGAATCCGTATAAAAGGTCGGAACCGTGCGGAACGGCTTCGGACGCTCCCCGTTCGTAAACCATGCATTGTTTTCCACATATATATTGCAGGACTCCCCGTCACTGTCGCATCCGCTCAGCATATACCGTGCAGACATATGCCGGACACCGTTCTGATTGGTAATCTGGGTATCCACACCCGTATCTTCCACAATACCGGTCATGATGCCGCTCTTTACAATCCCGGAGAAAGGAATCATTTTAACAGTGCCGGTCCGTGTTTCAATCGTTTTTGTCCTCTCTTTGTCTGTCTGAACAAGTATCTCCAGGATCAGCTTTCCCTTTTCTGCCATATGTGTTCTCCTTATCTGACCGGAAGTGGTTCAAAGCCTTCCTGTTCTTTGTAGAACGGTGCAGTTTTGACTGTGATATGAATACGGAATCCGTTGATCTCATCCTTCAGGAAGATCAGCCGGATTGTTTTCCCGTCCTCCGCATATCTGGCTGTCGCATAGTCCATTTCATATCCTTTTGATTCCAGGTAAGCAATTGCCTCCGGCATATCATCGACGAAGAATCCGAGATGGCCCATCGTGCCCTTTCCCATTTTCTTCATCAGTTCCATTTTGTTGTCTCCCGTGAAATAGGAAGCCGGAATCTCACGGTAGTTATCATATCCCATGACATCCGTAAAGAAATCCTTCATCCGCTTTCCTTCTTCTTCACTCTGTGCATTGATGCCGACGTGTCCGAATTCAAATTTCACCATATTATTTCTCCTGTTTTTCCCTGTAATGATTGATCAGGCATCCTGCTTTCAGTATCGCCTTATCTTCTTCGGATAGCCTTCCTGCCGTGACAGAAATCTCACGGTCTTCCGCATGCAGGATTCCGTATCCTTTACTCATCAGCTCTTCCGTATCGATATAAGCCCAGGTTCCTTTTGCCAGATGCACATCCTCTTTTGTCTCCAGCGGCAGGATGCCCCAGTTGATCAGATTGGAGCGGTAGCGCTTTGTCGCATATTCATTTGCCAGATTTGCAAAGCCGCCCAGCACCTTCTGGCAGGATGCAGCCTGTTCTCTGGAAGATCCGTCTCCGATCATGTCGGAAACCACCAGACTGCCGATGGTAATCTCAGAAAGATCACAGCCGATCTTTTCCGCCTGTGCCATTATTTCCTCACTGCAGATACCTGTCTCATTGAACTGCCGGGCCTGCTCTCTCAGCTCACGGCATGCCGGCGCATAGGAAGGATCCTTATTCACCAATGTGAAAGAGGACAGCTTTTCCGGATTGGAGCGCCAGGAAGATGCCTCTCCGCTCGGGATCAGCTCGTCTGTCGTCACGGAGCCTTCATAGCTGCCGGTCACCTTCAGAAGCAGGTATTTCTTCAAGTTCTGCATCACAGGCCAGTCCGCAATATTCGGCCCGTAAATCAGCTCCGCATCAGGTTCTCTTCTTTCGCGGAAATCGGATACCTGTCCGCTGTAAATCGAGGCGTCAAACGTCGGATGATAATCGGTATAAATAACATCCAGATCGGATGCGGCCGTCAGCCTGCCGTTGTTTCTGACCGTAGCAGCGATGGATCTTGCGTCCATCAGACACACGGCGCTGAACTGTCCGTCTTTGGGACGGGATCCTTCTCTGGTCATATAATTTCTTGTCACATGACGGATGCTGATATGATTGTCCGCAGGCGTATCGGTCACGCCGAAGCACGGTCCGCAGATTGCCTCTCTCAGCACCACACCTGAAACAGCCAGTCTTGAGGCAACGCCCTGCTTCATCAGGTCGTTCATCACCGGCAATGAAGCCGGATTGGCATAGAGATTCAGTCCGTCTGCCGGAATGGATACGCCGTCCAGGATGTCTGCGGCAGCCGCAAGATTCTCCGGCAGTCCGCCCTCACATCCGGAGATCAGTGCCTGATCCGGATAGAAACCTCCGTCTTTCAGACAGTGCTGAAGCGTGAACGGTTTTCCGCTGCTTCCTTTTGCCTTATTTCCTTCCGCCTCAATCTCCCGGATATATTTTTCCGGATTCTGATTAAACTCATGAATGGATACGGCATTGGAAGGATGGAACGGCAATGCGATCATGCATTCCGCTTCGGAAAGATTGATCTCAATACAGGAATCGTAATATGCGCATTCTTCCGGTTCCATCTTCCGGTAATCCGATGCACGGCCATGCTGTTTCAGATATTCCTCTGTCTTTTCATCGGTTGTCCAGATCGAGCTCAGTGCACCGCTCTCGGTTGTCATCGCGTCAATGCACATGCGGTATTCCATGGAAAGTTCGGATACGCCGTCCCCGAAGAATTCCAGCACGGCATTCTTTGCGGAAGGCGTGCCGAATATCTCTGCAATCAGTTCCAATGCGACATCCATCGGACCGACGCCCGGTTTCGGTTTTCCTGTGAGTTTAATTCCGGTAATATGCGGATACGGCAGATCATAGGTCTGTCCGAGCAGCTGCTTGACCAGTTCCCCGCCGCCTTCACCGACGCCCATGGTTCCGAGTGCCCCGTATCTGGTATGGGAATCCGATCCGAGAATCATCTTCCCTCCGCCTGCCATCATTTCCCGCATGTACTGATGCAGGACAGCACGGAAACGCGGGACAAAGATACCGCCGTATTTCCGGACATTGGACAGGCCGAACACATGGTCATCCTCGGCGATTGTTCCGCCGACCGCACACAGTGTATTGTGGCAGTTGGAAAGCACATACGGAACCGGAAAACGTTCCAGCCCCGAAGCTCTGGCAGTCTGCAGAATATTGACATAGTTGTTGTCCGGGGAAACCATCGCATCAAACTTCAGTTTCAGCATCATCGGATCACCCGATGTATTGTGGGCCTGCAGGATTTTCCAGGCCATGGTTCCTCTGCGGAATGATGTATCATCGCTGATTTCCGGTCTGCCGTCACGGACAAGCACGCCTTCATTAATCACCTGAATCATAATCTTCTCCTCTTTTCAAAAAAGGTCTTCCGAATGAATGTTCGGAAGACCTGATCTTATGATCTTTCAGTCACGAACGTAGACAAATCCGTCCATGATGCGTCTGGCTGTTCTCTGTACGGCAACGCCCGGAACCTTTGCATCCTTCATGTCGCTGCCTTCTTTGACAACAGTCGGAACCATGGTCATGACGCCGGAAGGATGTCCGATTCTGACTGTCTTCTGACCTTCCGCAGGTTTTACGATTTCATTGACGATGGAACCGTCCAGCATTGCGGCTACCGCAATGGAGCTTGCGGCTGTCAGAGGGCATGCCTTATGGCACTTGAAGACGGAGATGACTCTTGCACAGACATCCATATCCTGCACATCAACATATCCCTTTTCGATATCGTCATATTCCTTCGGCACCGTCACAAATCCGACCTTCGGAACTGCCGGCTGGTTGTCTGTCGCATCCTGCAGATCCTTTGCGAATCCCATCATGACGCAGGCTGTGCCGCGGATCTTTTCCAGCAGATCGCTGACTTCCTTATTGGCATTGATCTCTTCGGGAAGCTCTGTTCCCTTCATGCCGATATCTTCCGCTCTGACCAATACGATCGGATTGGATACATCGAGGATCGTTGCTTCCAGAGGTCCGAAGCCCGGGATATCCAAAGTTTCCTTTACCTTACCGGTCGGAAGCAGCTTGCCGGTCTTGGATCCTGCGGGATCCAGGAAATCGACATTCAGCTCCGCATCCGTTCCGTCAACGCCTGCGATATGGCAGTCGCCGGTCAGAGCGAATGTATGTGTTTCCGGATCAATCGGTACGCTGACATTGATATATTTGTCTGTATTCTTATTCAGCATCCGGACCAGTGTTGCAGGTTCGGTAATATCAACCAGACCTTCTTCCACGGCGAATGCCGGTACCGCGGCGGTCATATTGCCGCAGTTGGATTTATAGTCGACCTGTTTCTTTCCGACGATGACCTGTCCGACCAGATATTCGATGTCGACATTCTCTTCTTCGGACTTCCAGATGATGACAATCTTGTTGTTGGAGGAAACGGTTCCGCCCATTCCGTCAATCTGTTTCGGATCGGGATTTCCCATGACCTGGAGAAAGATGTTGTCCCATTCAGCTCTGTCTTCCGGCAGATCTGCTTTGTGGAACAGGCAGCCCTTTGATGTGCCGCCGCGCATGAATACGGTTCTGAACTTACGCATCTGAATTCTCCTTAAGCCTTCCGGGCCTTGATCTTATCGATTGTTTCGAGGAGGTAATCCGTGAATTCGGCCGCGCTTGCGTCTTCCAGCTGAGTTGTGACTACCTTCTTACGCTCCGTCACCGTGCAGATATCCAGCGCTTCGGACAGGATTTCCTTCCGGTCGCCGTATCCGATATGCGCCATCATTTCTCCCATCGCACGGATCAGACTGCACGGATCCGCATGATGTCCTCTTCCGTGGCTCATCAGATACGGCGCTGTTCCGTGGATCGCTTCAAACAGGGCATACTGGTTTCCGATATTGGATGAACATGCCGTTCCCAGGCCTCCCTGGTGTTCTGCCGCTACATCGGTTACGATATCCCCGTACAGGTTCGGCAGTACGATGACTTCGATTCCTTTGTTGAATTCCGGATCCAGCATCTTTGCGGCCATCGCATCAACCAGTCTCTCCTGCACTTCGATTTCCGGATATTCCTTTTCTCCGATTTCACGTACTGCCTTGATCAGGTTTCCGTCGACCAGCTTGACGATGTTTGCCTTGGTTACAACCGTTACATTGTGCTTGCCGTTCTTTCTTGCAAATTCAAATGCCGCTCTGGCAATGCGCTCTGCGCCTGGTTTTGTCATGACCTTGAAGTCCACTGCCAGGTCTTCATTGACCTGGATTCCCTTGTTGCCCCAGATATATTCGCCTTCGATATTCTCACGGAAGAATGTCCAGTCGATTCCCTTGTCCCTGATTCTGATCGGACGTACCGCCGCATACAGATTCAGGCCTCTTCTCAGCAGGCTGTTGGCACTGACAAGGTTCGGATACGGATCACCGGCACGCGGTGTGACGAACGGTCCCTTGACCAGTACATCGCACTTTTTGCATTCTTCGAACACTTCATCCGGAAGGGACTGCATCGTCTCCACTCTGTGCTCGATGGTCATGCCTTCGATGGTGCGGATCTCTACTCTTCCGGATTCAATCTCCGGCTTCAGCAGGTTATTGACTACGCGCAGCGCCTGTTCCATGATGATCGGTCCGATGCCGTCGCCCGGCAGGATACCTACCACGATCTTATCCAGTTTCGAGAAGTCCTTCATCTCATTGTCTGCTTTCATTGCTTCAATGCGCTCATATTCTCCTCTTAACAGTTCCGCAAATTTTTCCGATGCAATTCTGATTTCTTCTTCTCTGTTCATTTTCCTGACCTCTTCTTATCTGTCTATAACATAGCTTCCGAAGTGCATAAAGTAAAATATATAATAAGCAATGTATTATATATGATTTTCTCTATGTCAGTTGAATGTTTCCTTAATGATATCAATGAGTGCACGCTCCGCCTTTCCCAGATACGTATCCTTCTTGTACACAGCATTGATATCCCATGTATCCTGCTGTTCGCTGTAGCGGTAAATCTTCAGTTTGTCTTTGTCCGCAAATGTTTCCACTGCCCGCTCCGGTACAATCGTTATTCCCAGACCGGCATTGGCGGAGAGGCTCAGCGCCGTCATATTGCTGGAGACTTCAGTTACGTTCTTCGGCACAAAGCCCGCCTTTTTGAAAATCCGGTCGGTCTTTTTCCGGCTGTAATGTCCCTGCTGCATAATCAGATACGGCAGGTGTTTCATCTTTTTCAGATCCACCACAGCGATGCCGTTTTCATCGGTACCCGTAATCATCTCCGGAGTGATCATGCCCTCCGGCGCCGTCATCACGATCTTCTCTTTATAGATCAGTTCATATGCCATATTGGCAGGATAGTCTTCTTCTCTGCCCGGCAGGATTCCCAGAAGAATTCTGCCTTTGTCAATTCCGCTGATGATTTCCTTTGAACGTGTTTCCATCAGTTTCAGTTCCATCTCGGGGAAAGCATCATGAAATTTACCGATAAACTTCGGAATCATATAGCCCGCGCGTTCCGTCGGGATGCCGATGCTGATCTGACCCTTTTCACCGACGCCGACTTCCGTCAGCTGCCGCTTCAGGTTATCCATTTTTGCCAGGATTTCCCGTGCCGTTTCCACATACAGCTGGCCTGCGTAGGTCAGTGTGATCGGATTCGTCTTGCGGTAAAACAGCTTGACGCCCAGTTCCTCTTCCACCTTGGAAATGATATAGCTGAGCGACGGCTGTGAAATATACAGCTTGTTTGCGGCTTCGGTTACGCTTCTGTTGTCTGCAACAGCAAGAATATAAGTCAGATCTCTGAAATCCATAATGCCCTCCTGAAGAATCAATGATGTTTCAGAAACAGGGAGAATCATACTGCTGTTCTCCCTGTTTGTACGTCAGATTAATTATATCTTTTACAGATACATTTTGAGTGCGTCAAAGATCATCTTTTCCGCTGTCTGATACTCGTCCCTGCATTGTACGGTGAAACCGTGGCCGGAGTGCAGGAAGCACTTTGCATACACCGGTACGCCGAGTTTCATCAGCCGCTGTGCATAATCATGATCCTCATCGCAGAACGTGTCATTCTCACAGAACAGCATGACAGTCGGAGGCATTTTTGCCACGACATCATCGCCGGCAAGAGCAGGCGATGCATATACTTCTGTTCTCTGATCCGGATCGGAATACATCCGGTCATAGAAATCACTCTTCCACAGCGGAATCCGCGGATTGGAATCTCCGTTGCGCTTTTCTTTTGCACTTTTGCTGAGATCCAGCCCCGGATAATCCAGAATCTGAAGTGCAGGAACATGTCCGCCTTCAATAATCGCTCTGGTCACAATGGACGCGACAATATTTCCGCCGGCACTGTGGCCTGCCATTGCAATTTTCTGAGGATCAATTCCAAGCTCTGCAGCATGCACTTCATCGAAGCAGTACTGCATGACGTCATAGCATGCATATACCTGGCCGGGATAGCGCATCAGCGGTGCCGGAACATAGTCCACATCCAGTATTGCAATATTTCCAAGCTGGCAGAATTTACGGGAGAAGACAATGTCCTGATCCCTTCTGCCCTTGACGAATCCGCCGCCGTGGAAGTTGATCAGCAGAGGAATTGTCTTTCCTTCACTGCCTTCCGGACGGCAGAAATGCACAAGTGTGTTTCCGACAGCAGTTTCAATTTCAAAGCTGCGTTCTTCTCCGGCGTGAAACTCATTGAGTTTTTCTTCCGGAAGGGATTTTCCTGCACCGGAGTCAATGACTTCCTGTACAAGCTGTCTGTCTTCTTCACTTACAACAAGTTCACGCCAGATCATAACTCACCTTTTACAGCAGGAATGAGAATACGAATGATGCGATGATCAGAACGATACCGCCGCCGACACGGCTGGAAAGCTGTGCGTAGGAGATCAGTTCGAGTCTGTCTGCAGCACCGAGAACTGCGATGTCACCGGAACCGCCTCTGTTCGCCATGCAGAGACCTGCTGTAACAGCTGTATCGATCGGATAGAAGCCGACAAGTTTTCCGACCAGTGCGGAACCGACGATCGCGCCGAGAACTACCATCAGGGCAATCAGAAGGTTTGCCGGGCTCATTGCAGCAGCAAGTTCGCCGAGGTCGAAGTCAATACCCATAGCTGTCATCATCATGATACCGACAACCGCTGTCATGAAGCTCTGGACATGCTTTGCGGCAACACGCATCTTTGCAGGGATAATTCCGACTGCAGCAAGAACGACCGTAAACAGAATGACATATGCGAAGTAATGGATGGAAGCGCCGAGGATTGTCGGAAGGATCTTCTTGGAGATCAGTCTGCCGACGCCGTAGATTGCGCCGCCCAGCAGCAGTACGCCTGCATAGTCTCCCATTTTGACATCAGCCTTGACATCTTCCTTGATCAGGTTCTGGTCAACCGGCATGATATTGGTCTTGTCGCCTGTCCATTCAGGCTTTACAGTTCCGAGCTTGTTCAGCAGTGCACCTGCAACGATGCAGAACAGGTTGGCAATCGTCAGAACGATAATTGCGAAGGAATAATAGCTTGCGGCAGGATCCCCTGTAACCTGCTCATACAGCTGTGACAGAGGTACCGCACCGGCACCGTTTCCGCCGCCCATGATCGGAAGAACATACTTGATCAGCATGCTTGCCGGATCTACTCCGAACAGCAGTCCGGTAGCGATTCCGAACAGGGATGCACCGACAAGACCGCCGAGAATGGAAGGAATGTATCCGGCAAAGGACTTCAGCAGAATCTGACGGTCCAGAGCAAGAATGGAACCGATGATCAGGAAGACGATGAATACGGTCAGAACACCGGTATCGCCGTTTACCATTTCATTGACGAGCGTGCCGTATTTCTCGGGAATCACGCCGAGATACTGCAGAACAGCTGTGCCGAAGAATACCATCAGGAGGCCGCCGCCGATATAGTCATTCCAGATCGGCAGGATCTCACCGAGCTTATAGAAGCCCAGGGAAATTGCACCGGCAACGAGAATGAATGTCATCAGATCTTCGTTCAGAACATCCAGATACATTGTGATGACGGCAATCGCCAGAATAGCCAGATAAAGCCACCAGGGCAGACCGTGAAATTCTTTGAGTTCATCGATAAAACTCTTCTTTTTTTCAGACATATTTTCTCCTTTCTCAACAGAGATTTTCCTCTATCCCCTCTGTTTTCTATGTCTTTCTATACAAATTATAGAAAGGGCTTTCATGTAAGAAAAATACATATAAAGGTATGCTTTTCATACGATTTTTTCTATGCTGTTTCGCCATATACATTACGGTTACCGAATCTTCTGCTATTCATTACTTTTAATCAATCAGAAAAAGAGAAGAGATATCCGCATGGGTACGGATATCTCTTCCAAAAGGGTTGAGGCCACAATCGTTGGTCTTCAGGCTTTGCTGATGACGCCTTCTTTCACCAGCTGGTCCTTCAAATAGCGCAGCTGACCTCCTGCCAGCACTACTTCAATTTCAGAATCTGTCAGTTCCAGTCTGACAGGGAATTCAAAGTCCTTTGTCACATCGCGGACAATGACTCTGCGTGTCGGGATCTGATCGAGGAATCCGTTGATTTCCAGCGTATCTCCCTGTTCAATCTTCTCGTAATCTTCCCGGCTTTCAAACAGCATCGGCACGATGCCGTGGTTGATCAGATTTCCTTTATGGATACGAGCAATGCTCATGGCAATCACGCACTTGACGCCGAGATACATCGGATTGATTGCGGCATGTTCTCTGGAACTGCCCTGTCCGTAGTTTTCACCGCCGACAATGATCGACCTGCCGAGGGCTCTTGCACGCTCCGCAAATGTCGGATCATAGCGGTGATAGCAGTATTTGGACATTAAAGGAATATTGGAACGCATGCTGGAGAATTCCGCTCCGGCAGGCGTGATATCATCGGTGGAAATATTGTCTGTTCCCTTCAGGGATACTTCGCATGACAGATGCTGTTCCGGTTTTTCCGGTACCGGCAGCGGTGCGATGTTCGGACCGCGGACAACTTCAACCTTTGCGGCTTCTTCCTCGGGCAGCGGTCTGATCAGCAGAGAATCATCGACCTCATAATGAAGCGGTTCATGGATATCCGCAAGTTTCGCAACATCAGCACCCATTATCTCTTCGGCAGTCGCAAATGTTCCCGTGATTGCCGTAGCGGCAGCGGTTTCCGGAGACACCAGATAGATATTGGCATTCGGAGAACCGGCACGGCCGCGGAAATTTCTGTTGGACGTACGGACGGCAATGCCGTTGGTCGGAGGTACCTGGCCGATCGCGCAGCACGGACCACAGGCAATTTCCAGGATACGGACACCGGCGTCCACCAGCATGCCGAGATATCCGTCTTTCATCAGCTGCTTGTATACCTGGCGTGAGGAAATGCCCAATGTGCACTGCACGCCTTCATTGACATGTCTGCCCTGCATCACAAGCGCAGCCTTGGCAAGGTCGGCATAGCTGGCATTGGTGCAGCTGCCCATGAATACCTGCTGTACCGGCGGACGGTCTTTCAGCTCGCGCATCGGAATAACATTGTCCGGCTGATGCGGCAGAGCAACCAGCGGTTCGAGTTCGGAAAGATTCAGTGTCATTTCCTCATCGTATTCCGCATCCTCATCCGGTTTCATCTCAACAAACTGATCGCCGCGTTCCTGCGCTTCCAGGAATCTCTTTACGACATGATCTGCCGGGAAGATGGAAGATGTAGCGCCCATCTCGGCACCCATATTGGTAATGGTCATACGTTCCGGCACTTCCAGATTTTCCGCACCCTCGCCGACATATTCATATACTTTTCCGAGTCCGCCCTTAATGCTTTCCCTTCTCAGCATTTCCAGGATAACTTCCTTGGCATTCACGCCCGGTCTGAGTTTTCCGGTCAGATTGACTTTTACTACCTTCGGCATGGTCAGACGCATCGGTACGCCGGTCATGGCTGTTGCGACGTCCATTCCGCCGACGCCGATTGCCAGCATTCCTACGGCACCGCCGGAAGGCGTATGGCTGTCGCCTCCCATCAGAAGCTTGCCGGGAACGGCAAATCTTGAAGTATGAATGGTGTGGCAGATGCCGTTGCCGGGTCTGGATACATAGACGCCGTATTTTTCTGCGGCAGTTCTCAAATAAATATGATCATCCGGCGTTTTGAAATCGATATAAAGCAGATTATGATCAAGATTGGAAACACTGATCTCAGTTCTCGCACGGGGAAGACCGATCGCCTCAAAAGCAAGATAGGTCATGACCGCATTGATATCATGCGTCAGTGTCTGGTCGACTTTTACAAAAATGTCATCACCCGGCTTCATTTCGGAAGGCTTTGCCAGATGAGAGGAGATGATTTTTCTCGTCAGATTCATTCCCATGTGATTGTTCTCCCTTTTCTTCACTCTCATTATAGAAAGCGATTTCACTATCGGTAAAATACATAATGTCATATGGATGCCATTCAAAAAAATCTATAACAGCAAAAAAAACAGGTTCATGAATGTTTCCATAAACCTGTTCAGCTTTGATAAATGATTCTGCTGCGCTTCAGTATTCGTCCGCTGTAATATCTCCGGATACGGTGGAAGCATACACATTCACATTGCCTTCTCCGATCCGCACTGTCTTCCGGCTTCTCAGTTCGGGCTTTCCGGTCCTGTTTTCAATATCTCCGCTGACCGTGCTCAATTCCGCACACCATTCAGGATCCTTCAGGGAAAGATCGATGTCTCCTGACACGGAATGTGCTTCGAGGATATCAATTCTGTTCGGAGTGCTGATTTCAATATCACCGGAGACAGCTGTGACACTGATGACCGGTGCATCTGTTTCCAGTTCGATATCTCCGGACTTCGTGGAAACGGAGATCTTTTCGCCGCTGTGTCCTTCAATTTCAATATCCCCTGCGGCTGTCTGTATCTCCGCATTCCCTGAACAGCGGTTCATTTCCAGATCGCCCGCATTCATTTCCATTACCATATTCAATGAGTTTACATCGCTCATTGTCACATCGCCATGTCTCACTGTGAGATGCAGTTTTTCCGCATCGGTTTCTTCCATCGTGACATCACCGTTTGTGCAATTGATATCAGCTGATACAAGATTCATTTCCGAGATATGTACATCTCCGTTGGGATTCCTGATTTCCAGCATATCCGTGCAGCAGGGAAGCGTCAGATCCAGATCACCGTGCCCGTCATATATATAAAGGAAGAATGTATCATCTCCGGTTTCCGTTTCCAGGCGTACATTATTTGTTCCGAACAGATTTCTTCCTTTCCGGAAGATATACTCAATTCTCTCCCCGGTCCGGATTTCCATATCCGCACTTGCCCTGACCGCATGAATCACGACTTTTTCAAAATGATCGTCACTGTGTCCGCAGATGGTTTCCGGGCTGCCGGATTCTTCTTCCCTTCTGGATACGCGAAGCGAAACAGTCAGTTCTGACAGCAGATCACGCAGAGTGGTTCTGCTGTGATTCTGCATGCCGGACAGTTCACCAGCCGCTTCACGGGGATCTCCGAGCTCCTCCGCAATTTCTTCTTCACTCAGCCCGTTCTGCACGCCTTCCTCAAAATGGCGTTCAAATTCTTCAATGATCTCATTGCGTGACGCATGATCCATATCTGCCAATGCGTCCCTGAGCGCCCTTATATATTCATTCCTTTTCATAACAGCCTGTTCGTCCTTTCCACAAATTCTTCCCATTCTTTCCTGCCGGCTTCCTGATACCGGATGCCTTCTGCCGTAATGTGATAATACTTTCTTGCCGGTCCGCTGCTGGATTCCACCAGATATGTTTCCACGTATGCATTGTCCTTCAGCCGTTTCAAAACCAGATACAAAGTCCCGGCAGTAATATCCAGTTCTCCGGCAATGGTTTCCGTCAGTTCATATCCGTACATATCTCTTCTGCGCAGCTGTGACAGCACACAGAGATCCAGTACTCCCCGCTTTAACTGTGCATCCATAAGAACTCCTCCATCTGTAATTTATCACATGCTATTATGTATTGCAACATACTATTCAAAACAATATTCCGGCGCATTAAAAATGCGGCAGCCTGACACTGACTGCCGCAGATGTGTCTGTTTTCGAAAAAGGAGTTCACGTAAGACAACAGACAGGATTTTATTTTTCGTAAAGATGGCAGGAAACGGTTCTTGTACCGACCTGGATCGGCTTCGGCATTTCCTGATGGCATCTCTCTGTAGCCTTCGGACATCTTGTGCAGAACGGACAGCCTGCAGGAGGATTGATCGGGCTCGGGATTTCACCTTCAAGGATAATTCTGCTCTTTGCTTTCGCAACATCCGGATCAGGAATCGGAATGGCAGACAGCAGAGCGGTTGTATAGGGATGCAGAGGGCGGTGGTAAACATCGTTTCCGGGACCCATTTCAACCATATGACCGAGGTACATAACACCGATTCTGTCGGAGATATGCTTGACCATGGAAAGATCATGGGCAATGAACAGGTAGGACAGTCCCATCTCTTCCTGAATGTTCTTCAGCAGGTTTACAACCTGAGCCTGAATGGAAACGTCAAGTGCGGAAATCGGCTCATCGCAGACGATAAACTTCGGATTCACGGCCAGAGCACGTGCGATACCGATACGCTGTCTCTGTCCGCCGGAGAATTCCGCCGGATATCTGCGGATATGGTCGGGCTTCAGGCCGACAATTCTCAGCAGTTCGACAACTCTTTCTTCACGTTCCTTATCGGAATCATAAATATTGTGGATGATCATCGGCTCCTTGATAATTTCACCGACAGTCATACGGGGATTCAGCGATGCATAAGGATCCTGGAAGATCATCTGCATATCCTTGCGGTATGCCTTCAGTTCCTTACCCTTCAGATTGGCAATATCCTTGCCTTCGAATGTAATGGAACCGGCAACCGGATCATACAGCTTGACAATGGTCCTGCCGAGCGTTGTCTTGCCGCAGCCGGACTCGCCTACCAGACCGAATGTTTCATTCGGCATGACATCAAAGGAGACATCATCAACAGCTTTGACAATCTGCTTTTTGGAGAAAAGGCCTTTGGTAACATCAAAATATGTTTTCAGGTTTCTGACACTCAGAATCGGATTTTCACTCATTTTGAAGTCACCACCCTTTCATCATGGAGCCAGCATGCGCAGCTGTGTGTATCGGAGAACTGTTTCATTTCCGGAACATATTCTTTGCAGACACGAAGTGCTTCATCGCATCTGTCCACAAACGGGCAGCCCTTCGGAGGATTCAGCAGATCCGGCGGAGAACCGGCAATCGGATGCAGTTCTTTCTCCTCATCGTCATCCGGATTTGCTATGCATCCCAGAAGTCCTCTTGTATAAGGATGCTTCGGATCATAGAAGATATCTTTATCCGTGCCCATTTCGACGATCTTTCCGCCGTACATGATCGCAAGCTTGTCGCAAAGCTTTGCGACGACGCCGAGGTCATGAGTAATCATGATAATCGCCGAATTACTGTTCTTTTTCAGTTCATCAATCAGTTCAAGCACCTGTGCCTGAATGGTAACGTCAAGCGCTGTTGTCGGTTCGTCCGCAATCACCAGCTTCGGGCTGTTGGCAAGCGCAATCGCAATGATAATACGCTGTCTCATACCTCCGGAGAATTCGAACGGATACTGATCGATTCTCTTTTCAGGGGAAGGAATGCCTACCAGCGTCATCAGTTCAATGGCACGCTTTCTCGCTTCTTCCTTTGACATATTGGTATGGTTCAGAAGCGGTTCCGTCAGCTGCTTTCCGATCTTCAGAATCGGGTTCAGGAATGTCATCGGATCCTGGAAAATCATCGCCATGGAATTGCCGCGGATATCCTTCATCAGCGCTTCGTAATCCTTCTTGCTTTTGAAACTGCCGGGATTGATATCCTTTCCGTCAAACGCAATCCTGTTTGCGGTAACTTTGCCGTTATCTGCCAGAAGTCCGATGATCGAATACATGGTCTGGCTCTTTCCGGAACCGGATTCTCCGACAATGCCAAGCGCTTCGCCCTGTTCCAGGGTAAAGCTGACATCACGTACCGCATAAACCTGTCCCTGATCGGTGCGGAATTCTGTTTTCAGGTTTTCAACTTCAAGTAGTGCCATCACTTCCACCTTTCTCTTTCTGTTGACAGAGAAACTCTCTTTTGAATCTAATGTATGTCAGACCTCAGTCAGTACTCTCATATCCTCTTCCGTAAGAGAAGATATCGGGTACAGACGGCTGAGACCTCCGTCTCTCATGAAGCAGCATTGGTCACACATAAGCACGGCTTCATCAAATGAATGGGTTGCCATCAGGCCGGCAGTTCCATATGTTTCACGCGTCTTTTTCAGCAGCTGTACCATATGCTGTACGGACAGCTGATCCAGTGCCGAGAACGGTTCGTCGAGAAGTACGAGTTCCGGTCCCCGGGCAGTTGCCATCCCGATCATGATTTTCTGCAGTGTCCCCGGAGACAGCTGCATCGGATAGCTTCTGAAGGCTTTCTTCGGATCATTGACTCCGACCGTTTCCAGAAGTTCCATCGCTTTTTCTTTTCTCACGGAGCGTTTCTGCTCGTCCCGGAATACTTCTTCCACCTGCTTTCCGGTTTTCTGTATCTGATCGAAGGATTTTTCGATGCTCTGCATGACACAGGTCATACGGGAGCCGCGTACCTGTTCGAACGGATCGTTGTCAATCAGTTCCGGACCGATATGCTTCGGCGTCATGACGATATCACCGTATGCGATATCGCCTTCATCCAGATATACATCTTTCTGCAGAAATCCCAGAATCGCATTCATCAATGTGCTCTTGCCGCATCCGGAAGGACCGATCAGTGCAATCCATTCTCCCGGCTGAATGCTGAGAGAAACATGATTCAGCAGCAGCTGCTTCTGATCATCCTTCTCGCTGTGCAGGGTTAATCCCCTGACTGTCAGAAGACCCATATCAGCGCGAACGCTTCTTCGGGTCAAGTGCCTGGTTCAGGCCGTCACCGATAAAGTTCAGTGCCAGCATGGTCAGACAGATCGCCGATACCGGCCATACCATCTGCAGCGGCTGTGAGAACAGCATGTTCTTCGCATCATTCGCCATGGTTCCCCAGGAAGCCATCGGAATACTGATACCGATACCGACGAATGAGAGGAATGCTTCGGTAAAGATTGCGCTCGGTACCATCAGCGTCGTATTGACAATGATCGGACCGATGGAGTTTTTCACGAGGTGACGGAACAGGATTCTCATATCGGACGCGCCGATGACTCTTGCGGCGAGCGCATATTCCTGTTCTTTCTGGGCCATAACCTGGGCACGGACCTGTCTGGCAAGACCGATCCAGGAAGAAATGCAGATTGCCAGAAGCACCGAGAACATATTCGAGCCGAATATCAGCATGATCAGAATGACATACAGCAGGGTCGGCACGGAATAGATAATGTCAACGATACGCATCAGGATCATATCGAATCTGCCGCCGATATAACCGCACATGCCGCCCCAGATAATACCGATTACAAGATTGATGGCAGCTGCCGCAAATCCTACTGAGAGGGAAATGCGGGCGCCGTACATAACACGGATGAAGATATCTCTTCCGAACTTGTCGGTTCCGAACCAGTGCAGTGCGGAAGGCATCATATTCGGATTCGCCAGATCCTGTGCATCATAGCTGTATCTGGAGAACATCGGCATGAAGATCGCCATCAGAACCATGATGATTATGAAGACCAGACTGACCATTGCCAGCTTGTTCTTTTTGTACTGAAACCACACATCCTGGAAATAGGAACGTGATTTCATTGCGATAAACTCATTGTTCTTTTCGTCGTCAGGAAGCTTTTCAAAAGCGTTTGCAGGAAGATCCGCAAAATCTTTTCTTACATTTTCAACCAGTTCACTCATATGCCTGCCTCCTTACTTCAGACGGATTCTCGGGTCAATCATTGCGCTGACGATATCCGTCAGGATATTCGCAATGATAACCAGGGATCCGTAAAGAACTGTCAGCGCCATAATCAGCGGATAGTCACGCCCGGAAACACTTGCAACGAATTCCGATCCGATTCCGGGAATCGTAAACATCGATTCAATAACGAATGAACCTGTCAGCAGGGACGCCAGAAGCGGTCCGGCATAGGTAACAACCGGGATAATCGCATTCTTCAGGGCATGCTTCCAGATCGCCGACCGGTAGGAAGTACCTTTGCTGAGGGCAAGAATCATATAATCCTGTCTCAGTTCTTCACTCAGGCTGCTTCGTGTCAGTCGGGAAATCATCGCGACCGGAG
The DNA here is from genome assembly GCA_015058875.1 of Erysipelotrichaceae bacterium. Classification (GTDB taxonomy): domain Bacteria; phylum Bacillota_I; class Bacilli_A; order Erysipelotrichales; family Erysipelotrichaceae; genus Bulleidia. Next base: position 6,098 of record SVBN01000020.1, on the reverse strand, counting down.
AAAGTGCCAGAGCCAGGGAAGGCATAATGAAGTGCTTCCAGGATTTCAGACCCATGATCGGCAGAAGCTTCAGATTTACGCCCAGGGAATACATCAGGAACAGTGCGAACAGGAAGCTCGGAACACTGACGCCGATGGTAGCGATGAATGCCGCCAGGCCCTGGATCCACTTTTTCTTGGAGAAAGCGGATACCGCACCGAGGAAGATACCGATCACCATTGCCGTACAGAATGCGGAAAGTCCGACTTTTGCAGTGTAGGGCAGACCATTCGCGATAATCATTGTGATCGGAACGCCTTTACGGGCAGTAGAAGTACCCAGCTGTCCGCTGAAGAAGTTCTTCAGATATGTTCCGTACTGAACAATGATCGGCTTATCCAGCTGGTAAGCCTGAATAATCTGTTCTTTTGCGGCTGCAGACAATCCCTGCAGTTCACCGGCAAACGGCGAACCGGGAATCATATGCATCAGGAAAAAAGTGATCGTCATCAGCGCAAACAGCGTTACTATACCGAGCGCCAGACGCTTTCCTATATACTTAAGCATATGCCATCCTCCTTCTGAATCTGTCAGATACCGCTGCTGTTCTCCCATCCCGGTATCCTTTTTTTACTGCAGAATGAAACTTCGCTGATTCTTAAGAGCTTATCACATTCCGGGTATCTGTACTTTACAGTACGGAAACACTGAATTCAAGTGCTTCCGGATTGATCTGCTCTTAACAAACATCGAGAGGAGCGTCCCGGAGGACGTCCTCTCAATATGAAGCATTATTTAACTGTCTTTGACTGATTTGCCGGACTTAGTCCTTATAGCAGCTCAGGAAGTCAAATGTTGTGATGTGGAACTTCGCATCATGCAGGTTGGACTGTTTCAGAGCAGCCTGTGCAAACTGGAACAGCGGGAACTGCAGTACTTCTTCCTGAACCAGGTAATCTTCAGCTTCGTGCAGCTTCTGAGCGAATGCAGCAGGATCAGCAGCTACTGCCCATGCATCGTTGATCATCTGATCATAGATAGCACCTTCTGTTTCGTTCAGCAGCGGAGTAACGAGGTTGCCTGTTGTCCAGTTCTTCAGCATTGTCATCGGGGAATCCGATGTCTGGAGTCCGTAACGGCCGATTTCGATATCGCCTTCGTCGATCTGGCTGTAGTAAACGTTGCCTTCTGTAGCATCGAAGTCTACATCGACGCAGCCCAGAGCGCCCCACTGGCTCTGCAGTACTGTAGCAACATCTTCATGGAAGCTGTTCTTGGAGTACTTGTAAGTGATGTGCAGTTTGTTGTTCTCGTCGTAGCCTTCTTCATTCAGCAGTCTGACTGCTTCTTCCGGATCATAATGGAGTTCATATCCATCAGCATCTCTTTCTGTACGGAAGTCGCCGTCAGCTCCCGGCAGACCGAACGGTACATAGCCGTTGAGGAGCGGGTACAGATCAGTGTTGCCGATAACGTTGACGATAGCTTCCTTATCGATCGCGATATAGAGAGCCTTACGAACGTTCTTGTTCTTCAGATAGTCAGGGCCGTTCGGACCGGAGTTAACGCACAGGGAGTAGCAGGAAGGATACATCAGGCTCCAGAGGTTTTCTGTGTCGAGGTACTTCGCAACTGCTTCTGTCGGTACGCTCAGAGCAACGTCGATGTCGCCTGATTCAAACTGAGCCAGCTGAGCATTCGGGTCTGTAACAACCTGCCATACGATTTCTTCCATCTTGACAGCGTCTGCATTCCAGTATGTCGGGTTCTTCTGTACAACCGCAGCGTCGTTCAGATCGATGGATGCGAGGTTGTAAGCACCGTTTGTTGCATAACCGGGTGTGATGGACCATACGGAGTCATGCTGAGGTGTATCAAGAGGCAGAGGTGACCAGACACCGCCGCCGGACATGTTGATGTCGAAGAACGGAACAGGTGTGTTCAGTGTGTAAACAACTGTATGATCATCAACAGCTTCTACACCGACATTGCTGTGATCTTCTGTCAGGCAGTCGAAGCTTGCGCCGACTTCTACAGCGTTTGCACGGTATTCTTCAGCACCGACGATATAGTCGCATATGCTGGATGTACGGAATGCATTTTCTGCACCATAGGACAGAGCACGCAGTACAGAGAATACGAAGTTTTCAGCTGTGATCGGAGTACCGTCACTGAATGTGATGTCATCTCTCAGATGGAACGTCCACTGCAGACCGTCGTCAGAAATTTCATAGTCTGTGCAGAGATCCGGATGCGGGAGATCGTCATCGCCCAGACGCAGCATGCCGCTGTAAATGGAGTTGATGACATATCCGTTGTAAACTGTAGTACTTAACGCCGGGTCAAGTGTGTCGAACTGCATTGCGATCGCAACAGTCATGGAAGATCCTTCTGTTGATGCCGCAGGTGCAGCAGTCTCAGTGCTGCCGCCGCTTGCAGGTGTCGGTGTTGCTGCAGAATCACCGCCGCCTCCAGAGCAGCCGGCCAGGCTTAATGCCATAACACCGGACAGTAAGTAACCTAAATACTTCTTCATAGATTCCTTTCCTCCTTGGGTATGACGGCATTATACAAACCGTGTAAAAACATGTCAAACCCTTTATGTAATCTTTTTCACTCAATTTTCTCCGGAAAATGAAATTTCCATGACATTTCTTTCATTTTTCATTCATATTCATTCACCTGATATTCAGATTCACTGAAATCATTACCGGTAATTATATTTTCAGATACGCCTGCGTACATCTGTATTGATTTAAAGCTGATTTTCTCTTATTTATGCTGTCAGAGATAAAACATTTTATCTTCAGACGGATGCTTATATCAATGAAAATTTTTTCATTCCTGTCCGGCACATGCATTTTTCAGGTCAGATGGCAGATCTGCATGACATTTCCAGAAAAAACCTCCTGTTTTTCTTTCCATATATAAATCCCGTCCCTGCGGATATACGGTTTTTTTATACCGTGCATCTGCATTGACGGGATCCTTCAGCCATCTGTTTTATAAAGCATATTATCTGAGCAATCGCAGATATCGTTCCAATTCCTTCCGGCTTTCTTTCAGTTCGGAGACAATTTTCTCTCTGCGCTTCTGATGAAACTCTGCCAGGTTATCCAGCATGCCTTCCAGATAGGGAAAATCCGTTTCGCTGATCTGCGCATATTTCATTGCGGCTTCGGCAGTCATTTCAAACAGCGGATCATCCGCCATCCGCTTCTTTCCTGTCAGGCAGCCGCATTCTTTCTTTTCCAGAAGTTCTCCGTAAAGCTTCCGGGCATATGCGACAGCATCCTGCCAGGACAGATAGATTTCATCTGATGCGTGTTCTCCCGTCTGCTTCAGTTCGCTTCTGTGACGGCATGCGTATTCCAGCATTTCCGCCAGTGCATCCGCGGATTCTTCGATCAGATATCCGTTCCGTCCGTCCGTAATCCCCTCCGCCGCACACGAGCCTCTGATCAGCACGCTGGCCAGCGAGCAGGCTGCCGCCTCTCTCACCACCAGTCCGTTGGTATCAAATACGGAAGGAAAAACGAACAGATCCGCACGGCAGTTCCATGCCCTGAGCGCCGCCCGGTCCCAGACCGGTCCGGTAAATATGATCTTTCCTTTTTCAACCCCCTCGTGCGAGGAGATGATTCCGTTTTCATCCGTTTCATCATATCTCAGGCCTTTATCCCGGATCATCTGTTTCAGTTCTCCGGAATCATTGCCCTGTCCGATCATTACCATGCGGAAGTCTTCTTTTTCCGCAAGCATGCGCAGTGCATCCACCAGCATCGGGAGACCTTTATATTTCATCAGTCTTCCGGTAAACAGAAACACCGGGAGGTCTGAAGGAAGATCATATTCTTTTACTGTCTCACGGACGATTTCATCCGGTACCCTGCCCTTCGGAAAATCCACTCCGTTGACAACAATTTTATATTCCCCTTCATATCCCAGAGATCTGAGGTTTTCACCTGCTCCTGCACTCACGGTCCAGACTTCGTCGCATGCAGATACATTATTTACAAGTGCACGGATGCTTTCATCCTGTGCAAGGCGGGTCGGAACCGTATTGCGGATATCAATGTCATATTTTGTATGATAAGTCAGCACCACAGGCGCATCCGTGATGTCACGCAACGATCTTGCGACAAAGCACGAAGAGATCGGGCAGTGCGTATGAATGATATCAGGCTGGAATGAAGCCATCTCACTGATCTGTCTTACCGGGAACGGCATTCCGGCACGATACCCTCCGGTCAGGAAAGATGTGTCCAGACTGTCATAAGGGATCACGCGGAACGGATAGGTGTCATAGTTTCCTTCCGGATAAAACGGTGTTCCGACAATCACATCCGTATCATTCATCTCATTCAGATTTTCCGCATAATTCAGAACCGCATTCGCGACGCCGTCAATCACCGGCGGAAACGAATCATTCAGAAGGCAGACCTTCATAAGCTCTCTCCTTTTTCAGTATTGTCAGTACCCGCAGATTATTATACGCAGTTCCGGAGCATATCTCATGTACAGGGTACTTCCCAACGGACATTTTGATCAATATGTCTCATTTTACCTGTGAAATCTGCATCGATGTTTCTTTCAGATCTTTTTCATGCTGTCGGATTCAGCTGTCTTTACCGTTCAATATCACATCTTTCATTGCGGCTGAGCACTGAGTTTTCGCAAAGATAAAACAGTGAGAAGTCCGTGCTCCTCACTGTCTGCTATTTTCTGGCGCTGCGTTTGTTCTTTTCTTCGCCGCCGGTTCTGTGGGCTGCTTCAATGTCCCCTCTGAGCACATTCTTGACAACCTGCATGCGGAAGCCCGCGTCGATAAAGTCGCAGTGTCGGCAGAACGGATAATTCTGTCTGCCTGCCGCAATGGTTCTGCGCATATTCTGCATCTTCTCCGAATTCCAGATTTCTCTCAGCGGCGTGGTGCTCAGATCGCCGAAATCCGTCGTTTCAAAGTTGTCGCAGCAGCATAACCCAACCTTTCCATTGGGCATGATCCAGGCATCGGTAAACGGCAGAAGGCAGGTTTCCTTGATCACTTTTTCCGTTGCTTTTTTATTCGGTGCACTGCCGGCACGGTTTGTCAGGACTTCCTTCAGATAGCGCATCTGGATCTGAATATCCAGATCTTTGAACTCTTCCGGATGGGTGCTGACATAATCATAGATTTCCTGAATATTGTCATGGAGCTTCATTTCCATGGAATAGTTGTTGATAATCAGCTGATTCAGATACGGCTGCAGTTCCCTGATCTTATCCAGTGTCAGGATCAGTCCGTTGGTGGACATGAAGATAAAGCTTTCCGGGAGCTTTTCTCTTGCATATTTATGGAACTCCGTCAGCCTTGTATCAAGCAGCGGTTCATTGTTTCCGTACAGTGTCAGATGTCCCCGGTAGCCCCAGTCCGCAAGCTGGTCAATGATGGAGTAATACAGCTGATCATCTATCTTCTTCAGCGGACGCTTTTCATCATGGATATTGGCCGTACAGAAGGAACAGGTCGAATTGCAGCGGTTGATCGTTTCAATATTCACCACATGCGGCATCGGTGCTTCCGCTTCATTGATAAAGTAATCGCAGTACTGTTCCTGCACTTTGTGTCTTGTCACAAACTGCAGCTTCAGATAGGAATTGCTGGCAAGATTCGGGAAATACTTCCTGGCATTCCAGCCGAACTTCCCCATAAAGTTATTGATTGATATCGGCATGTCTGTTAACTCTTTTTCTCTTCATGATATTCCTGTTCGGTATTGACGCTCCAGATATTGGAATGGTCTGTAATACCGCTGATGATATTCTTTACCGTCTCAAAGGACGTGCACATGGAATGGTCAATGTTGTTGTAGCGGTGCTGGCCGTTTCTTCCGACACAGTACAGATTCGGAATCGTATCCAGATATGCTCTCAGCGTATCCATTTCATCATATGTATCAAAATATGCGGGATATGCTTTTCTGACGCGCTCCACATGGGTATCCAGCACATTTTCAATGCCGTCGATCAGATTCAGCTTGATCATCTCCCGGATACCGAGATGCGCGAACTCATCATCGCTCATGGACCAGAGCTGATCGCCTTCATTGCAGAAGTATTCCAGACCCACCCAGAC
>SVBN01000111.1 GCA_015058875.1 Erysipelotrichaceae bacterium | reverse complement strand
CCATAAGCTCCGGGTCTTCTGCCGCACATAAAAAGCCCGGGAGACTGTATCCGTGACATCTGTGCTGTCTTCTGCAATCAATGTTTCCTGCGGCAGCTTTTATCACAGCTTTCTCCTATACCGGACTGCGTGTACACAAAACAGAAAAAGCAGCCCTTCAGAAAAAGACTGCTTAATCATGCAAATACAATCCGGCCGAAACAGTGCCCGGCGCTGTTTCTTTTTTATCCGATCATGCAGGAGAAGGAATATGTGCCGGATCCTCTTTCAAATCTCTGTCCGTCCGGCAGGATAATCTCGGCTTTGGTTCCCGCAGGCACAGTGACATCCAGAGTGAATGTATCCGCATCTTTCTTCCATGCGGTCCGGATCATACCGTATTCGGATTCAAATGTTCTTGAGGCATGCGTGATCCGCTCATCCATCAGCGGCTGAATCCGGAACGTCCGGTATCCCGGAGAAGTCACCTGCAGACCGCAGATATTGCGGAACATCCAGTCATCCACACATCCGAATGCATAATGATTCAGGCTGACTGCCATCGGGGTTCCGTCCGGCTGTTTTGTAATCCAGCTTTCCCAGATGGTCGTCGCCCCGTTTTCCACCTCATACAGCCAGGACGGGCAGCGGTTCTGAAACAGCAGATCATACGCTTCCCGGACATGGCCGTTTTCACACAGCGTATCCAGGATCACCGGTGTTCCCAGGAAGCCGGTATCCAGGCAGCCTTGATTCTCTTCAATCTTCTTCAGTATGATCTGAACAAAACTCTCCCGCAGATTTTCCGGAACAAGTCCGTAATGCAGAGAAATGATATAGGCGCCCATGACATCCACCGGCATTGTCCCCTCTTTCGTGATCACGCCGTCCGCGAACGCCTGCTTCATTTTCCCCGCCATATCCAGGTAATACGCGCTTTCCGCTTTTTTTCCGAGCAGACCGGAAATTGCCGCAAAGTTTTTCATCGCCAGATATGCATACACTTCGGGTACATATTTCACGCCGTCCTTCATGCTGGCGCTCATTGATTTTGCGTCTGACAGTCCGTTTTTCGTTCTGCTGGGAATCAGCCATTCTCCGTAATGGAAGCCTGTGTTCCAGAGGTATCTGTCCGTGTCTTTCGGAATCTTCTTATTGCCGCGGTATTTTTCCGCGCACCGGATAATAAAGTCACACCATTTTTTCATTACCGGATACATCATCTTCAGCACTTCGGTATTTCCGGTCTGTTCATACATGGCCAGAGGCACAAGAATACAGGCGTCACCCCATCCAGCAGGACCGACGTTTCCTTTCATGCCTCCGGTCAGTTTCAGCAGCAGATTCAGGTTCTGATATGTCTGATTGCACGGGACGACCATCGGTACCGCACCGTCATCCTGCTGATCCGCAATCACGCTCTTCAGCCACCGCTCCAGCAGACCGGTGGTATCTTCATTCTGCAGGGATGCAGCCGCGTAGATGCCGATATCACCGGTCCATCCGGCCTTTTCTCTCTGCGGGCAGTCTGTCGGTATGGAAAGCATATTGGAGCGCTGCGACCATCTGGTATTTTCATACAGTCTGTTCAGACGCTCATCGGAGCATTCAAATGTTCCGGTTTCATCCTTATCGGTAGATACGGCGACTGCGGTAAAATCCTCTTTATGAATTTCATCCATGCCGCTGATGCGGATATAGCGGAAACCGTGGAATGAAAACTTTGCCTCGTACACGGCTTCCTTCCCGTCGGATATATATACCACTTTCTGATCCACGCCTTCCCCGATGCCGCTGGTACCGAGAATATTGTTGAAATAATTGCCGTTCTGATCCGGAATCTCAAAATGTTCCAGTACGATTTCCGTTCCTTCCGGTGCATTCACACGGAAACGGACATGACCGGCAAGCACCTGGCCGAAGTCAACGATATGTTCCCCCTTCGGTGAAACATAAGCATTCTGCGCCGGGATTTCCTTTACAGCACGCACCGGCTTTCCGGTCTGTACTTGCAGAGCTCTGACATCCCTGTTTCCTTTTTTCACAGGTTCCCAGCCTGTTTCATCGTATTCAGGCGTATCCCAGCCGGGAAGCTCCCTGCGGGCATCATACTGTTCTCCGGCAAACAGATCGCTGAAGCATACCGGACCCGTACTGCATGTTTCACTGCCGTCGGAGCATACCGTGATCAGACTGCCGTCCCTGAGTGTTACTTCCAGCTGATACAGTGCGGCATGCGGCTGCTTTGCGGTCTTTTTGTTCATTGTGGTAACCGGACAGAAATACCACCCGTCCGCCACCTGCATGCCGAGTGCGTTTTTGCCGGTATGAAGCAGATCCGTGACATCATATACCTGATAGCAGAGCAGTTTTTCATAAGATGTGTACTCCGGGGCAAACAGACGGTCATCCGCTTTCTGTCCGTTTACAGATGCTTCATAAATACCGTGACATGTCGCGTACAGTCGGGCCGAAGCAATCTCACCCTCAATCTCAAAGGTCCTGCGGAACAGCGTCGGAGCCGGCTGATTGCCGAATCCCTTCTTCCGCTTTGCAGTTTTCCCGGGATTTTCAATCCAGACAGCCTTCCAGTCCTCCGGAACCATGAAGGCTGTCTCAAACCAGGCATCCGCTTCCGCCGTATTGCCGTGATTGTCAGTTGCGGAAACAGTCCATGTATAGCGTGTCCGTGACTTCAGCGGAACACCCTGATACGGCACAAACAAAGACGCTGCACTTTCTTTTGTGCCGCTGTCCCAGACAGTCTCACTGCCGTCTTTGACAACGATTCTGCAGGATACCTGTTCCGTGTTTTCTTCCTCACTCATCATTTTCCATGAAAAATAAGGTCTGCTGTCAATTCCGAGAAGTTCCGTTTCATGATTTGTCTTCAGATCATACAGTCTCATAAATCCTCCGATTGATTAATATTGATCGTTTTGATTGCTGTTATACTGTTAATATAAGCGCTGAATTCTGTCAGATGAATGCATTAAGATGCGCTGTTTTTGCACAATCGTGCGGAGGAATATATGTTTGAACAATTTCCGATGATTCATTATGAATTCTCATTTGAAGGGGACGGGATCGAGGATCTGAGAAACAGTGGGAAAGAACTGTCTGAAAGCCATATGAATACGGTATCCCCGATTCTGGAAGCTGATTATATGCTGAGAGGATATGCGGATGTCCTTCCGTACATTCCCCTTCCTGAGGATGTTTTTTACCTTGATATGCACCTGCAGTCCTTCAGCCATATGTATTCCCTGCCGGACTACTATACAAAAAGAACTTCCGTCTCTTCCTACCTGCTGATCCATACGGTTCACGGCAGCGGCCTGCTGGAATATGAAGAAAAGACATACCGTCTGCAGGAAGGAGATCTCTTCTGGATTGACTGCCGCAATCCGCACACATACCGTACGGACGGTCCGTTCTGGGAACATACCGATATCCATATCGGCGGGGAAGGCATTCCCGCATTCTATGAAGAATATAAAAAATCCGGGCAATGCGTCAGGCAGATCAGTCTGAATCCGGATTTTATGAATGATCTTGAATCCATACTGGAGGCCTATGTCACACCAGACCCGAGAAGAACGCTGAAGGCTTCCCACGCCCTCCGCACCATGCTGGTGCATCTGGTTCTCTCCGGCACATCCCCGGAACGGGTTTCCGATAAAAGCAGCCGCTCCCTGCATAAAATCATCAGCTATATGCATGAGCACTTTCCCGAGCCGCTCTCCATGGATGAGCTTGCCCGTCAGGCCGGCTTCAGCAAATACCATTTCTCCAGGGAATTCAGGAAGCTGACCGGATTCCCGCCGAATGAATATCTGATCCGGCTGCGTCTGGAAGAAGCGAAGAACCTGCTGATCAATACAGACCTTCCGGTATCCCGGGTGGCGGAATATGCCGGCATTGAGAATGAAGCGTACTTTTCCCGTCTGTTTCACCAGCGGATGCATATGACGCCCGGCACATACCGTAAACAATTTGCACAGCCATAAAAAATACAGCGGCTCCGGCTGTATTTTTCATATTTCCTTATTTCCTGCCGATCAGACGCAGTTTGAACTCTCTGAACTTATTCATGTATCCGGTAAGATACAGAATTCCCAGCAGCATCACTCCGAAGGCAATCCCGATGGTCAGACCTTTGACAAAATCCGCCGCGGCAGTTCCTGCGATCTCATTGAATTCCATAAACAGGTTCACGAGCAGTGCAAGGATTCCGAGGATAAAGAATCTCATCACCACTTTCGACATGCGTTCCTTCTCGGCATTGCTGTACTCTGCGACCTTCATTACGGTTTCTTCCATTTCTCTGTTCATTTCTTTCTCTTTCCTTTCTCCGTCAAGCAGTTCCCGGAGTCCGACGCCGTAGAAATCAGAGAGTTCAATCAGAAGATCCAGATCCGGCATATTACTGCCGGTTTCCCATCTGGATACCGTCCTTCTTGCGACATTGAGATGATCCGCAAGCTGTTCCTGGGTATACCCTTTTTCTTTTCTGAGTTCCTGAAGATATCTTCCGATTTTTACCTGATCCATACGTTTTCCTCCGCTGCACCCACAGAATAGTTCCGTCTGCCTGTCTGAAAAAGGACAGAAAGTGAGCATTTTACGGATGAGACAGACTGTGTCCCATCATTTTCTCTATTATAATGCCTGCATCATGCGGATCTGCCGGATCATGATCAGGCCGCCCTTTTCCTGATCCAGGTTTGGTGCGCCTTTTCATGCAGCTGTGCCGCATCCTCATAGATTTCATCGCTGAACAGCTCCCTGAGATCCTCTTCCGGAAGGTCCTCCGTTATCAGCATCGCGCATCGGTGCACCAGTTCATTCCGGCACTGGCTCTTCAGCAGATACCTCAGCACGCCGTCGTATTTCTTCTGCGGATCCAGCTGATTCACAATCGATTCACACCGGGTGATGATGCCGTCCACGGTATCCTTCACCTTTTCATATCCTTCAAACATCTTTTCTTCTGCCTCCTCTTTTACACCCATATGCTGCAAAAGCACAGATACAGAAAACATGCCTGCGGTATCAGTCCGTACTGTCACCGATTCCGTAATAGTCTCTGACAAACTGTATGAATTCATTCAGCGCCGGATGATATTCCGGCGTCTTTTTATATACCAGCCAGATTTTTCTCTGCGGTACATCCCCTACCGGTATGAATTTCAGATTGTCATACGGACAGTGCTCCGCCATTTCCATGGAACAGAATGTAATGCCGAAGCGGTGAGACGCCAGGGCAAAACATGTTTCTGTCTGCGAACAGCTGGCGAGCAGATGATACGGTATCCCCTTTGCATTCAGCAGATCCAGAATCAGATTCTGCAGGTTGAATGTCCCCTGCGGCAGAACCAGTTTTTCATCACGGAAATCTTCCGTATGCAGCTCTTTTCTGCCAGCCAGCGGATGATCCGCGGGAACTGCAGCAACAAACACCGATTCTTTCAGAAACACAGCATGCATGCCCTCCGCGCCGCTTTCATCCTGCATGATGACGATGGAAGCGTCGGTTTCATTCTGCTTCGTTTTTTCAATCAGCGCACGGCTGCCGGCTTCGGCAACCGAAAGGTCAAAATCCGGAAATTCCTCACGGAATTCCGCCAGCATATCCACCAGACCGATCGGCGCCATAATTGGAAGCAGTCCCAGCTTCAGACTGCCGCGTTTTTCCTGTGCATATTCATTCATCGTATCCTTCAGGGAATTCATGCTGTTGAGGATCTGTTCCGCCTGATAAACAAAGGCCTCTCCCGCTTCGGTCAGATAAACCCGTTTTCTTGTCCTTTCAAACAGCGGTATCCCCAGTTCCTTTTCGAGCTGAATAATCTGTGCGGAAAGCGATGGCTGGGCAATGTGCAGTGCCTCGGCCGCCTTCGTAATATTTCCGTATCTGGCTGTCTCAACCACATATCTCAGCTGATTCCGTTCCATCCCTTATCTCCCTTCACATCATAGTTTATACCTATCAACTATATAGTATATATGTTTTTTACATATGCAAGCGCTTCAATTATGCTTTGTGTGTAAGAAAAAAGGAGACGGAAATGATGGAAAGAAAAGGTCACTATGATGTCATCGTTGTCGGCGGCGGTGCAGCCGGACTCGCAGCGGCAATCGGCGCAAAAAAAGCAGGATCGAAAGTCCTGATGATCGAGCGCAGCGGATGCCTGGGCGGACAGGCAACCAATGCCAGCGTCCTCAGCTACTGCGGCTTCTTCAACCGCGGTGAACATGTACAGCAGGTCGTATACGGCGTCGGAGATGAAATACTGCAGAAACTGAAACAGCTCGGTTATTACGATCAGCCGGTCGCTTCCCCGGCCGGAAATATCATTGTCAATCTGGATCTGGAAGCCACAAAATATGCATTCGAACTTCTCGCGGCGGAATACGGTCTGGAATACCTGCTGCACTGCCGGGTGATCGCAGCCGGACTGAACGAAACGAAAGAC